>DASPTB010000145.1:0-2069 GCA_035623615.1 Actinomycetota bacterium
GCAGCCCGGCGCGCCGAAGGAGCCGGGAGGCCTGTGTCCCGCGCTCCGCCGCGACGGCCGCGGGCGCCCAGTAGCGGATGACCCACTCACCCGCCGCCTGGGTCAACCGCCGCTCGCCGTCCTCGAACAGGACGAACCAACGCACCGGAACGTGCCACGCGCTCTGCTGCATGGTCGGCACCTGCGTCGGGTCGTGCCGGCGCAGGCGCGCCAGCTCGCGGGCGGCCCGGCGGGCGTCGGCCTCCGAGACGAGAGGGTCGCCCTCTTCCTCGGGGGCGTCCCGCAGCGACACGATCCCCGCCAGCGCGCGCAGGTGCGTCCGCCACGGGCACACGTAGAAGCGGCCGTCCTCCAACCGGACGTCGGCGAAGTCGTCCTCCACCACCTCCAGGAACGGGAAGGGCGTGGGCGGGGCCTGGCGAAGCTCCCGGTAGCGGGGCCGTCGCGCGTCCGGAGCGCCGCCCGCCAGGATGAAGCGCTCCCACCTCGCCCGCTCGGGCTCGGGCAGCCGGTCGAGTGGCCGGAACACGCGAAGATACGCGCAAGGCACCATCGGCCGCATTATAGGAACGACCTCCAAACTGCCTCGCCACGGGGCTGCGGTATGCTGCGCGTGGTGTCCGTCTTCGAGCGACTCGACGGAGAGTTCGAAGAGGTCGTGTTCGCTCACGACCCGCCGACGGGCCTCCGCTGCATCATCGCCGTCCACTCCACCGTGCTCGGTCCGGCGCTTGGGGGCGTGCGCTGCTTCCCCTTCGTGTCGGAGGACGCGGCCCTGACCGACGTGCTTCGGCTCTCCCGCGCGATGACGTACAAGGCGTCGGCGGCCGGGCTCGACCTCGGCGGCGGGAAGGCGGTGATCATCGGCGACCCGCGAACCGTCAAGACCGAGGCACTGCTGCGCGCGTACGCCCGGTTCGTCGAAGGGCTGGGTGGTCGCTACATCACCGCCGAGGACGTCGGGACGACGCTCGCCGACATGGACGTGATCCGCGACGAGACGCGCCACGTCGGCGGCTCGTCGCCGGCGCGCGGCGGCTCGGGCGATCCCTCCGAGATGACCGCGTACGGCGTCTTCCTCGCCGTTCGGGCGGCCGCGCGGGAGGCCTGGGGCGACGCGTCGCTCGAGGGCCGCCGCGTCGCCGTGCAGGGCGTGGGCAAGGTCGGGTCCGGCCTCGCGGCTCATCTGCGGGAAGCCGGCGCGACGGTCGTGGTCGCCGACGTCGACGACGCGGCGGTCTCGCGCGCGCTGGCGGCGGGCGCCGCGGAGTCGGTCGCGCCCACGGAGATCCTGTCGGTGGAGTGCGACGTCCTGGCACCGTGCGCGATGGGCGCCGTGCTCGACGATCGCACCGTCCCGTGCGTTCGCGCCCGCGTCGTCTGCGGCGCCGCGAACAACCAGCTCGCCCATCCCGACGACGGCGGCACGCTCGCCGACCGGGGCATCCTGTACGTGCCCGACTACGTCGCCAACGCCGGCGGCATCATCAACATCTTCGAGGAGTTCCACCCGAGCGGGTACGACGCCGACCGCGCTCGCGCATCGGTGGAGCGCATCGAGCAGAACGTCGTGCGGGTGTTCGAGGCGGCGCGCGAACGCGGCGTCACCACCGCCGAAGCGGCCGACGCGCTCGCCGAGGAGCGCCTGCGGGAAGCGCGCGGCGCCGGTATGGCGCCGTCCGTGCGATGAGCCAGGCCCCGGCCGAGCCCGACGCAGCCGCTCAGGGACTCGACGCCGCGACGATGCGGGGCCTGTACCGGTTCATGGCCCTGACCAGGGCGCTCGACGAGGAAGCCGCGAGGCTGCAGCGGCAGGGAGAGCTTGCCGTCTACCCCTCGCTCGAGGGTCAGGAGGCCGCGCAGGTCGGGAGCGCGGCGGCACTGCGAGGCGAGGACTGGATCTTCCCCTCGTACCGGGAGCTCGGCGCCGCCGTCGTGCGCGGCATCGATCCGGTCGAGTACCTGGCCTTCTACCGGGCCACGTGGCACGGCGGGATGTGGGACCCGATGGCCCACCGGTTCGCGCCCGTCTGCGTGCCCGTCGCGAGCCAGATCCCGCACGCGGTCGG
>DASPTB010000258.1:0-15227 GCA_035623615.1 Actinomycetota bacterium
CGCCGGCGGCTCTCCTGCCACTCGTCCCAGGTGATCAGGACGTCGCGCGCCTTGGAGCCGACGCTCGGGCCGACGATTCCGCGCTCCTCCATCAGGTCCATCAGCCGCCCGGCCCGGGCGAACCCGACCTTGAGCTTGCGCTGCAGCATCGAGGTCGAGCCGAGCTGCGAGCGGATCACGAGCTCGACCGCTTGCTCGAGCAGCTCGTCCTCGCCGTCGAGCTCCTCCTCCTCGGGCGTCGGGGGACGGCCGAGGCCGTCGATGTTCGCCTCGAACGCGGGCCTCCGCTGCTCCCGGCACCATCCCGCGACGGCGTCGATCTCGGCCTGTGTCACCCACGCGCCCTGGATCCGGACGGCCTTCGACACGTTGGCGGGCTGGAACAGCATGTCGCCGTGGCCGACCAGCTTCTCGGCGCCGTTCGTGTCGAGGATGACGCGGCTGTCGGCCTGCGACGAGGTCATGAACGCGATGCGGCTGGGGATGTTCGCCTTGATCAGGCCCGTGACGACGTCGACGCTCGGGCGCTGCGTCGCGACGACCAGGTGGATGCCGACTGCGCGCGCCATCTGCGCGATGCGGCAGATCGCGTCTTCGACGTCGCGCGGGGCGACCATCATCAGGTCGGCCAGCTCGTCGATCACGACCAGCACGTAGGTGAGCCGGTCGAAGTTCCCCTCCTGGCCGGGCGGGATCCGCAGCGTGCCCTCGTCGAACGACCTGTTGTAGCCGTCGATGTCGCGCATCCCGACCGTCGCGAGCGCCTCGTAGCGCATCTCCATCTCGCGCACGACCCACCCCAGGGCCTCCGCGGCCTTCTTGGGGTGGACGATCACGGGCGCGATCAGGTGCGGGAGGTCGGCGAAGTGCGACAGCTCGACGCGCTTCGGGTCGATCAGGACGAGCTTGACCTCGTCGGGCGTCTCACGCATCAGCACCGATGTGACGAACGTGTTGATGAGGCTCGACTTGCCGGCGCCGGTCGCGCCGGCGATCAGCAGGTGCGGCATCTCGGCGAGGTTGACCAACACCGCCCGCCCGTGGACGTCCTTGCCGAGCGCCACGTGCAGCGGCTTGGTCGACTCGCGCGCGGCCTTGGACCCGAGGACGTCCCCGAGCATGACGAAGTCGCGAACCTTGTTGGGGACCTCCACTCCGATCGCCGACCGACCGGGGATCGGCGCGATGATGCGGACATCCGGCGTCGCGAGCGCGTACGCGATGTCCTCGGAGAGGCCGAGGACCTTGTTCACCTTGGTCCCCGCTTCCACCTCCACCTCGTACATCGTCACGGTCGGCCCACGGTGGCTCGTCACAACCTTCGCCGCGACGCCGAACGTGTGGAAGGTCCGCTCGAGCGCCGCCTTGGTGTGCGCCTCGTCGCGACCGTCGGCCGACGACACCGGCGCGCGGCGCAACAGGTCGATCGGCGGCAGCGTGTAGGCGCCGCCGCTCGGGCGAACGGGAAGCCGGATCTGCTTCGGCTCGTCGACCTCGATCGCGTCGGGCTCTTCCTCTTCGGCCTCGGCCGGTGGCTCCAGACGCGTCAGGTCGACGACGACGTCGGATGCGGCCGCGGGTGGCGGCGGCTCTTCGTCGGGCTGCCCGTCGGCCGCCTCGTCCCGGCGGCGCGGAGTCAGCGCGGCCTTCACGCGGCGCCAGGCTCCGGCAAGGGTTCCCCCCGTGAAGACGACACCGCCGACGACGGCCACACCCAAGCACACGATGACGGCCCCGTAGGCGGACAGGACCGCCGTCAGCCCGGTGGCGACGACCGCTCCGATGTATCCCCCCGCGGTCTTCACCGCGTCGAAGCCGTCGGAGGGCGAGGGGTTCCCGCGCGCGATGGACAGCACGCCCAGCGCGCCGACGCAGATGAGGAACAAGCCGAACGACATCCTGCCAAGGTCGCGGTTCTCGTCCTCGCGGAAGAGCAGCCACGCCCACCCGACGGCGGCGACCGGCAGCAAGTAGCCGGCGGCGCCGAAAAGGCCGAGGACGACCGCGCGGAGGCCGGTTCCGAAGGGGCCCCCGGCTCCCAACCACAGACCGAGGACGGTCAGGGCCGCGAGCACCACGAGGGTCACCCCGGCCACATCGGCCGAGCGCGCCGACAGGTGGCGCCCCACTGCGCCGGCCGCCCGGCGAGTGACGCCGGGCCCCTTGCGGCGCCGGGCGGCCGGCGGCGGGCGTCGGCTCGGAGCGGGCTTCGGCTTCGCCCTTGACCTGGTCTTCGTTCGCGCCACGGCTCTCACTCCCGGGCGTGCCCGACTAGACCTCCATGATCACGGGCACGATGACGGGCTTGCGCTTCGTCTGCTCGTAGAAGTATTTGCCAACGGAACGCCGGATGTGCTGTTTCAGCACCTGGGGATCGGAAACTTCTTCCGCCTCCGCCTCCCGCAGCGAGGCCAGCACCCTCCGCGCCGCCTCGTCGAGGATCGGGCCGGCTGTGTCGTCGAAGACGAACCCCCGGTTGACGATGTCGGGACCGGCGAGCACCTCGCCGGTGTGCGCGTCGACGGTCACGACCACCAGCACGATGCCTTCCTCCGACAGCTTGCGGCGGTCGCGCAGCACGACCTCGCCGACGTCCCCGATCCCGAGCCCGTCCACGAACGTCATCCCCGCCGGCACGCGCGGGCCCCGCGAGAGCGTCTCCCCGAGCTCGACGGTGTCGCCGTCCTCGACGATCAGGATCCGGTCCTCGGGCACGCCGACCTCGCGGGCGAGCCGCGCGTGGTGGGCCAGGTGGCGGAGCTCGCCGTGCACAGGGATGAACCACTGTGGCCGGACGAGGTTCAGCATGAGCTTCAGCTCGTCGGACGCCGCGTGCCCCGAAACGTGGACCGGGTAGACGGGGACGTGGAACACGTCGGCGCCGGTGCGATACAGCCCGTCGAGGACCCGGTGGATCGCGGTCTCGTTCCCGGGGATGACCGACGACGACAGCACCACCGTGTCGCCGTGTCCAAGCTTCACCCACTTGTTCTCGTGCGCCGCCATGAGGGAGAGCGCGGACATCGGCTCTCCCTGCGAGCCCGTGCTGATCACGACGACCTCCGCCGGCGCGAGGTACTCGATCTCCTCGATGTCCACGACCTGGTCGCCGTCGATGTTCAGGTACCCGATCTCGCGCGCGGCGGTCGAGCTCTGGATCATGCTGCGTCCGAGGAACGCGATCTTGCGCCCGCACCTGCGCGCCGCGTCGGCCACTTGCTGCACGCGGTGGATGTGGCTCGCGAAGCACGAGATGACAACGAGCCCGCGCGCGTCGCGGATGATGTCGTACAGGACCGGCCCGACGGCGCGCTCGCTGCCCGACAGGCCCGGGTCCTCGGCGTTGGTCGAGTCGGCCAGCAGCACATGGACACCGCGCTCGGCCTCCTGCCCGATCCCCTGCAGGTCGGTGACCCGGCCGTCGATGGGCGTGGGGTCGAGCTTGAAGTCGCCGGTGTGCAGCAGGACGCCGGCCGGCAGGTCGACCGCCAGAGCGACGCCGTCGGGAATCGAGTGCGTGACCGCGTGGAAGCGCATCCGGAACGGCCCGGCGGCGACCTCGCTGCCACCTGCGATCTCGTGGAACGTCGCCCGCTCGCGGACGGCGTGCTCCTCGAGCTTGCCCTCGATGAGCGCAAGAGTCAGCCGCGTCGCATACACGTGCAGCTCGAACTCCCGCAGAAGATACGGAAGCGTGCCGACGTGGTCCTCGTGTCCGTGCGTGAGGACGACGGCTTCGATGCGGTCCGCGTTCTGCCGCAGGTATTCGTAGTCGGGCAGAACGAGGTCGACGCCGGGCATCTCGGCCTCGGGGAACGACAGGCCCGCGTCGATGACGAGGATCCTGCCCTCCATCTCGAGGGCGGCCATGTTCCGGCCGACCTCGCCGACGCCGCCGAGGAACACGAGGCGCGGAACGCTCGTCGGGGAAGCATTCATCGCGTAGCTGCTGAGCGCGCCGCGGCTTCTCAGCTGTCGAGCACCCCCGACTCGACCAGCGCCTGCCGGATGCGCGCGCGCTCGTCGTCCGTGGCGGGAACGAGCGGCAGCCGCGGCGGCCCCGCCGGCCGGCCGACCATCTCCAACGCGGCCTTGAGCGGGATCGGGTTCGACACGATGAACAGCCCGCGGTAGAGCGGCATCAGCTCGTCGTGGATCTTGCGGGCGGCCGCGGCGTCGCCGGCCTCGGCGAGCTCGATCATCTCTCGCATGCGCTCGCCGGCCAGGTGCGCGGCAACCGAGATCACGCCCTTCGCGCCCATGCACACGAGCGGGAACGTCGCCCAGTCATCGCCGGAGTACACCTCGAATTCGGGCGGGCTCTCGGCGATGACGCGCGACGCCGTCTGGAAGTCGGCCGTCGCGTCCTTGACGGCCACGATGTTGGGTACGTCGGCGGCGAGGCGCAGCAGCGTGTCGGCTTCGATCGTGCACGCGGTCCGCCCCGGGATGTTGTACAGGATGACGGGGAGACTCGTCGCCTGCGCGACGGCGGTGAAGTGCGCGATGAGGCCGCGCTGCGGAGGCCGGTTGTAGTACGGCGTGACGACCAGCGCCGCGTCGGCGCCGTTCTCCTCGGCCATCCGGGTGAGCTCGATCGTATGGCGGGTGTCGTACGTCCCGGTGCCCGCGATGACCTTGCCGCGGTTCCCCGCCGCCTCCTTCATCGCCCGCAGCAGGTCGCGCTTCTCGCCGTCGGACTGCGTGGCCCCTTCGCCGGTCGACCCGAAGGCCACCAGCGAGTCCGAGCCGTGGTCGAGCAGCCAGGACGCGAGCTCCTGAGACCCGTCCAAGTCGGGGGTGGCATCGTCGTGGAACGGCGTGGCCATCGCCGTGATCACGGAACCGAACCTTCCAGACATCGGGACGCTCCCTTCTGTCGTACTGCCGAACCGGAGACGACCCCCTCGCGGCTCCGGTTCCCGATGATCGTACGCCCTGGCGCAGGACCCGCGCCGGAGGCCGCGGGTCCTGCCCCCCACTACGTCCCTGCCAGGCCGCGCCGGATATCCAACTCGTGATGCACGGCCTCGTGAGCGTTTCGGCGGACGGCGTCCGCGGTCGTCAGCTCGCCGAGAACCGGATGCCGAACCGTCGCCGCCGACGGGGCGGCGCGGGCGGCTTCCGTCCACACCGCCACCGCGGCGTCCAGGGCGCGCAGACCCACGTCCCGAGACAGCTCGTCGTAGCGCCGGAGGGCGGCGAGGACGTCCTGATCCCACCCGGGAAGGGCGGCCGCCGGCTCGAGGGTGAGGGTCCAGAGCCGCTCGGTGCCGAAGCGGAGGACGTCGACGAGGTGCCACACGTAGCTCACGGGCGACCAGCGGCCCGCGTCGCCGGCGGGTGCCGGCCGGGGCAGGGCCACGTCGAAGAGCCCGGCGATCCGTCCCGGCGCACCGACCACGATCCGGATCGCGTCCTCGACGCGCATCGTCCAGTCGAAGCCGCACTCCTGGCACGTCCCCGCCCTCGGCGTCTCTCGCGTCACGTCCACCGCGCCCTCCGACCGCTTCGGCTGCGGAGCCATCATGACGGCTCCCGGTATCCTTGGGCGACGTGCGGATCTACACGAAGACGGGCGACGACGGCACCACCGGGCTGCTGTACGGCGGCCGGATCTCCAAGGCCGATCCCGCCGCCGAGGCGTACGGGAGCATCGACGAGGCCGTGGCGGCGCTCGGTCTCGCGCGCGCCCTCGCCGGGCCCGGCGACCTGCACGACCTGATCCTCCGGCTCCAGCGGGAGCTGTTCGTCGTCGCCGCCGACCTCGCCACCAACCCGGACGAGCGGGCGAGGCTCACGGCCGGCGTCTCACTCACCACGCCCGGGATGGTCGAGGCGCTGGAGGCCCTGATCGACGCACAGGTCGCGGCGCGCCCGCTGCCCGAGGAGTTCATCGTGCCCGGCGCGAACCCGGCGTCGGCCGCCCTGGACCTTGCGAGGACCCTCGCACGGCGGGCCGAGCGGCGAACCGTCGAGCTCCGCGAGTCCGGAGGAACCGTGAATCCCGATGCGCTGCAGTACCTCAACCGGCTGTCGGACACGCTGTTCGTTCTCGCGCGGCAGGCCGCCGGGGGAGACGAAGCGCCGAGCCGCGGGCGGTAGGAGACACACCATGGTCCGGCTGCATGTGTGGATGAGGAGGAAGGACGGAATGACCCCGGAGGAGTTCCGCGACTACTGGGCAACGCGGCACGCGCCCATCGTCCGCGACGGCTACGCGGGGCTCAACAGCTACGAGCTGAACGTCGTCACCAGGACGGCCGGGGACACGCAGGCGCCCTACGACGGCGTCGCCGTGCTCACCTGGGACTCGCGCGAGGACTTCGCCGCGGACATGAAGAGCGAAGCCGCGAAGCGAGCCGCCGACGACATGGGGAACTTCACCTCCGCGTCGGGCGTCCTCTTCGTCGATACCGAACTGGTAAAGTGACCTTACCATCCGGGGACTTCGCGCCCGAGCTGGCCCTTGCCCACGAGCTCGCCGATCGGGCCGCCGAGATCGCCGTCGAGGTCTTCGGGCGGGAGTTCGAGGTCCGCAAGAAGGCCGATCTCACGCCCGTCACGGAGGCCGACACCGGCATCGAGGCGATGATTCGCGACGCGATCGCCGATCGCTTCCCCGGCGACGCCATCCTCGGCGAGGAACAGGGCCTCGAAGGATCCGGAAGCCGCGTCTGGGTCGTCGACCCGATCGACGGCACCAAGAATTTCGCGGCGCGGATCCCTGTGTGGGCGACACTGGTGGCGTTCTCGGTGGACGGCGACACGAAGGTCGGGCTCGCCTCGGCGCCGCTCGTCGGCGAGCGCTACGCCGCCGTCCGCGGGCAGGGCGCCACCATGAACGGCCGCCCAATCCACGTCTCGTCGACGACCAAGGTCGCCGAGGCGCTCGTCTCGGTCGCGGACCTGCGCCCCTGGCTCGAGCGGCCGGATCGTGGAGCGTTTCTGCGGCTCTGCGCCGAAGCGGAGCGAGTGCGTGGCTTCGGCGACTTCTGGGGCCACATGCTCGTCGCGCGCGGCGCGGCCGACGCCATGCTCGAGTCCGAGCTGCGAACGTGGGACTACGCCGCCCTGCAGGTCATCGTCGAGGAGGCCGGCGGGGTCATGACCCAGGTCGACCGCTCGCCGCTCGCCGACGGCGGCAGCGTCCTCACGGCGAACCCGGCGTTGCACGAAACGATCGCGGCGCGGTTCGCCCAGGCGGCCTGAGCGCGCCGTCTACGCGTTCTTCTTCAGGAACTCGAGGGCCGTGTCCGCGACGTCGCGCCAGCCGCCATCGATCGTGAGCGCGTGGCCGCGACCCTCGATCTCGGCGATCTCGGTGACGCCGGGATTCTTCGCCTCTTCCTTGTAGGAGGCCTTCGCGATCGAGGGCGGGACGGTGTGGTCCTTCTCGCCGTAGATGATCAGCATCGGCCCGCGGTCGGGGTTCTTGTGGTCGACCTTCGCCTCCGTCCACGGATTGAGGTTGGCCACGGCGGCCTGGAAAAGCGGTTCACCGGGAGCGGGGACGGCGTAGGTCTCGAACAGCTCCTTCGCTTCGTCCTCGCCGACCGCGTTGGCGAACGCGTATCGGAACTGGTCGTAGGTGAGCGGCACCGCGCGGTGACGATTCGCGGGGTTCTTGAGGACGGGCGACGCCGAGCGCAGCGCCGAGATCGGCAGGGGCAGCACGCCGCGAAACGGCGCCGGCGAGATGGGGACCGACGCGGCGGCGAGCCCGCGGCCCGCGAGGATCTCGGTCATCAACCCGCCGAACGAGTGGCCGACGATGGCCGGCTTGGCCGACAGCTTCTGGATCACCTCGTCGTAGTGATCGGCAACATCCTTGATGCTCTTGCCCGCGAACACCTCCGGCTTGGCGGCCGCCTCCTCGACGGTGCCGGGGTCGTCGGGCCAGCCCGGCGTGAGGGGCGCATACCCCGACTGCTCGAACAGCTCTGCCCAGCGGTCCCAGCTACTCGGGAGAAGCCAGAGCCCGTGGATGAACAGGACCGGCGTGCGCCCCGACGCGTTCGCTCGATCGACCTGCGACTGCTCGTGCTCGGTGACTGTTCCCATCCTCGCCTCCCGGTGTCGATCGGGTCGAATCCTCTCGTCCCATGATCCTGGTTTCCGTGCATACGCCAACCACGGCCGGGTGCGGTAAAGGGGTGCTCCAGCGGCAGCGCCTCCTTCTCAGGCCGTCGAGCGGGCCCGCCGGCGAGTCGGCGAGCTCGAACTCACCCCGCCCGCGCCGGCGTTCCCGACTGACTTTCTCCCCGCGGCTCGTCGCTTGGGTGGTCGACGACAATCACGTCCTTCGACTTGGAAAGCGCTGCCTCCCATCGCGCGGTCAGCTCGGCCGTCGTCAGGCCGTGCGCCGTCGCGATGTCCACCACGTCGCCGGATCTGACTGGGATGACCGCTTGAGGGCCGCGCCCCCGCCCGCGCCACGCGGCCACGCGGTCGGTCAGTTCCGCCAGCCACTCTCGCTCCGGCCACGAGACCAGATCGAGTTGGCCCCGGTCCACCAAGACTCGGTCCTCTTGGGTGGCGCCGCCCGCTAACGCCCTCCGCAGCAGCGTCGCGGGAGGGACCTCATAAAGGAACGCAAGCTCGACGAAACGTTCGAGCGAGAGCGTCCGCTCGCCACGTTCGTAGCTCCCGAGGGTGCTCGCCTTGATTCGCCCGTCAGAGCGGGCCGCGACATCTCTCAGTCGCAACCTTCGCTCACCGCGGGCACGTCGCAGGGCACGACCCAACTCGAACGCAAACAATGAGTCCGGACGATCCCTCATGGCGATCCCGTTGCATCCTATCCGGACCAATCCGCGAAGTCCGTCCGATTCCCTACGTACATTCCATACGCTCGCCGGGCCGAACCAGCCCCCCTACCAAGTCCGTACGACATCTTCCCTATTTACAGAAACCACGCTCAGTGATCCAATGTCCGTTCCGGCCGAGTCCCAGGGGGGAGCGGACCTTGAAGGAGCGGGTGACTGGAGGACGAGTCGGGGTCCTGGCGCAAGCATGCCGCGACTTCGCCGAAGCGCGCGATCAGCAGGAGGTCCTTAACGCGACCGTCCGCCTGACTCGGATGGTGGTCGGAGCAGATGCCTCCCTGCGGATCGCGCTTGCGACTCCGGCCGGCGATCTACGAACGGTCGTCTCCCAGGGGGAGGCTTTCCCCGCGGTCAGGCGACGCCCCGCGCACCGACGCGGAGCGGCCGGCAACGGATCGCCGATCCAAGTGCAACTCCCGCTGAACGCCGGCGCTTCGTCGCAGGACCTCACCCTGTTGGTCTGCCCGCTGGCGGTGCGGGACTCGTCCATCGGTCTGCTCGAGGTGGTCATGCCCCGGCCGCAGGCCGACCGGTGCCGGCAAGTCGTGGAGGCGATCGCCACGCTTGCCGGGGGGGCACTCCGGAGCGTCACCGAGCGCGAGAAATTGGAGCGCCGGCTGGCCGCCGTCGCCCGGCCCATGAGCCTGGCCCACACCATCCTCGGTCAGCGATCGCCCCGCTCTGCGGTTCGTGCGGCGGGCAAGCTGCTCTTCGAGCAGGTGGGGATGCCGGTCGCCGCGTGGTATGGCTCCGACAAGGAATCGCTTGAGCTGGTCCTTCTTCGCACACCAGCCTGCGCAAACGAACGCCGGGCGCCCGGCGACCTGGCTCGACTGACTCGCCCGGCAACCCTGCGAAGGCCGGACGGGTCCGGTGCCGTCGATCGCTTCCGAGAGCTGACCGGCGGCTCGCGCATCTCCGTCATCCAGGCGGAGGACGCGCTCATCTTGGTTGGTGGCGACGGCGGCGCCTGGCGGGGGCCTCTGACCCACCTTCTGCAAGAGGTCCTTCGGCTGTTCAATCGGAAGGCGTCCGAGCAGGAGCGCGCTGAGCAGCTCCAGCTCGGGCTGGCCGCCACCGCTCACGAGCTCCGGAACCCTCTCCTCGGCGCACGGGCCGCGATCGAGGCGGCGCTCGATGCCAATCCGGAGCAGGAGCGGGGTCTGCTGGATCGGTCACGCCGCCAACTCGAGGAACTGGCCGAGCTGGTCGATCAGCTCCTCCAGTGGTCGGTCGGCCGGTACGCTCTGCGCCGCGCCCCTCGCCTGTTGGCCCCGATCGTGCTGGACGCGGCAACCAGTCCCCCGCTGGACGCCGAGTCCCACCGCCTCGAGCTGACGGCTTCCTCTGACGTGGTCGTGAACGCCGACGAGCCCCAGCTCCGCCTCGCATTGTCCAACGTGATCCGCAATGCCTTCGCCTATTCCCCACCCGACGCGCCCGTGTTGGTGGCGGTCGGCGGGAGGCTGGGGAAGGCCTCGATCCGCGTGACGGATCGAGGCCCGGGGATCAGGCCCGACGAGCTGGAAACCATCTTCGACCCCGTCGTGCGCGGGAGCGCGGGCACAGCGGGCCGGAGGGGTCACGGACTGGGTCTGTTCATCGCGCGCAAGGTGATCGAAGCCCATGACGGGACGATCTCGGTGGAGATGGCCGAGAAGGGCACGTCTTTTCGAGTCACGCTGCCTGCGGTATCAGGACTTTGAGTCAGGATCGTTCCGCGACCAAGCGGATTCGGGTCGTGATCGTCGACGATCACAAGCTCTTCGCCGAGGCGGTCCGCACGGCCCTGGAACGATGGGACATGGACGTGGTCGGCCTCGCCTCGACGGCAGAAGAGGCCGGGCGACTCGTGGAAACCCTGCGTCCCGACGTGGCGCTGGTCGACATCGGTCTTCCCGACGAGGATGGGCTGTCGTTGGCCGAGTGCCTGGCCAAACGCCTTCCCGATCTGAAGGTCATCGTGGTGACCGCGTCGAGCTCGCCCAGGTGGGTGAACGAAACGATGCGGCGCGGGCTCCACGGCTTCCTTACCAAGGACACCCCGGTGGCCCAATTGGCCGACTCGGTGCGAGCCGCGGTCGACGGCCGCGTGCTCATCAACCAAGGGCTCGCGCGAGCAGCCGCGGGGAATGTCGGCCCGCAAGAGCAGCACGCGGCGCTGCTCGCCGAGCAACTCACCGACCGAGAGCGTCAGGTCCTCGCCCTTCTCGCACAGGGGAACTCCGGCAAGCAGATCGCTGCGGAGCTCGCCATGAGCCCCAATACCGTGCGGACCCATGTCCAGGCGATTCTCTCCAAGCTGCAGGTGCACTCCCGCTTGGAGGCCGCTGCATTCGGGGTCCGGCACGGGATCGTCACTCCGCCGCGACGGGAGCCTTGATCCGCCGTTCGCACGGCGACGCCTACGCCCAACTCCGTAGCCCGAATACGTCGTTGGGCGGGTGCACGAGCAGTTCGGCCCTTCTAACCTGAGGCCCTGCCGCCGGCCCGCCCGAGAAAGGACCCCGTGTCGGTCCAGGACGACCAGGTTCGCATCTTGCTCGCGGACGAGCAGTCGCTGTTTCGCGAAGCTGTTCGCGTCGTGCTCGAGAGTGAGCCCGACCTGCGCGTCGTCGCGGAAGCCCGCGACGGAGCGCAAGCGCTCGCCGAAGCGGAACGCCTCGAGCCGGACGTGGCCCTGGTGGATGCGGGCCTCCCGAACACCGACGGGCTGCAGGCCACGAGCGAGATCCGCGCTCGGGTCCCGGGATGCCGGGTGCTCGTGCTCGGCACTCAGGAGGACGACCTGCTCACGCTTGTCGGCGCGCTCGAGTCGGGCGCAACGGGTTACCTGACCAAGGAGTGCCCGCTGGCCGAACTGATCGACGCGACCCGGTCGGTACATCGCGGCGAGACGCTGGTCCCCCCTCGGATGCTCGGACCCCTTCTGTCCCAGCTGGTCCATCGACGCAGGGAGCAGAACGAGGCCGTGAAGCTCCTCGAGCAGCTGACCAGGCGCGAGAAGGAAGTGTTGGCGCTCCTGGCCGACGGGGCGGGCAACGATCGAATCGCACAGGAACTCGTCATCAGCCCCGAGACCGCGCGTACGCACATCCAGAACGTTCTGGGCAAGCTCGGCGTGCACTCCAGGCTCGAGGCGGCCGCCTTCGTTGTTCAAAACGATGTCTTCGACGAGCTGATTGGGGCGCGAGTATGAACACAACCGTCCGAAGCGGCCGGCCGCGGCGACGCGAGGGCGTATGGCTTCGCCAGGCCGGAACCGAGAACGCGGTCGTCGATCCGACGAAGGACTCCGTCCACCTGCTGAACGACACCGCCCTCGCCATCTGGCATCTGTGTGACGGAGATACCCAACCGGAGGAGATGGTGGCCGCGATCTGCGAGATCTCCGCGCTGCACCCCGACGTGGTGACCGAGGACGTGACTCGGATCCTGGGGGAGTTCGACCGGGCCGGAATCCTCGAGTGGGTCGACGAATGACGGCCCCCGTCAAGCCCCGGACACGCCCCGACCTGACGGTGGTGGAGATCGATGGTGAGGCGGTCGTCTACGACGAGGTGGAGGACCGGCTGCACTACCTCAACCCGACGGCCACCTTGGTCTTCGAGCTCTTCGACGGGTCGGCCACCATCGCGGAGCTGTCCCGCGAGATCGCGGAGGCCTCGGGGCTTCCCGATTCGCAGGTGGAGCGCGACGTCCGAACGCTCAATCAGCGTTTTCGCAAGAGCGGCCTGCTGGCCACGGCTGGGGAGCCCGCCCATGCTTGAGGGCTTCGACGGATTGGAGTTCGTCGACTGGGAGGACAGCGAGAGCCCGTGCATGGACAAGCTCAACCGCCTCGACTGGATCGTGCACCGGTCGTTCGAGCTGAACGGAGAGACGTTCGGGGTCCGGACGAACTCGCGCGAGATGGGGATCTGGCTGGACCGCGCGCTGGGAGAGTACCGGACCGACGAACGAACGACTCCCTACTACTCCATCTACGTCGCTCCACAGACCCCTACCGGGGCGGCGGGCATCAAACGGTTCCACGTGATGTATCGCGGAACCATCGCGGCGGTCCGGTCCTTCGGTGTCGACGCCCTTCGGCGGACGTTCCTGGACGAGCTGGAAACGTTCCTGGCGCCGACCCGGAAGGACGCCGTCTTCCTGCACGCCACCTTGGTCCGCATCGAGGGCGTCGATGTGCTCATGTCCAGGGCCCTGGCGACCGTCCTCGACGACGGCCGGCGGCGTCTGCTGTCCGCCGGTGCCCTCGCGACCCCGGCGCGCTGGGTCGCGGTGGACCACGCCACGGCGATGATCGTCCCCGTCCCGCGTCGCTTGGCGGTTTCGCCCGAAATCCTTGCGAGCCTCGACGGCGAAGCGGACGACCCCCTCGAAGGCCGGCTCCGCGTGACCGAGCCGGTCCAGCCCCAGATGGTCATGACCTTCGTCGCAGACGGCCCGGTCCTGACTCCGGTGTCGCGAGGGGTGGCGCTGCTGCACCTGGCCACCGGCACCATCAACTTCCCCCAGGTGGGCCCGGAGTCGCTGCGTACCGTGAAACGCCTGGTCGCGGGCACGGAAGCCTGCTCGCAACTGGCGATGGCCTCCCCCGCCGAGATGGTGCGGGCCTTCCGGCAGGGCGTCGATGAAGCCTTCGGGCCATCGGGCGTCCCGGCTGGGCCTCGCCTGCTCGTGTCCGCCGACGCGCGGTGAGCCGTAGGAGCCGGGCCCGGACGGGTGAGACGCGACGGGCCGGTGCCGCAGAAAAGATACGGTGACGTGCCGATGAGGCCCCCTACGCGCGTCTGCGACCCTCTGCACACGAAGCACCGCCCCGAGAGGAGGCTACGTGAGCGACGAGCAGAGGGACGACGGCCTGCGGCGCGAGTTCGGCCTGACCCGGCGCGATCTGATGAAGCGGGGAGCGATCGTCGGTGGCACGCTGCTATGGGCTGCTCCCGTCATTCAGAGCATCACGGCCCCATCGGCCTACGCCGCCAGCTTGCACGCGTGCTGTCAGTGCGCCAGGAAGAACGACACCGGGGTCAAGTGCGCCCAGGACGACATCTCGCCGTCGGAATGCGCTGCCCAGTGCAGCACTCCCGTCAGCAAGAAGGGCAAGCCGTTGAACTCGGTGGTCGCCTACCACACAGGAAAGTCCTGCTCCTGCGTGAAGAACGTCTGCTCCTGCACCTAGGACGGACTCGACCGCTCGTCGAAACCGCCTCGGAGGACCCTCGAGTCGCAGAGGGGTCCCCCGAGGCGGTTTCGCTGTGCGCGCAAAGGACGTGGGGGTGACGGTGCGCGCCTCCCCAGCCGTCCCGGCGCACAGCCCGTGGGACGAGCGGGCACCCGGTGGCCGTTGCTGGCGCTACCGCGCCCTCGACTACTCGTTCCGTCTGGAGGTGGACGACGATCTCGTCTACGAGATGCTCGACGGATACCTCGCGCCCTTCCGGTCGACGGACGACCGGGCATCCAGCACCCTTCGCGTTCGAAGGGCTCACGGCGGACTCTTCTCCTTGGAGGTTGACGGCAAGGCCGTCCCTCCCGCGCTCAGCGCGTCCGACGTCACGCGAAGCATCGTATGGGCCGTCCAGCAGGACGCCATCCGGCGAACCTCCTCGCTCCTGCTGTTGCACGCGTCGGTGGCTGCGCTCGGCGCCAGCGCGGTCGCCCTGCCCGCGCCCATGGACTCCGGAAAGACCACGCTGGTGGCGGGCCTCGTTCGATCGGGCTTCTCCTACGTCAGCGACGAGGTCCTGGCGATCGACCCGCTGACGGGCCTCGTGCGGCCCTTCCAGAAGGCTTTGCGTCTGGAGCCGCCGTCCTGGCCGCTGTTCCCCGGGCTGCTGCAGTCCCTTCCCGCGGAGATGCGGACCGCGGAGGAAGACACTCCCTATCACTACGTGAGCGCGGAGGCGCTCCGGCCGGGGGCCATCGAGGGGCAGACCCCCGTCTCCCTTCGCTGGGTGGTCTTCCCGAGCTACGTTGCCGGCAGCACGACCCGTATGGAGCCGATATCGCGTGCCGAAGCGCTCGTCGCCCTCGTGGACAACTCATACAACTTCAAGCGGTTCAAAGCGGAGGGGGTACGAGTGCTCGCGCAGGTCCTGAGGGATGCCGACTGCTACCGGCTGCGGATCGGCGACCTGCCGTCCGCGATCGACGCGGTCCGCGCGACAGTCGAGGGCACGACCTCACCACGTTCGGCGAACGGAGACGCCGCGGCGCATTGATTGAGGGCTGCCGCCCTCACAGGCCCACCGCGGCAGGAGCAACGGAGCGGAGCCAGTCGACCGTCCTGCGCAGGCCCTCCTCGAACGTGACGAGCGGGCGGTAGCCGAGCAGGCGACCGGCCGCGGAGACGTCGGCCTGACTGTGCCGCACGTCGCCGGCCCGCGGAGC
>DASPTB010000274.1:0-3163 GCA_035623615.1 Actinomycetota bacterium
GGCCGCAAGGTGATGGTGGTGCTGCAGGCCGACCGGCTGCGGACCGAGGCGGCCGACGTCCTGCTGAAGGTGCTCGAGGAGCCGCCGGGCGACACGGTGATGGTGCTGCTGTCGGCGCGGCCGAACGACCTGCCCGAAACCATTCGCTCGCGGTGCCAGGAGATCGCGTTCCCGCCGCTCGCCGAGGACTTCGTGGTGGGGACGCTCGTCGGGGAAGGGGTCGGCCAGGATCGCGCGCGGCTCGCGTCGCGGCTGGCCGGGGCGAACCTGGGCCGCGCACGGCGCATCGCGCGGGATGACCAGGGGCTCGCGTTCCGCGACGCGGCCCTCGCGGCGGCCGAGCGCGCGAGGGGCGGTCCGGCGGGGGCGCTCGGGGCCGCCGAGGATCTGCTCGAAGCCGCGAAGGAGTTCCGCGCGCGGCTCGGCGGCGAGCTGGAGGAAGAGCTGCGGCCGTTCCTGGACGAGCGCGGGAAGCCCGAGGACGCGTTCCGGGGAGTCGTCCGCCGGATCGAGGAGCAGCACGAGCGGCGGGTGCGCCGGGCGGAGCGAGAGTTTCTCGACGCTGCGCTGCTGGCCCTGGCGTCATATCAGCGGGACGGGGCGCTCGTGGCGGTCGGCGGCGACCGCGGGCTGCTGGTCAACATCGACCGTGCGGACGAGATCGCGGCCCGCGGTGAGGAGGCGTCGAGAGCGGCGCTCGCGATGGGGGCGGTCGAGGAGGCCCGGGCCGAGCTCGCCGACGAGACGAACCTGAACGCGAAGCTCGTGCTCGAGCGGCTCTTCCTGCGTCTTGGCTCGTCAGGCCCGTAGGAATCCTGCCGATACAATGGGCCCTGCGCCGGAGTAGCTCAGTCGGCAGAGCGACGCACTCGTAATGCGTAGGTCCGCGGTTCGATTCCGCGCTCCGGCTCCAGTAGCGGCCCACCCGGATGCATTCAGCGGCGCCGTTTTCGTCCAAGGTTCCCTGGCGTCCCTTCCTGCTTCCCAGAGCTTCTTCGGCTGCTGCCGCTTTCGCCCGAGGAAGGAACGCCCTCGTGCCCAGCCTCGAGCGATATCGTCGGGCCGACGGACCGAGGCTCGGGGAGGCGTTCGACCTGGACACGGACAGCGACGTTCCGGACGTCGTCGCCGAACGTGGACCACTGCGGATCCGCCGGATGCGCGACGACGATGCCGACCATGAGCGGATGGTCCGGTGGCGGAACAGCCCGCACGTCCGGGAATGGTGGGACCCGGACGACCCACCGCTCACGGTCGAAAGATCGCGGGAGGAGTACGGCCCGCTCACTCGGCCGGAATCGCCGACCGTCGCGGCCATCATGGAGCTCGACGCTCGCCCGATCGGGTACATCCAGTTCCACCCGTGGGCGCCCTACGAGGACGAGCTCGAGGATCTCGGCATCGAGGTCGCGATGCCGGAGGGAAGCTGGGGCCTCGACGTCTTCATCGGCGAGGCGGACTGTGTCGGTCGCGGGCTCGGCACGCAGATGGTGGACCTGCTCTGCCGTCATCTCTTCGACGACGAGGACGCGCGCGCCGTCGCACTCTGGGCTGCGCAGGACAACCACCGCGCGCTCCGCGCCTACGAGAAAGCCGGTTTCCACCGCGACGGCGAGGTACTCGACACCGACACGAGAGACGGTGAGCGCGTCCGGTCGTGGGTCCTGGTGCGCGCTCGTTGAACCCTGGCGAAAGCCCGGTCGTATTCCAAGGCGTCCGACCGATCACGACGTCCATGAAGGGGGATCTCGCGCCGCTCGCGACTCGCATGCTGCTGGGACACACACAGGAAACCGATGCCGCCGGCGACGGCGGCGACCGCAGGTGCGACGACGCCCCGCTCGGTTCGCGCTGGCGCGAACGCGAGGCGGCCGCCTCCGATCCGGACGGCCTTGCCCGCGATCGCCGCCTCGCCCGGCCCAGTCCGATTTCCGGTCCATGATCACCCCGTCATAGAATCCGCCCGCACTGGGGGGTGCGGAAGGGGGGAGTGTCTGTGGCCACGGCCACGGCGGACTTCGATGGGTCGGGCGCGCACGTCGACGTCGCGGTCGTCAAGCGCGCCCTCGGGCTCGGCGCCCTCGTCTTCATCATGTTCTTCACGGTGTCGGGGGGCGCCTACGGCCTGGAGGACGTCGTCGGCTCCTCCGGCGCCGGGATGGCCCTGCTCCTCATCCTGCTGACCCCGCTGTTCTGGAGCCTCCCCACCGCGCTGATGGTCGCGGAGCTCGCCACTGCCATGCCGGTGGAAGGCGGCTTCTACATCTGGGTCAAGCGGGCGATGGGCCCGTTCTGGGGATTCCAGGAGGGATGGTGGTCGTGGCTCTGCACGTGGGTCGACATGGCGATCTACCCCGTGCTGTTCGTCGACTACTCCGCGAGCTACTTCCCGCACCTGTTCGCCGACAACGGCCTGTACCGCTGGCTGCTCGGCCTCACCGTCATCTGGGTGTTCACGTACCTGAACATCCGCGGCGCGAAGGTGATCGGTGACTCGTCGATCCTGTTCGGCGTCATCGTCCTCGCGCCGTTCGCGATCATGACGGTGATGGGGCTGTTCCAGTGGCACCACAACCCCACGCAGCCGTTCATCCTCGACGGCCAGAGCTTCAGCCAGTCGCTGAACCTCGGCCTGTTCGTCGTCATGTGGAACTACATGGGCTGGGACGGTCTCTCGACGATCGCCGGCGAGATGAAGCATCCTCGGCGCGACTACCCCAAGACGCTGATCATCACGCTGCCGATGATCACCGCGTGCTACTTCCTGCCGGTGGTCGTCGGCCTGGCGGTCGTCGGAACGAAGAACGTCGACTGGACGGCCGGCGCGTGGAACACGATCGCGAAGGACATCGGCGGTCCGTGGCTCGGCGCGCTCATGGCGTTCGGCGCCCTGGTGGCGGCCGCCGGGCTGTTCTCGGCGCTGCTGCTGTCGGTCACGCGCGTGCCGTTCGTCATGGGCGAGGACGGCTACCTGCCGAAGGTGCTGTTCAAGATCCACCCGAAGTACGGGACGCCGTGGGTGGCCCTCGTCGTGTCGAGCGCCATCTACTCGGTGTTCATCCTCGGCCCGTTCCAGAGCCTGGTCGTCGTGGACGTCACCGTGTACGCGGCGGCACTGATCCTCGAGCTCGCGGCGCTGGTGGCGCTCCGGATCAAGGAGCCG
>DASPTB010000294.1:0-4301 GCA_035623615.1 Actinomycetota bacterium
GGGCGACATCCCCGGCATCGCCGAGTTCGCCGAGCGCGAGTCGATCGACCTCACCGTCGTCGGCCCCGAGATGCCGCTGGTGGCGGGCCTCGTTGACGAGCTGCTCGAACGGGGGCTGGCCGTGTTCGGACCGACCCGCGACGGCGCCATGATCGAGGGCTCGAAGGCCTGGGCGCGGGAGCTGTGCGCCCGCCACGGCATCCCCGGGCCCGCGTTCGGCCAGTTCACCGACCCGGCCGAGGCGGTCGCGTTCCTCGACCGCCTCTCGCCTCCGTACGTGGTCAAGGCCGACGGCGTCGCGGCGGGCAAGGGCGTCACCATCGCCGAGGACCGGGCTTCGGCCGAGGCGGCGATCGCGGATTGCCTGGTCGAGCGCATCTTCGGTGACTCGGGGGGACGCGTGGTGCTCGAGGAGCACCTGACCGGCACGGAGGTGTCGGCGTTCGCCCTGACGGACGGCAAGACCGTCCTTCCCTTCTCCACCGCCCAGGACTACAAGCGGGCGCTCGACGGCGACCGAGGGCGGAACACCGGGGGCATGGGCGCCTATTCGCCCGTCCCTTTCGTGGACGACGCCCTTTCCCGGCAGATCGACGAGACCATCCTGCGGGCCACGGTCGCGGCCATGGAGGAGGAGGGCGTGCGCTACCGGGGCGTCCTCTATGCCGGGCTGATGCTGACGCAGGACGGTCCGAAGGTCCTCGAGTTCAACGCGCGGTTCGGCGATCCGGAGACGCAGGTCCTCGTCCCGAGGCTGGAGTCGAACATCGGGGAGCTGATGCTCGCCTGCGTGGAGGGCAACCTGGCCCCGTACCGCGTGACCTGGAAGCCCGAGGCGCGGGTTGGGGTCGTGCTTGCCTCCGAGGGCTACCCGGGGCCACACCAGACCGGCAAGACCATCACCGGCCTGGGGGATGCGCGGGCCGTGGAGGGGGTCGAGGTCTATCACGCGGGCACCGTCCTGCGCGACGGTAGAGTGGTGACGTCGGGCGGACGCGTGCTGACGGTGAGCGCCGGGGGAGCGACGCTGCGGGAGGCGCGCGAGCGGGCGTACGCGGCGGTCGAGCGGATCGACTTCGACGGGAAGATGGTCCGCAGCGACATCGCCGCCGGTGTCGGAAAGGGAGCCGAGTGAGCGCGAAGCCGGACCCGGGACAGCCGCTGGTCGGCATCCTCGTGGGCAACAGCAACCATCTTCCGCAGATGCAGCAGGCCGGCGCGATCCTCGAGCGACTCGGCGTGTCCTTCGAGCTCCGCGTGATGTCTCCGCACCGCAGCCCCGACCTGGTGGACGAGTACGCCAGGACCGCTGAGGAACGCGGGATCATCACGATCATCTGCGGCGCGGCCGGCTCGGGGGCCGGTGGGCTCGCCGGCGCCGTGGCAGCGCGCACGGCCCTCCCGGTGATCGGGGTGCCGATCGCCTCGGAGACGCTCGGCGGGGCGGATGCCCTGTACTCGGCCGTGCAGATGCCCCGCGGCGTGCCGGTTGGGACCATGGCGATCAACGGAGCGGTGAACGCGGCCGTCTATGCGGCGCAGATCGTCGCCGTGGTGCACCCGGAGGTCCGCGCCCGGATGCACGAGTTCAAGGACTCGCTCGACGAGGGAATGCGCGCGTGATGCCGGCGTGATCCCTCGCTATACGCTCCCAGAGATGGCGGCGGTCTGGTCCGACGAGGCCAAGCTGGCGCACTGGTTGCGGATCGAGGTCCTTGCCGTACAGGGGTGGGCGCGGATCGGGCGGGTTCCCGACGAGGACGCGCGCGCCGTGACGGAACGGGCGGTCGCGCCGACGCCCGAACGCGTGGCCGAGATCGAGTCCGTGACGCACCACGACGTCGCCGCGTTCGTCCAGGCGGCCGCGGAGCCGATGGGTGAACCGGGGCAGCGCTGGCTGCACTTCGGCCTCACCTCCAGCGACGTTCTGGACACCGCCCTCGCCCTGCAGCTGCGGGACGCGGCGGACGTCATCCTGGGGCGGCTCGAGGCGTTGCTCGGCACGGTTCGCCGTCGCGCCTTGGAGCAGCGGGACACGATCTGCGTCGGCCGGACGCACGGCGTCCATGCCGAGCCGACGACGTTCGGCCACAAACTGGCCCTGTTGGCGTTCGAGCTCGACCGGGACCGCGACCGGCTCCTGCGCGCGCGGGAGGGCGTCTGCGTCGGGAAGCTGTCGGGCGTGGTCGGGACCTACTCGCAGATCGACCCCCGTGTCGAGGAGTACGTCTGCGGCGAGCTCGGTCTGCGGCCAGCCGAGGCGGCGAGCCAGGTGGTGCAACGCGACGTCCACGCCGAATACGTGACCGCGCTCGCCCTGACGGCGGCCACGCTCGAGAAGATCGCGCTCGAGATCCGGCATCTGGCGCGGACCGAGGTTCGAGAGGTCGAGGAGCCGTTCGGGCGGGGCCAGAAGGGATCCTCGGCCATGCCGCACAAGCGCAACCCGATCCTCTGCGAGCGCATCTGCGGGCTCGCGCGAGTGGTGCGGGCAAACGTCCAGGCGGCGCTCGAGGACGTGGCGCTCTGGCACGAACGGGACATCTCACACTCGTCGGTGGAGCGAGTGATCCTTCCCGACTCCACGATCGCCGTTGACTACATGCTGTCGCTGGCGAATCGCGTCGTGGAGGGGATGCGCGTGTTCCCCGAGCGGATGCGGGCGAACCTCGACGCGACCGGCGGGTTGATCTTCTCCCAAGGCGTCCTGCTGGCGCTGGTCGACCGGGGCCTCGTCCGCGACGAGGCCTACGAGCTGGTGCAGGCGGCGGCGGCCCGCGCCTGGGACAGCGGTGAGGCGTTCCGGGACGTGCTCTGGCTGGAGATCGCGCCCCGGGAGTTGATGACGCGTGAGGAGTTCGACGCCCTGTTCGACCCGGAGCCGTTCGTGCGGCACCTCGACGGCGTGTTCGCCCGCCTCGAAAAACTGGAACCTTCAGGAGGACCCACCCAAAGCCAATAAAGAAAGGGGAAGGTGAAGATGGCGCTCGCGGAGCGTTTTGCGCAGGGGAAGGTCCGCGACATCTACGAAGCCGGCGACGATCTGCTGCTGGTTGCCACCGATCGGATCTCGGCGTTCGACGTGGTGTTGCCCACGCCCATTCCCGACAAGGGTCGTGTCCTCACCGGCCTGTCGCTGTACTGGTTCGAGCGGACCGGGGACATCGTCGACAATCACGTCCTGACGGCGGACGCCCGGTCGTTCCCCGAGCCCTTTGGGGCGGAGGCGGCGGAGCTCGCCGGCCGGGCCACCCTGGTCCGGCGCGCGGAGGTGATCGCCGTCGAGTGCGTCGCGCGCGGGTACATCACGGGCTCCGGCTGGAAGGACTACCAGAAGACGGGCTCGGTGTGCGGCATCGCGCTCCCGCCGGGGCTGGTGGAATCGCAGCGGCTTCCCGAGCCGATCTTCACGCCCACGACGAAGGCTGCCACGGGCCACGACGAGCCGCTGACGTTCGACGAGACGGCCGATCTGATCGGGCGGGGCCTCGCGGAGCGGCTGAAGGAGCTCACGCTGTCGCTGTACGAGTTCGCGGCGGAGCACGCGCTCGAGCGGGGGATCATCCTGGCCGACACGAAGTTCGAGTTCGGCTTTGCCGGCGGCGAAGTGATCCTCATCGACGAGGCCCTGACTCCCGACTCGTCTCGGTTCTGGCCGGTCGACACGTACGAGGCCGGCCACGGACAGCCGTCGTTCGACAAGCAGTACGTCCGCGACTGGCTGGACCGCAGCGGCTGGGACCACGAACCGCCGCCGCCGGAGCTTCCCGAAGACGTCGTGGCGCAGACGGCGGCGCGCTACCGCGAGGCGTACGAGCGGATCACCGGCGATTCCTTCGACGGGTATCTCGATCGCATGGGGGTGGCGCGGACTCGGTGAAGTACCACGTACAGATCGCCGTCACGCTGAAAGAGGGGCTGCTCGACCCGCAGGGGAAGACCGTGGAGAACGCGCTTCCCACGCTCGGGTGGACGAACGTCTCGCACGTGCGCGTGGGCAAGGACATCGAACTGGACGTCGACGCGGCCGATGAGCCCGCCGCCCGGGCGCAGGTCGCCGAGATGGCCGAACGCTTCCTGTCCAACCCGGTGATCGAGGACTACCGCATCGCGTCCATCATCGCGGGCGTGGCCCCGCCGGGGGAGAGCCCTTGAGCGCGCGGCCCCGCGTGGGCGTCGTCACGTTCCCCGGCTCGCTGGACGACCGTGACGCGCTCCGCGCGATCACCCTGATGGGCGGCGACGCCGTGCCCGTGTGGCACACCGACCGGTCCCTCGCGGGTGCGGAGGCCATCGTCCTG
>DASPTB010000296.1:0-2316 GCA_035623615.1 Actinomycetota bacterium
CACGTCATCGGGCACTCGTGGGGCGGGATGCTCGGCATGGCGTACGCGAGCACGCAGCCGGAAGGAATGGCGAGCCTCGTCGTCGAGTCGTCACCGCCCTCGGTGCCGTTCTGGCTGAAGGAGCTCGACCGTCTTCGGGCCGACCTTCCGCCCGACGTCGAGGCGATCCTGCGACGGCACGAGGCGGACGGAACGACCGACAGCGCGGAGTACGAGACGACGATGATGGCGTTCTACGACCGGCACGTCTGCCGGGTGCGGCCGTGGCCCGACTGGCTCCAGCGGACATTCGACGAGACCGCCGCGAATCCCGAGGTCTACGCGACGATGAACGGCCCGAGCGAGTTCCATGTCGTGGGCCCGCTCAAGGACTTCGACATCACCCGCGAGCTCGGCCGCATCCGGACGCCGACCCTGCTGTTCTGCGGGGAGTTCGACGAGGTGACGCCCGACACCGTGGCGCGAGCGCATGCGGGGATTCGCGGTTCGACCTTCTTCGTCATGCAGGGCTGCTCGCACATGTCCCAAGCCGAGAGGCCCGAGGCGACGCTCGGCCTCGTCCGGGGGTGGCTGGCCGGCGTGGAGGGTTCGATCAGCGCGGGCTGACGGGCTCCGTCAGGCGGGGTCGCGCGTCACGAGGACCTGCCGCACCGACTCGAGGCCGCGCGCGACTTCGGCCCAGGTCGCGCCGGCGTCCTCCGACGCGAACACCGTCGCGTCCGCCGTCCCGAACGCGGCGAACGAGCCGTCCGGGAGGGAGTCGAGGCAGTACGTGTCGACGTTGTCGTCGAACCACTCGGGCAGTCCGTTCCGGCAGCGTTCGAACGACCCGCGGGCAAGCCCGCCGCGATACACGGCGGAGCGTCCACCCCGCGGCCCGCGGGACGCCGACACGAGCACGAGCTCGCCGCACACGGCGACCGCTCGCGAGTACGACGCCTCCAGGCCCTCGGCACGGCCGTCCCAGGTCTTCCCGCGGTCGGGGCTCGTCGCGAGCCCGCCGGCGCACGCGGCCAGGGCCATTCCTTCCGCGGTCGCCACCTGGTGCACGTCGGCATCGATGTCGATCGTCGGCGTCCACGTCGCGCCGCCGTCCTCCGTGCGCAGGATCCCGCCGACGTGCACGTTGACGTAGATCGACTCGTCCCACTCCGACAGCGACCGCGTGTCGGGCGGGCCTCCCCACGGCGTGTGCCAGGTGTCGCGGCCCTCGGCGTCGTCGAAGGAGGCAACCGGCTCGATCGTCGCGTCGTCGACCCGGAACAGGTGGGCCCCGGCCGATCCGGCGAGCACGCCCGCGGCCGTCGGTGCCAGGCAGGTGAGGTGATCTCCGTCGGCGGCCGCGACCCGCGTCCAATCGCGTCCCTCCGCGCACCGCCATACCTCCGCGCCGTCGACGATCGCCCAGCGCCCGCCGCGCTGCGATGCCACCGCGGTGACCGACCGGCCCTCGAGCTGCGTGGGGAGCGCCTCTCCGTTTGCGTCGAGCTCGTGGATTCCGTCGGCGGTTGCGACGAGGATGCGGGGCACGGTCCCATGCTCTCACCCTCGCCGGGGAGCGCGTGGGCGCTCCCGACCTCCCTGCCATGGAAGACCAAGTCAGTCCAGGCGGCCGCGCGGCAGGGAGGTCCAGGCGATCACGCCGCCCCCCGCGCACACGAGCCCCGCGACGACCATCGCAAAGCGGAACGCGTCGATCGCCGCCGTCTGGCCCTCCGGCCCGAGGCCCGTCGTGGCGAACGGGTCGGAGCCGGTGCCACCGGCGTGGGCCGCGAACACGACCGAGATGATGATGCCGATGAGCGGCGTGGCGATGAGCCCGCCCATCCGCGAGACCGTGGTGTTCACGCCCGCCGCCAGGCCCGAGTACTTGGGCGGCGCCGCCTTGAGCGCCGTGCTCGTGATCGGCGCGACCGTGATCGACAAGCCCAGTGCGAAGACGAGGACCCCCGGGACGATCTGCGCGAGGTTCGTCGATGTCGCGAGCGTGAACAGCGTCATGCCGGCCCCCATCAAGATCGGGCCGATCGTCAGGTAGCGGCGGGGTCCGTCCCGGTCGGCCAGCCGGCCGAATCGAGCGGCGAGGAAGAACATGATGACGCTCACGGGAATGAAGACGAGGGACGCGAGCACGGGCGTGTAGCCGACCGCCTCCGACTGCAGGTACAGCGCCAGATAGAAGGTCGAGGCACCGAGCGTCGCGTAGACGACGAACGTACAGAGGTTGGCAACCACGAAGACGCGCTCGTGCAGCAACGCGGTGGGCAGAAGCGGATTGGAGGAACGGCGCTCGTTCGCGACGAACAGCGCCAGCGC
>DASPTB010000300.1:0-6936 GCA_035623615.1 Actinomycetota bacterium
CCCCGTCGAGGCGATGTGGAACGCCTCGCGGATCGCGCGCGGGATGTCGGCCGCGTCGGTCACCATCGAGTTGTGCTTGGTCACCGGCATCGTGATCCCGGTGATGTAGGCCTCCTGGAACGCGTCGTTGCCGACGACCGCCGTCGGGACCTGCCCGGTGATGGCGACGACCGGGATCGAGTCCATGTACGCGTCGGCGAGGGCCGTGACCAGGTTGCAGCCGCCGGGGCCGGACGTCGCCATGCAGACGCCGGGACGGCCCGTCGCGTGCGCGTAGCCCTCCGCGGCGTGGCCCGCGCCCTGCTCGTGGCGCATGAGGACGTGGCGGACCGACGAGTCGACCAGCGGGTCGTACGCCGGAAGGATCGCGCCCCCCGGAATGCCGAACATGACGTCGACGCCCTCGAGCTCGAGCGCCTTCATCAGGGACTGCGCGCCGCTGAGCCGGGTGCCCGTCTTGGGCGGGGTCGCCGGCTTCGGAGCGGCGTCGGGGCGCCCGCGCGCGGGTCGCGCCGGGGTCCGCTTGTCGCTGGTCTTCGCCATCGGGGTGCCTCCTAGTGGGTCGCGGCCGGCCGCATCTCGGGTGGGGTGGTCGCGGCGCGGCGGACGCCGAACCCTTCACGGGAGAGCTCCCGGCACGCGCGCTCGAACTCCCAGGGGGTCCAGTCCCTGCGGCGGGACTGGAACGCGTCCTCCTCGCCGTCGAAGTGTGCTGCCAGGTACGTCACGTTGCCGGAGAAGTACTCGCTGAAGAACTCGCGGTCCTTCGGCTCGCGCATCTCCAGGGCCACTTGACCCGGGCCCTCCCACTGGGCCCAGCCCACCTTTCTGTCCTGCTTGTCGAACTCGTAGCGCATGGTGCGTCTCCTTTGGTCTCGAGGGCTTCGCCGATCCGGGAACGAAAAAACCCCTCGCGTGGAGGGGTTTTCGGCGCGGCCAGGGCGTGCTTCGCCCCGCCCGCGCCTACCTAATAAGCAGTACGAGCGTCAGGTGGTTCGCGAAGTCTGCCTCTGCGTTCATGTGGACATTCACCCTACCCGTTCCTTCCGCTTCTGCAACAGATTCTCGGCCTCACGGTCCACAATCTTGACCTGGGGATTTGTCCAACCCGTCCAGCGGGCCCGTCCCTTGACGAAGCGAGAGTTCCAAGGTACCTTGCACGGCATGGTAGCAACGCGGGAGGAGTGGTCGCCCCAGCTCCGGCGCGGCGTACTGGAGTTCTGCGTGCTCGCGCTCGTGCGGGGCGGGGAGCGCTACGGCTTCGAGCTGGTGCGGGCGCTGTCGGACGTGGACGGCCTGGTCACGACGGAGGGAACCCTGTACCCACTCCTCGGCCGCCTTCGGCGCGAGGGCCTGGTCGACACCGAGTGGAAGGAGTCGCCGTCGGGACCGCCCCGCCGTTACTACTCGCTCACCGCGAGCGGGCGCGCACGGCTCGCCGCGTTCGTGGAGGAGTGGACCCGTTTTCGCGACGGCGTCGACGCGCTGCTCGGGACAGGAGGCTCCCCGTGACGTCATCCACGCTGCACCCGCTCGCCGAGGAGTACCTCGCGCGGCTCCGCGCCGCGGCCGGGCGGCTCCCGCCCGACCGGCGCGACGACCTGATCTCGGAGATCGAGGCGCACCTCGCGGAATCTCTTCCGCCCGACGCGACCGAGGCCCAGGTTCGGACCGCGATCGACCGGCTGGGCGACCCGGAGCAGATCGTCGCCGCGGAAGCGCAGGACGAGCCGGCAGCGCATCCGGCGCAATCGACCGCGGGTCCGTTCGAGTGGGTCGCCATCGGTGCGCTCCTCATCGGCGGGCTGATTCTGCCGGTCGTCGGGTGGATCGTCGGTGTCGTCATGCTCTGGGTGTCGAAGGCGTGGACGGTTCGCGACAAGGTGATCGGAACGCTCGTCCTTCCGCTGGGGCTCGCACCGGCCGTCGTCTTGTCCTTCTTCTTGCTGACACTCCCCGCGCGGCGTTGCCTGAGCACGAGTGAAGGTCCCATCCCGGGCGGTGGACACGTCGGGACAACCAACTGCACGGGCGGCCTGAACGGGTGGGGGACGCTGTTCGTGATCGTCGTATGGGTCGCGCTCCTGGCGTTGCCGGTGTGGACCGCCCTCTACCTCGGTCGTCGGGCAGGGCGAACGACCGCGGACTCGCCGGAGACAAAGACGACCTAGTCCTCAATTTCGTCCGGCTCCTGTACTCTTCCGGTACGGCCCCGGCAGTGGAGGACTGCGGGTGAGGAGATGGGTGGGACCCGGGCTCGCGGTGCTCGTTGCGGTCGGGGTCGTCGCGGCGATCGTCGCATCCGTCGTAGGCCACAGCACGAAGGGCCAGACGAGTTCCCAGCTGACGGTCGTTCGTGGCGTCATCGGCTCCGAGAAGCAGCCTTTCTTCCTCGACCCGCGGGTGAAGGCCGAGTTCGCGCGGCATGGGTTGAGCGTCCAGGTGGACACCGCCGGCTCGCGCCAGATCGCGACGTCGGTCGACCTTTCGCGCTACGACTTCGCGTTCCCCTCCGGGTCGCCGGCGGCCGAGAAGATCGTGCAGAAGACGGGGGCGACGAAGTCGTACACGGTGTTCTATTCGCCGATGGCGATCGCCACCTGGCGTCCGATCCTGCAGCTGCTGGAGAACGCGGGAGTCGTCCAGAACCGTGGCTCGTACTACTCCTTCCGGATCGCCCCGTACCTGAAGCTCGTGGCCCACAACGTCCGCTGGACCGACCTCCCCCACAACACCCAGTACCCGGCGGGGACGAGCATCCTGGTGACGTCGACCGACGTGCGCACCTCCAACTCGGCGGCCATGTACCTGTCGATCGCGTCCTACGTCCTCAACCACGACAACATCGTCGAGAGCGATTCGCAGGCCGACGCCGTCACCCCGCGGGCCGAGCAGCTCTTTCTGCGGCAGGGATTCCTCGAGTCCTCGTCCGAGGAGCCGTTCGACGACTACCTGTCGATCGGGATGGGCAAGACGCCGATCGTCATGATCTACGAAGCGCAGTTCGTGGCGCAGGTGATCGCAGCCGACGGGTCGATACGGCCCGACATGGTCCTGACCTACCCCGATCCCGAGGTCCTGTCGAAGCACATCTTCATCCCGCTCAAGCCGGTGGGCGATCGCGTCGGACAGCTGCTGTTGCACGACCCGGTCCTCGAGCGGCTCGAGGCGACGTTCGGGTTCCGCACCAACGACCCGGCGTACTTTCGCCAGGCGACCGCCGCCCACCATCTGAAGCTCCCGAACGACCTCGTGGACATCATCGAGCCGCCGGCCTACGACGTGCTCGAGCACATGATCGAAAAGATCGAACTCGCCTACGGAAACGGAGGATCCCCGTGAGCACGCAGAGCTCGGAACTGGTTCTGAGTCCGCCGCAGCCCATCGCCCCGGTGTCGCCGGCGCAGGCCGACGGGATGGTCGAGCTGGACGGCGCGACGAAGCAGCGGCTGGACCAGACCGTCGACGGCTACGTCGACTCCCTGACGAAGCTCGACCCCAACTCGCCCGAGATGCAGCGCAAGGTCGACTCGGTGCACACGCTCGGGGACAAGGAGATCCGTCAGTCCGCGAGCGTGTCGAACCGCATGCTCGACCGGCCCGTCCGGGCGATGGGCTCCGGCCTGTTCGACAAGAACGCACCGGTCGCGAAGTCGCTCGTCGAGCTCCGCCGGACCATCGACGACCTCGACCCGGCGAAGCAGGGACTGTTCTCCAAGAAGAAGCTGTTCGGGCTCATCCCGTTCGGCGACCGTCTCCGCGACTACTTCGCGAAGTACCAATCCGCGCAGACGCACCTGAACGGCATCCTGCAGTCGCTGTATCAGGGACAGGACGAGCTGCGGCAGGACAACGCCGCCATCGAACAGGAGAAGGCAAACCTGTGGACGACGATGGACCGGCTCAAGCAGTACGCGTACATGGCCGGCCACCTCGACGGCGCGCTCGAGGCCAAGATCGCCTCGCTGCAGGCGGCCGATCCCGACAAGGCGAAGGCGCTGCAGCAGGAAGTGCTCTTCTACGTTCGCCAGAAGGACCAGGACCTGCTGACGCAGCTCGCCGTCAGCGCCCAGGGCTATCTGGCGCTCGAGCTGATCAGGAAGAACAACGTGGAGCTGATCAAAGGTGTCGACCGCGCGACGACGACGACGGTGTCGGCGCTGCGCACGGCCGTCATGGTGGCCCAGGCGCTTGCCAATCAACGGCTCGTGCTCGATCAGATCACGGCCCTGAACACCACGACCGAGAACATGATCGAGTCGACGTCCGAGATGCTCCGCGACCAGTCCGAGCGGGTGCACGAGCAGGCCGCGAGCTCCACGATCGGAGTGGATAAGCTGCAGGCCGCCTTCGACAATGTGTACGCGTCCATCGACGCGATCGACTCGTACAAGGCGCAGGCCCTCGACAGCATGAAGCAGACCGTCGAGGCACTCCAGACCGAGGTCGGGAAGGCGCAGGCGTACCTGGAGCGCGCGCGAGGAGACGACTCGCCGGGTGGCGGCGAGCTCTCGCTCGGGACCTGAGGAGAAACCGGTGGCGACGAGCGAGCCCGGGAAGGGGCGCGTGCGGATGCGGTGGTCGGCCGCCACCTTCGCCGTGGCGTTGGTGCTCACGGCGTGCACCGGGAGCGGCTCGCATGCCCAGCCCAGCCCGCCGGGGCCCAACACCCTCACGATCCTCGCCGGCTCTGAGCTGTCGGACCTTCAGCCGCTCGTGGCGCGGATCCGCAAGGACACCGGCCTCGACCTCCGGTTCGAGTACTCCGGCTCGCTCGACGGCGCCGAGACCATCGTTCGCGGGACCGACGCCGACCTCGCGTGGTTCTCCAACGAGAAGTACATCGACCTGGCCGGAGGCGCCGCCAAGGTGCTCGACCGCCAGCCGATCATGCTCTCCCCGGTGGTCGTCGGCGTGAAGCAGAGCCTGGCGAAGAAGTTCGGCTGGGTGGGGAACGACAACGTGACGTGGAAGATGATCGCGGCGAAGGCCGACGACGGCGAGTTCCGCTACGCGATGACCAATCCGGCGGCCTCCAACACCGGGTTCTCGGCGCTCGTCGGCGTCGCCTCCGCGTACGCCGGGACCGGCAGCGCGCTCACGTCGAAGGAGATCGACGTCAAGGACCTGCGCGCGTTCTTCTCCGGGCAGGCGCTGACCGCCGGCAGCTCGGGCTTCCTGGCCGACGCCTACGTTCGTCACCAGGACGACCTCGACGGGATGATCAACTACGAGTCGGTGCTGCTCTCCCTGAACCAGAGCGGGCAGCTGCACGAGCCCCTGTACCTCGTGTATCCGAGGGACGGGATCGTGACGGCCGACTACCCGCTCATGCTGCTCAACCCCGCGAAGCGGGCCCAGTACGAGAAGCTCGTGAACGAGCTGCGCTCCCCGGCGATCCAGACGTGGCTGATGACCAACACGAACCGGCGCCCGGCCGTCCCCGGGGTCCCGCTCGACTCGCGCTTCCCCAAGCGGGTCCTGGTGGAGCTCGCGTTCCCCTCGTCGCTGGAGGTCGTTCGAGACCTTCTCAGCGCGTATCTCAACGAGCTGGCCAAGCCCTCCCACACGCTGTTCGTCCTCGACGTCAGCGGGTCCATGTTCGGCACGCGCATCAACGCGTTGAAGAAAGCGATGGACGGCCTGGCGGGAGTGGACAACTCGGTGACGGGGATCTTCTCCCAGTTCCGCAACCGAGAGGACGTGACGATCATCACCTTCAGCAGCTCGGTCGAGGGCGACCGGGACTTCGCGGTCGAGGGTACCGACCCGAACTCGCCGAGCCTCGCCGCGATTCGCGAATACGTGGACGGCCTGAGCGCCGGCGGAAACACGGCGATCTACTCCGCGCTCTCCAAGGCCTACACGCAGGCAGTCCAGTCCGAGACCGCCGATCCCAACCGCTTCACGTCGATCGTGCTGATGACCGATGGGATGAACAATTCGGGTGAGTCGCCGCAGCAGTTCATGGCGGACCTCCGGGGCCTCGGGCCCGCCGCCGCGCAGATCCCGACGTACGCGGTGATCTTCGGCGAGGCGAGTCCGGCCGCCCTGACCCAGATCGCGGACGAGACGGGGGGGAAGGTGTTCGACAGCCGGTCCGCCTCACTGTCCGAGGTCTTCAAGGAGATCCGTGGCTACCAGTGAGCCCGGCGGCTCTCGGCGAAGCCGCTTCGTGATCTACCTGTACAGCACGAAGAACATGGTCGGCTCCGCGCTCGCGCTGGGCGGGCTCGCCCTGTACTTCACCGGCGTCGTCCACGACCTGTGGCCTGTGGTGGTCGCCGGGCTCTACGCGTTCGGCGTGCTCGTCACACCGCGCCCGAAGTCCGTCGACCTGCACGACTTCGACCCGCGAGACGTCGACCGGGCGTTGGATCGGCTGGTCAAGAGCGTCGCGGGGAGGTTGCCGCGGGACGTGCAGGGCCGCGTGGAGTCCATCGTCGAGACGATCGATGGGATCCTTCCCCGCACGGGCCAGCTCGCGCCGGGCTCGCCCGAGCTGTTCATCCTGCAACGGACGGCCACCGACTATCTGCCCACGGCGCTCGAGAGCTATCTCAACCTGCCGCGTGCCTACGCGACGATGCACCAGCTCGAGGACGGCAAGACGGCGCGCCAGCTGCTCGACGAGCAGCTCGATCTGCTGGGAGAGCAGATGGACGAGGTGGCAGACGCGGTCGCGAAGAACGATGCCGATCGACTCATGGCGCACGGACGATTCCTGGAGGAGCGATTCGGGAAGTCGGACCTTGCGCTCCCCGGCGGCGACGGATCCCCATCCGCACCCCCGGCCGCACCCCCGGTGGTCCCACCCCCGGTGGTCCCACCCCCGGTGGTCCCGCCCCCGTCCTTGCCCCAGGGGATCCCGCCGGCGCCCCCGTCCGCGAAACCCCCGTCTGCCCCACCGAGCCCCAGCACGGGCTGAGGGAGCCG
>DASPTB010000014.1:0-6199 GCA_035623615.1 Actinomycetota bacterium
CGACAGCTCGTGCGGCTGCGCGTCGGCGAAGCGTCCGAGCTGCACCTTGCCGAGCCAGAACATGGCCCGGTCGCGCCGCTCGGAGCGAGGAACACCGATCAGCTTCATCGCGAACTCGACGTTGCGCACGACGCTCATCCAAGGGAACAGCGCCGGCTCCTGGAACAGGACGGTCCGGTCGGGGCCGGGCCCGCGAACCGGGCGCCCGTCGATCAGCACCTCGCCGGACGTCGGCCGATCCAGCCCGGCGAACATGTTCAGCAGCGTCGACTTGCCGCACCCCGACGGGCCCAGCAGACAGACGAACTCGCCCGGCGCCACATCCAGCGTGACGTCGTCGACCGCCTGGACCCGCTCGCCGCGGGCGTTGCGGTAGATCTTCCCCACGCCCCGCAGGGACAGCTTCGGCCGTTCGGTCCCGACGTCGGGCAGGACGACGAGCCGGCCTGCGTTCGACCGCCTCATCCGGACACCTGTACCGTCGGAAGGCCCTTCGACTGAAGGATCGCGTTCAGGTCCGTCAGGTCGTACAGGCTGCTGATGTTGGTCGGGTTGGTGCTGATGTCCTTCAGCGCGTACGCCCGCTGCGCATCGGTCGAGATCGACGACGTGTCGGGGTCCCACGTGAAGGTCATCTCCCCCCACGCCCGCGACAGTGCCGCGCTGTCGAGTGACTTCCCACCCAGCTTGGCGATCTCGGTGTTCGCCGCCGTCGCCGCCGCCTGAGAGTTCTGCTGGATGTACTGGATGGCGTCGACGTTGGCCTGCACGAGCTTCTTCACGACGCCCGCGTGTGCGCTCAGGTAGGCCTTCGACACGAGCAGGTTGGTCGTGCTGAACTTGCCGCCCGGCCACAGCGAGGCCTCGTTCACGAACACGTGCCCGAGGCCCTCCGAGACGAGGAGGCTGACGTACGGCTCGGGCTGCCACGCCGCGTCGATCTGCTTGTTCTGCATGAGGGTGATCGAGTCCGAGTTGGACGACAGCGGCACGATCGTCACGTCGCCGCCCTCGTCGGTCGCCTTCAGCCCGTGATCGTGGAGCCACGTGCGCAGCGCCACGTCCTGCGTGTTTCCAATGCCGGGGTCCGCGACCTTCTTGCCCTTCAGGTCCGCGGGGCTCGAGATCCCCGAGCCGTTGCGTACCACGAGCGCCGCGCCGCCGAGGGTCGCCCCGGAGACGATCACGAACTGGCCGCCGGTCTTCTCGAAGATGGAGACGGCCGGGTTCGGCCCGATGTAGCTCGCGTCGATCGAGCCGGACGCGAGCGCGCTGCTCGCCTCGCTGCCCGACGTGAACGGAACGATCTTCACCTTGGTCGGGGCCAGATCCTTGTCGAGGATCCCCTGGGTGATTCCGATGAGTCCCGGCGAGTGCGTCAGGTTCGGGAAAACCCCCAGCCGGATCTCGTCGGAGCTTCCCTGCGCCTTCTTCCCCGAACTGCTGCATGCTCCCGCCAAAAGCCCGACGAGAACGATCCCGATGACGAGTCTCTTCACGTCTGCCCACCTCCCTCGAAACACAAAAAGGCCGCGGTGTCCCCCCTGCCGTCGGACGCCGCGGCCTCCAGATGTCTGGTCAGCTCGACGTGCGGAAGGCTAGCATTTCTCCCTAATATCAGTCAAGATAGTGGTCACTAAACCGGTGGAATCCATGAGGAAGGACCGAGGTCATTGAGCGCAGCCGATACAGGTCCCGGCCCCGGGCCCGAAGATGGCCGGCAGACGGAGCCGCTCGACCTCGACGCCTTCTCGGACGAGGAGCGGGGGATCCTGGCGCGGGTGGGGACCGTCCTGCGCCGGATCGAGTTCGGAACCGTGCTTCTCGTGGTCCAGGACGGCAAGGTGGTCCAAATCGAGATGGCCGAGAAGTTTCGGCTGCGCTGAGCTGCGAAAGGGCGGCGCCGGCCCCCCCTGGAGATCAGGTCGGTCGCTCGAGCTCCGGCAGCACCCGCTCGGCCACCAGGTCCTTGCGGTCTGGCGGGCCGGTCAGCACCAGGACGGCCCACTCGGCACCGGCCCCGGCAAGCTCCTGCAGGAAGCCGGGGAGCTCCTCGGCCGGTCCCGCCCATGCGAGGGCGTCGACCGCCGTTCCCATGCGCTGCTCCGCGAGGGCCGCGGCTTCCTTCTCGTCCTCGCCGACCAGCACGATGCCGGCCCACGTCGCGATGGGCGGCGTGGGCCGCCCCGCACGACCGGCCTCCTGTGACAGGAGCGCTGCCTTCGCCGCGAAGGTCTCCGGCGACAGCCCCCATCCGTTCCAGCCGTCTGCCGAGCGCGCCGCGATTCGCACGACCTCGTCGGCGAGGCCGCCGACCCAGACGGGCGGCACGACCTGGAACGGGGGGAGCAGCGGCCCGGGGACGGGAGCGAGGCGCTCCGTCCCCGCGAACGGCCTCCCGGACATGACGGCCCGCACGGCGATCACCCACTCCTCGAGGTGCGCCCGTCGGTCCTTGACCGACAGCATCGGGAATCCGAACGCGCGATGCTCGCCCTCGTCGATCGGGTCGCCGCTGCCGACGCCTACGACCATCCGTCCCGGGCCGGCCACCATGTCGATCGTCGACACCATCTTGGCCGCGAGTCCGGGTGGACGCAGCACGGCGCGCGTCACCAGCGTGCCGAGCGCCACCCGGCGGGTGGTCGCCCCCACTGCGGCGAGCGTCGTGTAGACCTCGAGCGACGCGCGGTCGGCCGGCGCTCCCGGCGGGAAGAAGTGGTCGAACGCGAACACACCGTCGTAGCCGAGCGTCTCCGCGGAGCGGGCGATCCCGAGGACCTTTGCCGGATCACCCGAGAACAGCGGCAGGATCAAGCCGATGCGCGGCGCGGACCGGCTCACACCGCGCCCCGCCGCCGTGCGATATCGGCCGCTCCGATAGCGCCGGCGTCATTCCCGAGCTCGGCAGCAAGGATCGGCACCTCGGGCCGGTGCGTGGGCGCCTCGACCGACTCGATGAACGCGCGCCGGGCGGGTTGCAGCAGGAGGTCCTGCGCGTCCGCCGCTCCCCCGCCCACGACGACGGCGTCGGGATCGAGGACGTTCGCCAGTCCGGCGATACCCTGGCCCAGACGCCGGCCGACCTCCTCGAGAATGCCGACCGCGACGGGGTCACCGTCACGGGCGGCTTTCGTCACGTCCTGCCCGGTGAGCCGCGAGGGATCGCCGGCAGCCGTTTCGGCAAGCACCGAGCCACGTTGCTCGACCGCTGCGATGCGGCCCATCCGCTCGATGGCGCGGCCGGACGCCATCTGCTCCCAGCAGCCATGGTTGCCGCAGCCGCAGAGCGGGCCGTGCGGCTCGACGATGATGTGCCCGATCTCGGCCCCGAGCCCATGAGCCCCGCGGAAGAGCTCGCCGCCGATCACGATGCCGCCGCCGATCCCCGTCCCGACGGTCACGACGAGCAGGTCGGTGGTTCCCCTCCCGGCGCCGAATCGGTACTCGCCCCACGCCGCGACGCTGGCGTCGTTCTCGACGGCCACCGGGATCCGGACGCCCGCGGCGACGCGCTCGCGAAGAGGAAACTCGCGCCACGCGACGTTGGGCGCGAACCGCACCACGCCATCGTGGGACACGAGCCCCGCCGCGCCTACGCCGACCGCGACGACGCCGTCGTGGTCGGCGAGCAGTTCGGCCACCAGGGCGACGACCGTGCGCGTGACCGCGTCTGCGTCGTCGGCCGGCGACGGGACCAGGCGACGATCGAGAACCTTGCCGCCCGAGTCGACGAGGAGCGCGGCAACCTTGGTTCCGCCGATGTCCACGCCGATCGCGAGTGGCTCGGTCATGATCGGCGCGAGCCTACCATCGGGTTCCGCGGCGCCCGGCCTCGCCCACCCCGGAAGCCGGCGGGCTCAGAAGCGCAAGAGTGCGCCGATGGCTCCGTCGTCCTCCGTGAGGGCGTGGGACACCGTCTCGACGGTTGCGCGTTGGCGGAGCGCGGCCGCGACCGCCGCGTCGAAGAGGTCGATCACCGGCGCAGTGGGAATCCCGCAGCGGGGACAGCGCTTCCGCTCCGCGTCCAGCATGCCGCACTCCGGACAGCGCACGCCGGGCGCCCCTGAGTCGAACGGCACGACCAGTGTGTCGACGCGAGCGTCGTTGAGCGCGCGCAGCGTGGCGGGGACGCCGAGGACGGCGCCCCGCCCGGTCGCCGCTCCAGCCCGGAGCCGTTCGAGCATGCGGGACTCCTTCTCGGACTCCATCTGCTGCTCGATCTCGAGCATCCGCTCGAGCACCTGAGCCGGCGCAGCCGTGATCGGCAGTGAGGTGCGACCCACGATCCGCTTCCCCACCCAGTCGTGCAAGAGGCGCTCGAGCTCGGCGAGGGCCTCCTCGGGTCCCGCGACGATCAGGTGGTCGAAGTCGCCCCGGCGCAGCATGTCGAGCAGAACGTCGGCGACCCGTCGCAGGTGGCGGCCGACATGGTCGTCGACGTGGCGCTGGAAGCGGGCCTGCGCCCGGCCGCCCTGCTCGTGGTGGCCGGGCACGTCGTCCACGATCTCGGTCCGCTCCTCGATCACGTCCCGGCTCGAGAGGAAGATCCGAGCCTTCTCCTTGTCGACGATGGCCGCGCAGAGGGACCGCTGGGTCTCGAGCATCGCCTCCAGCGGCAGCAGGTACGGCTGCCGCCCGACCGTCGCGCGATCCGGAAGTGGCCGCGCGGTGCGGACCTCCTGCCACAGCCGATGCTCGTGGCACGCGAACAGGGCGAGCCCGCGCGTGGACCCGCGCTCGAACTCGTCCTCGATGAACTCCATCATCCGGCCCGCGTCGCAGCCCACCGACTTCCCGTGGGACTTCGATAGCCACACCGCCTGCTCGCGCAGTCGGTGCAGGCTCTTTCGGGCGCGCTGCCGCACGTCCTCCTCCCGCGGGTACCGACGGCCGTCGACGTTCAAGTACAGACTCGAGACCGGGACTTCGCCCGGGTCCCACCGTGCAAGCTCCCCAAGTACCGACCCCTCGAGCTCGGGCATGTTCGATCACGCCCCCTTACGCGATCTCGATTCGCTGGACCCTCCCCCGGTCCTCGTGTGGCTCGGTTCCCTCGAGCCGAGCGTCGAGCAATGAACGAAACGCCATCATGGTCTCGCGCGCGGCGGCAAGCAGATGTTCGGTCACCTCGGGACGAACCTCTCCCAGTGCCGACACGACGGCACAGACGGGGCAGAACGCGACCGGACACGCCGGTCCGGACTTCTCCGCCGCGTCCGCTTCTCTCAGGTTCCCCTTCTCAGCCACTTGCCTCCCTTCCCTCCGCGCCGCCGACGTCCTCCGGGGAGTCCGGCCGCGCGAAACGAACCTCCAGGCGATCCTCCACGAACTGCGCGTCCTGGATCTCCAGTCGTTGCAGCACTTGCGGCAGGATCACGTTCCTCTTGTATGAACCGACGCCGACGAACAACTCGTCGGCCTTGCGGAACACGTTCAAGTCCGAGCGGTCGGCAAAGGGCAGCCGGAGCGACAGCACGTACGCGCCGCCCTTCTTGCGGATCCGCATGGGGTCCTCGCGGTGCAGCATCTCGGTGCCGGTCCTCTCCCCGTACAGCTCCGCCCCCATGTCGCCCAGCAGGTCCAGCCCGACCATTTCGCGGTCGAACAGTCGGGCAGTCAGGATCGGAACCGGCTGGAAGGACTCGTGCACCGTCGCCAGATGCTCGGCTTGGATCCCCTTCCACGTCCCGAAGTACGGGTCCTCGACCTCCGGCGGGATGATACGGTTCACGACCACGGCGTCGACGCGGTAGCCGAACAGCGACAGGTAGGTGTAGGTGCGCCGCGCCTCGGCGATCACCATCTTCTCCGGGTTCACGACGAGGCGCACCGACGACATGCGGTCGTTGGTGAGGAGCTGGCGGACGCCGTCCAGGTTGCGGTGCAAGCGCTCGACCGCGCCGAAGATCCGGTCGTCGGCGATGGGCATCGACGTCAAGCGCGTCAGGATCGGCCGGACGGTCTTCACGGCGCGGCGAGAGACGGGGAACAGGCGCTCGATGTACCAGTTCATCGCGTCGGGAAGAGACAGCAGCCGCAGCGTCTCCGCGGTCGGCGCGCAGTCGACGACCAGTACGTCGTAGTTTCCGCTGTCCGCGTGCCGCTTCACGTCGGTGAGGCTGAAGATCTCGTCGAGGCCGGGAATGACCGACAGCTCCTCGGCCTCGATCGCGTCGACGCCCGCCCAGTTGAGGAA
>DASPTB010000025.1:0-18311 GCA_035623615.1 Actinomycetota bacterium
AGCGTCTCGCGGCGAGCGCGCCCGGCGTGTTCGCGGCGGGCGACCTCGCCAACCACGCGCACCCGCTGTTCGGCCGGCGGATCCGCGTGGAGCACTACGACAACGCGATCAAGCAGGGAGTCGCGGCCGCGCGCGCGATGCTGGGCGGCGAGGAGCCCTTCGCCGACGTGCACTGGTTCTGGTCGGACCAGTACGAGCACGACCTGCAGTACGTGGGGTTCGCGGATCGCTGGGACGAGATCGTGGTCCAGGGGAGTCTCGAAGAACGGAGCTTCGTCGCCTTCTACCTCCGCGACGGGATCGTCGACGGCGTTGGTGGGCTGGGCCGAGGGCGCGAGGTGCGGCGCGCCCGCGACCTGGTGCGGGCGCGCCGCCCGGTCGACCCTGCGGCGCTGCGCGACGAGGACGTCGACCTGAAGGCGCTGGGGCGCTCGCTGATGGAGTCCGCGGGATGATGCCACGCCGCGTCCGTCCCGCACGTGCCGCAGGAAAGTAAAGGAGCCTGACCAATGCAGCTCGGCATGATCGGCCTTGGGCGGATGGGCGCGAACATGGTTCGCCGTCTGGTCGGAGGTGGCCACGAATGTGTGGCCTACGACCGCACCGAGGCGACGGTGACCGCCATCGAAGGGGACGGCGCGATCGGCGCGCGGACGCTCGAGGAGCTCGCGCAGAAGCTGGCGCCGCCGCGGGCCGTCTGGATCATGGTGCCGGCCGGCGTCACCGAGGGGGTGTTGGACGACTTGGCCCCGCACCTCGAGCCGGGAGACGCGATCGTCGACGGCGGCAACTCGTTCTACCGGGACGACGTCCGTCGTTCGGAAGCCCTGGCCGCCAAGGGCATCGGATACGTAGACGTCGGCGTCAGCGGCGGCGTCTTCGGCCTCGAACGCGGCTACTGCCTGATGATCGGCGGGCCCGACGACGCGGTCGCCCGCCTGGCTCCGATCTTCCGGACGCTCGCCCCGGGCATGGGCGCCGCCGTGCGAACGCCCGGCAGGGTCGGTGAGCCTGCGCCCCAGGAGGAGGGGTGGCTCCACTGCGGCCCGAGCGGCGCCGGCCACTTCGTCAAGATGGTGCACAACGGCATCGAGTACGGCCTCATGGCCGCGTACGCGGAGGGGCTTGGCATCCTGCACCATGCGAACGCCGGCACGATCCCGCGCGAGACCGACGCCGAGACCGCCCCGCTGCACGACGCCGCCTTCTATCACTACGACATCGACACGGCGAAGGTGGCCGAACTGTGGCGCAGGGGCAGCGTGGTCAGCTCGTGGCTGCTCGACCTGACGGCGCAGGCGCTCGCGGCCGATCCCGCCCTCGAGACCTTCGGCGGGCGAGTCTCCGACTCGGGCGAGGGCCGGTGGACCGTCCAGGCCGCCGTCGACGAGGGAGTGCCGGCCGACGTGCTCGCGGCGGCGCTCTTCCAGCGCTTCCAGTCGCAGGGGCAGGCGGCGTACGCGGCCAAGCTCCTGTCGGCCATGCGCAAGGAGTTCGGCGGCCACGACGAGAAGCCGGCCGGGGGCGCCCCGTGACGCTCAAGCCCGCCGACCCGCAGGCGATCGTCATCTTCGGCGCGTCGGGCGACTTGACCAAGCGCAAGCTGCTGCCCGCGTTCTTCCATCTCTACGCGGAAGGTCTTCTGCCGCACGGGTTCGCGATCATCGGCTACGCGCGAAGCCCGATGGACGACGGTGGGTTCCGCGAATACGCGCGCGACATGATCGGGACGTTCGGCAAGACCGACCCCCTCGGGGAGCTCTGGGCCGACTTCGCCGACCATCTCTTCTACGTGACGGGAGAGTTCGAAGAGAAGTTCGCGATGGAGGAGCTTCGTCAGCGGCTCGAGGACGTCGACCGGGACCTGGACACCGACGGCGGGCGTTTCTACTACTGCGCCACGCCGCCCGCCGCGTACCCGTCGATCGTGGCGCGCCTGGGCGAGAGCGGGCTGCACGAGGCCGGCAAGATCGTGCTCGAGAAGCCGTTCGGCCACGATCTGGAGAGCGCGCGCGAGCTGAACCGTGCGCTGCACGCGGTGTTCGACGAGTCGCAGATCTTCCGCATCGACCACTACCTGGGCAAGGAGACCGTGCAGAACATCCTCGCGTTCCGGTTCGCGAACGGGATGTTCGAGCCGATCTGGAACCGGCGTTACGTCGACAACGTGCAGATCACGGTCGCGGAGGAGATCGGCATCGAGGGCCGCGGCGCGTTCTACGAGCAGACGGGAACGATCCGCGACATGGTGCAGACGCACCTGTTCCAGGTGCTGACGTTCCTCGCGATGGAGCCGCCGGTCTCCTTCCAGCCCGATCGGCTGCGAGACGAGAAGGTGAAGGTGCTGCGCGCCATGAAGGTCTGCAATCCCGAGCGGATCGTGCGCGGACAGTACGTCGGTTACCGGCAGGAGCCCGGCGTGTCACCGGATTCGCAGGGCGAGACGTACGCGGCGCTCGAGCTCGAGATCGACAGCTGGCGCTGGGCAGGCGTTCCCTTCTTCCTGCGGACGGGAAAGGAGCTGAAGCGCAAGGCGTCCGAGATCACACTCGGCTTCCGCGAGGTCCCCTACAACGTGTTCGGAGGGACCGAGGTCACCGCGCCGCCCGACCGTGACCACCTCACGATGCGACTCCAGCCGGAAGAGGCCATCAAGATCGCGCTCAACGTGAAGAAGCCGGGGCCGGGCGAATTCGAGCTCGACCGGGCGGTGATGACGTTCGACTACGAGCAGACGTTCCACGCGCCGCTGGTCGAGGCGTACGAGGCGCTGCTGCTGGAAGCGATGGAGGGCGACCACACCCTGTTCACGCGCGAGGACGAGGTCGAGCGCGGCTGGGAGGTCCTCATGCCGGTGCTGGAGCATCCTCCGCCGGTCACGTTCTACGAGAAGGGCTCGTGGGGACCGTCGGAGGCCGACGACCTGGTCATGCCGCACCACTGGCACATCTCGAAGCTGCACGAGCCCTGACGCCGAAGCGGCGGCTCAGACGGTCGCCGTCAGGTACAACCCCGCGACGTGCCAGGCGATCACCGCCACCAGGACGGCCACGCCCCAGACGATCGCGCGCGGCCGCACGCGGTACAGGATCACGCCGATCAGCGCGACGATCAGGACCTTGGCGGGCAGGCCGAGCAGGCGAACCACCGGGTTCGCCTCCACGGCCTGGTGCGAGCGCACGGCGATCCAGGTGAGCACGGCGTCGGCCACGTTCAGCACGTTCAGCAGGATCACGGCGGCGAGGGGCGCGTCGCGCAGCCGCTCGAACGCGCGGGTCATCGGGCCGTACGCGACGCCGATTGCGGTCATCGCGACGAAGGGGAGCGCCGACAGGGTCGCGGACGCCGTGGCCTGCACGCTCGGCCAGATGAAGCCGGACGCGTCGAGGACGAACAGGAAGGGGACCGCGACCGCCGCCCACAGGAGCCGCGGCCGCCGCGTTCCCAGCACGAGTCCGAACAGGAACGGCGGCAGCAGCCCCGGCACAGAGGACCACGGCTGCGTGGGGTCGGTGGCCTCGGTGCTGCTGGTGACGGCCAGCCACACGAAGAAGCAGCACAGCGCGAACGCCACGACGGCCGCGGGGCGAACGCGAATCGCGCGAACGCGTACGGTGAGGGCCCGGAGACCGGCGGCCGGGGATGCGGCGGCCGACAGCCCCGAGGCGGAGGCACGGGCCGTCGCGGCCATCGTGGCCGCGATCACGGCCGCCGGCAGCAATGCGAGCCCGTAGTCGACCAGCGCGCCCGCCCACGGCTGGGCCCACCACTCCGGGCTGTTCAGCGGCGTGCCCGGCGCAGGCGTCCAGCCCGGGCCGAGCGCCTGCGGGTGCGGCACGTGCCCGATGCCGCCTGCGAAGAAGGACATCGCGAACCACACGGCCGCGGGGAGCGCCCACGCGTACCGCCGCCCCGAGACCACGAGCACGATGCCCGACAACGCGATCGCGGCGAACGGCAGCAGCCCGTCGATCAGGTCGGGCCAGACGGGGCCGACCATGTTCGACGCCCATCGCGGGCTCACGGTCGCCGCGAAGAATTGCCACGTGAGGTGGTGGGACCGCAGCAGGAGCGCCGTCTGGATCAGGAAGAACAGCGACAGCGCCTCGAGGCCGGAGCGGACCGGGTCCAGCGCGACGGTCTTCCGGCGGGTAGCGGCCTCGGAGCGAACGGCGATAGCGGCGCTCATGGGTCGGCTCCCGCCCCCGCGACCCCGGACGGACGTGGCTCGCGGACCCGCGTGTCATCGGAGCGCGACCGCGGGCGCAGGGCGGATCGAGCCACCTCTGAGGTGGCAGCGGAGCACCGGCCGCACCAGTCCGCGTCGGCGCCCTGCCTCGCACCGCGGACCGTGCAGGCGGTCTGGGTGAGCGCGTGCTCTCTCAAGGGATCTCGGCACAGGTATCGGCGATTTCCGGGCCGAGAATTGAGCGGCCTTCGGCAGGCCGGGAGGTCGGCGAGCCGGAGGCCGGGAGGCCGGCAGGCCGAGGACTCAGGTGGGCGAGAAGCCGTCCGAGACCCTGGGCGTGGATAGGAAGCCGATCTCCAGGTGGGACTCGTCGCAGAAGGGCGGCGTCTTCGTGCCCCCGCAGCGGCAGAGCTTGAGGCGCCTGCCCCGCGAGTCTTCCTTCAGGTCGTCCCAGTCGATCTCGTACTCGTTGCCGTCGGCGTCGAACAGCCGCACGCGGCCGTAGATCTTGATCGACCCGTTCGGCCGAACGTGCAGCTCGGGTTCGGTCATCCGCGCGCTCCCTTCGCGTGTCCGGCGAGGCGGAGGCGTTCCCGGATCGCCGCGATCTGGCCGTCCACCGATTCGGGTGCGGGGCCGCCCGGAGTCCGGTGGCGCGCGACGGCCGTCTCGGGCCGCAGCCACGACTCGATGCCGGGCTCGAGGTCGGCGTCGAGCGCCGCCCACTCCTGCGGTTCCACGTCCGTGAGCGTCCTGCCCGCGGCCTCCAGTGTGCCGACGAACCCCCCGACCCGCGCGTGCGCCTCCCGGAACGGCACCCCGCGGGCGACGAGCGCCTCGGCAAGATCGGTCGCAGTAACGAACCCGCCCTCGCACGCGCGGCGCATGCGGTCGGTGTCGAACGAAAGCGTCGCGACCATGCCGGTGAGCGCGGGGAGCGTCGCGGCGAGCGCGTCGCGCGCGTCGAACACGGCTTCCTTGTCTTCCTGCATGTCCCGGTCGTAGGCGAGCGGAAGCCCCTTGAGCACGGCGGCGAGCGCGACGAGGTCGCCCAGCACGCGCCCCGCCTTCGCGCGTGCGAGCTCCGCGACGTCGGGGTTGCGCTTCTGCGGCATCATGCTCGACCCGGTCGCGTACCGATCGTCCACGCGAACGAACCCGAACTCCTCGCTCGCCCACAGCACGAGCTCTTCCGCGAGGCGCGATAGGCCCAGCGCGGTCGACAGGCACGCGGAGAGGAACTCCACCGCGAAGTCGCGGCTCGCGACGGCGTCGATCGAGTTGTCGAACGCGGCAGAGAACCCGAGCGAGCGGGCCGTCGCGGCCGGGTCGATCCCGAGCGTGGATCCGGCGAGCGCGCCGGCGCCGAGCGGTGAGACGTCGGCGGCCGCGCCGGCGCGCTCGAGGCGGTCGGCGTCGCGCAGGAGTGCGAACGCGTGGGCGAGCAGGTGGTGCGCGAGCGTGACCGGCTGCGCGCGCTGCAGGTGCGTGTAGCCCGGCAGCGTCGTTTGCGTGTGCCGCTCCGCGTGCCGCGCGAGCGTCTCGACGAGGGCCCGGGTCAGGTCCGCGAGCTCGGCCGACGCTTCCTTCGTCCACAGGCGCAGGTCGGTGGCGACCAGGTCGTTGCGGCTGCGGCCGGCGTGCACCTTGGCGCCGAGGTCACCGAGCCGTTCGGTGAGGACGCGCTCGACCGCGACGTGGACGTCCTCGTCACGGGGAGAGAAGGGGAAGCTGCCGTCGGTCGCCTCGCCCCGGAGCTCCTCGAGCTCCTTCGCGAGGCGGTCGCCTTCCTCTTGTTCCAGCAGCCCCGCCCGAACGAGCGCCTGCACGTGCGCCGACGTCGCCGCGAGATCGTGCGCGAGCAGCCGCCGGTCGAACGCGAGCGACGCGGTGAGCGCCATCGCGTCGTGGGCCGGTGCGTCCGCGAACCGCCCAGACCAGACGTGGGGAAGTGCGTCGGCCGCCGTCGCCACGGCGCCGGCCTGCTCGGGCGCCGCCCCCGGCGACTCCACGGACGCGGAGGCGCTCGCGACCGTCGTGGCAGCCTCCGCCGGCGCTTCCTGCCGGCCGCGCTCGGACCACACCCGAAGCGGAAGGCTCCACAGCGACACGAACCCGGCCGCCTGGCGCTGGTCGAAGCGGTCGGCCCGCTCGTCGTACGTCGCGAGGGAATGGTCGTACAGGGCGAGATCGCTCCGCCGGCCCACGACGCGGCACGACCCGCGGTAGAACTCCAGCCGCACCTCGCCGGCGACGCGCTCCTGCGTCCCCTCCATGAACGCGCGGAGCGACGCATGCAGTGGCCCGAACCACAGCCCGTTGTAGCAGAGCTCGGCCCAGCGACGTTCCAGTCCCGCCTTCTCGTGCGCGAGATCCCGTTCGAGCGTCAGATCCTCGAGGTCGCGGTGCGCGCAGATGAGTGCGAGCGCGGCCGGCACCTCGTAGATCTCGCGGGACTTGATGCCCACCAGCCGGTTCTCGATCATGTCGACGCGCCCGACGCCGTGCGCGCCGCCGATGTCGGTGAGGGCTGCGACGATCTCGAGGAGCCCGAGCGCCTTTCCCTCGAGCGCCACCGGCCGGCCCCGCTCGAAGCCGACGACGACCTGCTGCGGCTCGCGCGCGACGCGACGCGGGTCGGCCGTGATCCCGTACGCCTCGGCGGGCGGCTCCGCCCAAGGATCCTCGATCGGTCCGGCCTCCGCCGTCCGGCCCCAGAGGTTCTCGTCGATCGAGAACGTCCGCGCCTCCTCCGGAATGGGGATGCCGAACGCCTTCGCGCGCCGGAGCGCCTCGTCGCGCGAATGCGCTTGTTCGCGGACGGGCGCGAGTACCGTGAGGTCCGGGGCCAACGCGGCGAAGGAGGCCTCGAAGCGAACCTGGTCGTTCCCCTTTCCGGTGCAGCCGTGCGCGACGTGCGACGCCCCGGTCTCGCGGGCGAGTTGCACCACCTTCTCGGCGATGAGCGGCCGCGCGAGCGCGGACACGAGGGGGTACTTTCCCTCGTACAGTGCGTTGGCGTGAATCGCCGGAAGGCAGAAGCGGCCGGCGAACTCCTCCTTCGCGTCGATGATGCGAAGCTCGGCCCCGGCCGCAGCGGCCCTGGCGCGGGCGTCGCCGGGGGCGAAGGCCTGGCCCAGATCGACGAGGGCCGCGACGACCTCGAACCCGCCCTCGTCGCGGAGCGTCCGGGCGGCGACCGACGTGTCGAGTCCGCCCGAGTACGCGAGCACGGCCCTCGGCGTCACGTGAGCCCCGCCATCTCGCGAAGGCGCCCCGCCACGTCGCGGGCGCGTGCGCCTTCCCGAACGACCACGATGATCGTGTCGTCGCCGGCGACCGTTCCGAGGACCCCCTCCACGCCCGCCGCGTCCAGCGCCCGCGCGGCCGGCATCGCGCCCGCCGGCGGCGTCTTCACCAGGACGAGGTTGGCCGAGTGCTCGACGCCGAGCGCGAACTCGCGCAGGAGCGCTCGCGCATGACGCGCCGGGCCGGGCGACGCCTCGTCGGGCGTCGCGTACCGCATGCGACCCTCGGCGTCGCGGATGCGCACGAGCCCGAGCTCGTCGAGGTCTCGCGACACCGTCGACTGCGTCACGGGGAATCCGAGTGCGTCCAGGCGCGAGGCGATCTCGTCCTGGCTCGACATCGGCTCGGTGCGAACGAGCTCGAGGATCGTCTGGTGCCGCTTCCGCTTCACGGCGCGCTCCCCTGCGCGGCGGGGTGCGACGCTTCGACGAGCGCGTCGGCGAAGGCCTCCAGGAACGCGTCGATCTCGCCCGCGTCGATCGTCAGCGGCGGTGTGCAGCGCACGACGTTCCCGCCGGCTTCGGTGGCCAGGAAGCCGCGTCGCAGCAGCGCGAGGATGACGGCCTGCGCACGCACCGCGCCGGGCACGTCGGGCGGCCCGAGCGGGGCACCGACCAGGAGGCCCCGGCCGCGAGAACGCTCCGTCCGCCCCGCGCTCTCGAGCACTTCGTCGAGGCCGCTGCGAAGCCGCTCGCCCATTGCCGTGGCCCGCGACAGCAGCTCCTCGTCCTCGATGACGTCCAGCACGGCGAGTGCTCCCACGCACGGCACCGGCCCGCCCCCGAAGGTCGAGGCGTGCTCGCCCGGCCCGAACGCGAACTCCTCGGCGGCGACGACCGCGCCGATCGGGAGCCCGCCGGCGAGCCCCTTCGCGAGGGTGAACACGTCCGGCCGGACGTCGTTCCCCTGGAACGCGAACCACGTGCCGCACCTGCCCACCCCGGTCTGCACCTCGTCCATCAGCAGCAGCGCGCCGCGATCGTCGCAAACGCGCCGCGCCTCGCGCAGGTACGCGTCGGACAGCGGCACGACGCCGCCCTCACCCAAGACCGGCTCGAGCAGCACCGCAGCGGTGTGGTCGTCGACGGCCGCGCGGAGCGCGGTGACGTCCGCGGGCTCGACGTGGACGAATCCTTCGGGCAACGGCCGGTACGGCTCGTGCTTCTCGGACTGGCCGGTCGCGGCCAGCGTCGCGAACGTGCGCCCGTGGAACGAGCCCGCGAGCGCCACGACCTTCGTCTTGCCGTGAGGGCGGCCGCGCAGGCGCGCGAGCTTCAGCGCCGCCTCGTTCGCCTCCGCCCCGGAGTTGCAGAAGAACACCTGTCCGAAGCCCGCCAGCGAGGTCAGGCGCGAGGCGAGCTCCTGCTGGGGCAGCGTGGCGTACAGGTTGCTCACGTGCGTCAGCGTCCCGACCTGCTCGCGAACGGCCGCCACCCAGCGGGGGTGCGAGTGGCCGATCGGGACGCACGCGATGCCCCCGGCGAAGTCCAGATACGAGCGGCCGGCGTCGTCGAACACGCGCGTTCCCTCGCCGCGCACGAGGGTCACCGGGTAGCGGCGATAGGTCGGCATGATCGTCTCGGTCGAGACCGTCGGCACGGCGTTCCGGGTCACGGGGCACCTCCGTCCGGACCGAGCATGGTGCCGATGCCCTCCGGGGTGAACAGCTCCAGCACCACCGAGTGCGCGATGCGCCCGTCGACGATGTGCGCGCGGCCGACGCCGCCGCGGACCGCGTCCGCGGCGGCGCGGAGCTTCGGCCCCATGCCGCCCTCGGCCGCGCCGCTCGCGAGAACCTTCTCCGCCTCGCGCACCGTCAGCTCGGCCACGAGCTCGCCGTCGACGATCAGCCCGGGGACGTCGGTCAGCAGGACCAGCTTCGCCGCGCCGAGCGCCACGGCGATCGCCGCGGCGGCGGGGTCGGCGTTCACGTTGTAGGACTGGCCTTTCCCGTCGGTCGCGACGGTGGCGACGACGGGAACCGCGACGTCCATCAGGTGCTCGAGCAGCGCGGTGTTCACGTCGGTGATCTCGCCGACGAACCCGAGGTCGTCGCCGTCCGGCTCGAGCTTGCGGGCCAGGAGCAGGTTCGCGTCGTCGCCCGACAGTCCGACGGCGGGCGTCCCCGCCATGTTGAGCGCCGACACGACGTGAATGTTGATGTCGCCGACCAAGACCATCTTCGCGACCCGCAGCGTCTCCTCGTCGGTCACGCGCATCCCCGAGCGGAACTCCGTCGCCAGGCCGAGCCGTTCCGACAGCGCCGACACCTGCGGGCCACCGCCGTGGACGACGACCGGCTTGATGCCGACCGTGCGGAGCAGGCCGACGTCCTGCGCGAACCGGGCTGCCAGTTTGGGATCGGTCATCGCCGCGCCGCCGAGCTTGAGCACGACGACGCGTCCCGCGTGTTCGCGAATGTAGGGGAGCGCCTCGAGCAGCACGCGGCTCTTCGCGCGGGTCCGTTCGCGCACCGACACCGTCACCGTCGTCGCCGTCGTCGTCGTCACGGGTAGAGCCCCGTGGTCGGCAGGGCCAGCCCCTCGTCCAGGCCGAAGAGCAGGTTCATGTTCTGGATAGCCTGCCCTGCAGCCCCTTTGACCAGGTTGTCCACGGCGGAGACGATCACCGCCGTGCCGGAGCGGTCGTCGCCGCCGACGCCGAGCTCGCAGACGTTCGATCCCTGGACGTGCTTCGGGTCGGGCATCCTGCGGTCCGGCAGGACGCGGGCGAAGCGCTCGCCGGCGTAGGCGTCGGCGAGCGCTTGCGCGCATGCGGCCGGATCCGCGCCGGACAGGTAGCACGTGACCAGCACGCCGCGAACGGCGGGGACGAGGTGCGGAACGAACGTCACGGTCGTGCCGCCCGCGCCCGCGCGCGCCAACACGCGCTCGATCTCTGGCGTGTGCTGGTGGGTCCCCACGCGGTACGGCCGAATGCTGCCTTCCGTGTGCGCGTAGTGCACCGTGGCGCTCGGGCGCGCGCCCGCGCCCGAGACGCCGGTCTTCGCGTCGATGATCACGTTGCCCTCGAACAGGCGGGCGCGAGCGATCGGGGCGAGCGCCAGCGACGCCGCCGTCGCGAAGCACCCGGGGTTCGCGACGAGCGTCGACCCGCGGATCTCGTCCCGGAACAGCTCGGGGAGGCCGTACACGGCCTTGTCGAGCCATGCGGGAGCGGCGTGCTCGAACCCGTACCACGCCGGGTACTCCTCCGCAGGCAGACGGAAGTCGCCGGCGAGGTCGATGACGCGCGCCCCTGCCTCCAGCAGCCCGGGGCCGATCCGCGAGCTGGTCCCGTGCGGCAGCGCAAGGAACGCGACGTCGCAGCGTCGCGCGACGTCCGGCCCGAGCTCCTCGAACGTCATGCCGGCGAAGTCCTCCAGGTGCGGATGGACATCGCCGACGGAAGCCCCGGCGTGCTCGCCGGCGCCGGCCGCGACCACCTCGGCGGCGGGATGCGCCGACAGCAGGCGCAGGAGCTCGCCCCCCGAATAGCCGGAGGCGCCGAGGACCGCGACGCGGACGGAAGATTCGTGGCTACGCATCTTCATGCAATCTGAACGCATGAAAATGCTAGCAGGCCGGGCGGGTGGCCGTCCATGGGGCGGCCCGAGCTCCGCCGCGGCAAGGTGGTGGGGACTCGTGCAAGCCGTTCGCGCATGTTCGGGTACCCTGTGGCCCCGCGGCGCCCGCCGCGACCACGGACGAGAGAAGAAGGAGGAGTGCGTGCCCTCGGACACCGATCGCATGCTGTTCGACAAGGCCGTCGAGGTGACGGCGACCGCGTTGCGGGGGGCCATGGGCGGACAGGGCAGCCAGCCGCCGACCTACGCGGCCGATCTGTTCAAGGCCGTCTACGAGGCGCTCAAGGACGCGATGGGGGACTTGCCCGAGCCGAGCAAGGCCGGCTTCTGATCCGCCGTCCGGCCCGCCCTCTCGGGCGTCGGTAGCTACTCGCCGGGCGCGTTGCCGCCGGCCGCTTCGCCGCCGGACAGGTGCCGGTGGATCGTGTCCTCGGCGAACCGGGTCGCGGCGGGATGACCGGTCACCGCCTCGAGGAAGACCTCCCGCACGAGCGCGGCGAGCACGGCGGGCGTTCGCGCGACGACGGTCGCGGTGCGGGGAACGTCGCGCAGCAGCGCGATCTCGCCGAAGCCCTCGCCGGCGCCGAGGGCGCCGGCGAGGCGTCCGTCGGCGACGACCTCGAGCTCGCCCGAGCGGACGATGAAGAACCGGTCCCCCGCCTCGCCCTGACGGACGACCGCGACCCCTGCGGGAGCCTCAACCGGGATCAGGTTGCGCGCCAGCCGTTCCACGACCTCCTCGGGAAGCGGCGCGAACATCGGCACGCCGCGCACCAGCTCGATCTCCGCCGTGGGCGCGACCCAGCGGCGGTCGATCCGGCGTAGGCGACGCATGGCCAGGAGGGCAGCCAACGTCGGCACGGCGCCGGCCACGACGAGCGCCCACCGCGCGCCGACGGCTGCGACCAGCGCCGCCGCGCCCGCCGATCCCGCCGCGAGGCCGGCCATGTACATGCCTTCGATCACCCCGAACACGCGGCTCATGACCTCGTCGGGGACGACCCGCTGCAGCAGCGTCCGACCGGCGACCTGCCCGAGCTCCATGCCCGCGCCCGCCGCCGCCATCATCGAGAAGGCCAGGCCGATTCCCGGGTGTGCGCCCGCGACCGCGATCGGGATCCCCGTGAGCACCATCCCGGCGCCGATCGCCCCGGCCAGGCCGCCCCGGCCGACGCGAAAGAGCGCGAGCCCACCGCCGACCAGACCGCCAGCGCCGAGCGCCGCCATCAGATAACCGGGCGCCGACGGTCCGAGCCCGAGCAGCCCGATCGCGATCACGACGTAGAAGACGTCGAGCGCTCCGATCAGTACCGACTCGACGCCGCCGAGGGCAACGACCAGCCGCGTGTCGGCCTCGCGCGCGATCTCGCGAAACCCGCCGACGGCCTCGCGGAGCATGGTTCGCGCGGTGATCCCACCCGGCGGCCGCGGCTGTGGCTCGATCCGCCACACCGTGGCCGCCGCGATCAGCTGGAGCGCTCCCGTCGCGACGATCACGGTTCCCGGGCCCGACGCGCTCATGATCACGCCGGCGGCGGCCGGACCGATCAGGACACCCGCGCTCTCGATCACGCCCGTGGCGACGTTTGCGGCGGTGAGCTCGTCGGGCGTCGCGACGAGGGCCGGCGTCAGTGCCGCCTGGGCCGGGCGCGTGAGGGTGGTGGCCGCGCTCGCGGCCACCGCGAGCACGACGACCACCCACTCGGTCGTGCCCGCGAGCATCGCGGTGCCCACCACGGCAAGCAGCACCGCCTGCAAGAGGTACCCCGCGAAGAGGTATCGATCACGACGGAAGCGGTCGCCGAGGACCGCGCTGAGCGGGGCGATGATCGCGCAGGGGATCAGCTGCGCGACCGTGACGATCGCCGTGCCGGTCGCGCCGCCCCGCTGGTACGCGTACACGACGATGGCGATCCACGCGCCCCACTCCGTCATGCAGAACAGCACGAACGCGACCTGCACGCGGCGGAGCGACGGATTGGCGAGCACGGTCCCGAAGACCCGCAACGAGTCGGACAGGCGCGCGACGAACCGATGCATTTCCGGAGCATCCCACAGGCCCCGCGAGCGACCGCCGGGGACGAGCGCGCGACGACGTCAGTAGGGTGGAGGGGTTCACGGCGACGCGAAGGCGAGAACGAGCGGGAGGCGGGAGATGGGGAAGACGGAATGGAACGACCTGGCGGCGCAGCTTGCGGTCGACAGCATTCGGTGCTCGACGGCCGCCGGATCGGGTCACCCGACGTCGTCCCTGTCGGCCGCGCACCTCGCCGCCGTCCTGTTCTCCGACCATCTCCGGTTCGACGTCGACGACCCGTCGAACCTCGGCAACGACCGCTTCGTCCTGTCCAAGGGCCACGCGTCGCCGCTCTTCTTCTCCGTGCTCAAGGCGATCGGAGCGATCGACGACGCGCAGCTGATGTCGTTCCGGAAGTTCGGCTCACCCATCCAGGGACATCCCGCGCCGGCGCCCGGCATGCCCTGGGTCGACGTCGCCACCGGGTCGCTCGGCCAGGGTATGCCGATCGGCCTGGGGATGGCGCTCGCGATGCGGCTCGACGGTCTGCCCGGCCGCGTCTGGGTGACGATGGGGGACTCGGAGGTCGCCGAGGGCTCGGTGTGGGAGGCGATGGAGAACGCGTCGTTCCACGGGCTGCGCAACCTGATCGGGATCCTGGACATGAACCGGCTGGGCCAGCGCGGCCCGACGATGCTCCAGTGGGAAGGCGACGTGTACGCGGCGCGTGCCGAGGCGTTCGGCTGGCGCGGGCTCTGTATCGACGGCCACGACGTCGAGGCGATCGACCATGCGTATCGCGAAGCGGAGGACGCGTCGGCGCCGACGCTCATCGTCGCGAAGACCGAGAAGGGCCACGGCGTGTCGTTCCTCGCGGACAAAGAGGGTTGGCACGGCAAGGCGCTCTCTCCGGAGGAGGCGACGCGCGCGATCGAGGAGCTCGGCGGCGAGCGCCACATCGCCGTCACGCCGCCGAAGCCCGACGTTCGCGTCGAGCGTGAGCCCTTCGGCGCGTGGGCCGAGACGCCGCTCGAGCTGCCCCGCTACGAGGCGCCCGAGGCGACGCGCAAGGCGTTCGGCGACACGCTGGTTGCGATGGCGGCGCGCCCGGATGTCGTCGTGCTCGACGGCGAGGTGGGGAATTCCACACATACCGAGGAGTTCATGAAGGCCGCGCCGGATCGCTTCGTCCAGATGTACATCGCCGAGCAGGCCATGGTCGGCGCGGCGGTGGGGCTCCAGGCGCTCGGCAAGAACGCGTTCGCCGCGACGTTTGGAGCGTTCCTCACGCGCGCGTACGACTTCATCCGGATGGCCGCCATCAGCCGCGCGAACCTGCGCCTCTGCGGATCGCATGCGGGGGTGTCGATCGGCGAGGACGGCCCGTCGCAGATGGCGCTCGAGGACATCGCGATGATGCGGGCAGTGCACGGCTCGACGGTGCTGTACCCGGCCGACGCGAACGCCACCGCGCAGCTCGTGCCGCAGATGGCCGACATTCCCGGCATCGTCTACATGCGAACCACGCGCGAGAAGACGCCGGCGCTGTACGCGCCCGAGGACGACTTCCACATCGGCGGGAGCAAGACGGTGCGCGATGACGGCGGCGCGCGGGTGACGATCGTGGGTGCGGGGGTGAGTCTGTTCCAGGGGTTGGAAGCCGCCGATCAGCTTGCGACGGATGGAATCCCGTCGCGCGTGATCGACGCGTACTCGATCAAGCCGATCGACCGCGACACGCTGCAGGCGGCGCTGCGCGAGACCGGCCTGATCGTCACGGTCGAGGACCACTGGATCGAGGGTGGCTTGGGCGACGCGGTGCTTGCGGCGCTCGCCGAGGACGGCGCCGACCTGTCCGGGCGCGCGCTGAAGATCGGCGTCACCCAGATGGCGGGCTCGGGGTCCCCCGAGGAGCTTCGCGACTGGGCCGGGATCTCCGCCACGACCATCGCCGGCCGCGTCCGCTCGCTGCTCGCGTAGTCTCGCGCGAGGCTCAGGCCCGCTGGCCGGGTCCGGGCCGCGGCGGCTCCGTCGACGGGCCGACGTTCGCGTCGAGCCACGTGTTCATCGGCTTCGACAGCGTGAAGAACTCCACGAGCCGTTCCTCCGTGCGCCGCGTCCCGAGCCACGACGCTACCGGCCACTCGCGCCACGTGACCAACCCCTTGTAGCGCAACAGGTCGATGCGCGGATGGTCGCTCGGGAACCCCCGGGGCGCGGTCTTCAGCTCGCCGCGACCGGCCACGTCCAGGCCGGCGTCCCGCGCGGTGGACACGACCTGCGCCAGCTTCTTCCCCGTCTTGTCGTCGCCGACCGCCTTCCGGTACCGATCGAGCTGGTCGGGCGCCATCTCCCACATCCCCGACCCCGCGGCCAGCCCCTTCGAGCTCAGCTGGACGTAGCCGTCGCCGACCATCGCGCCGATGTGCGTCTTGTACGGGGACTTGTCCTTGCTGAACCGCACGTCGCGGTAGGGCCGGAAGATGCGGCCCTCACCCCACTTCGGCTCGAGGTCGGCGAGCAACGCTTCCATCGGCGCGCGCACCAGCGTCTCGTAGTCCTGCTTGTGCCGCTGCCAGTAGGCCTTGGTGTTCTCCTCCTCGAGTCCGTCGAAGAACTCGAGCGCTTCGGCCGGCCAGCCCCTGAACGTCGCCACGGCCCGAGCCTACCCGCGACGCGGAGATCGTGTTCGAGTCCGCCGGACCCATTCGTCCGGAAGGAAGCCGGAACTCCGCGGGGTGACCCAGCGCAGAAGATGGCGAAGGCCGATCGTCCATACTCCAGGAGATGCCCGACCCCGACGACTTCGCCGACCACCTCGCGGACCGCCTCGCCGCGATTCCCGGGGTCGTCGCCGTGACGCTCGGAGGATCGCGGGCACAGGGGACGCAGCGGCCCGACTCGGACTGGGACTTCGGCCTCTACTACAGGGAAGGGATCGATCCGGCCGACGTCCGAGCGCTCGGCTACCCCGGCACGGTCGTGGCACCCGGCGAATGGGCCTACCCGATGAACGGTGGTGCCTGGCTCACCGTTGAAGGCCGGAAGGTCGACCTTCTGTATCGCGACCTCGCCGATGTGGAGCAGTGGACGACTGAAGCTGAGGAAGGTCGCTGGCAATTGTTTCGCATGCCGGGATACCTGTGCGGCATGCCTTCGTACGTCCTCGCCGGGGAAGCGGCGCTGGGTCGCATCCTTGCCGGACGGCTTGCACAACCCTCCTTCCCTCCTCTTCTTGCCGAGCGCGGCCCCGAGCAATGGCGATGGCAGGCCTCCTTTGCCTTGCTGCATGCCGGCGCTCACGCCAAACGAGAGGACGTCGCCGCCTGCCTGGGCAAGCTGGCATTCACCATCGTGGCCGAGGCTCAGGCTCGACTGCTGGCACAGAGAGTCTGGGCGCTCAACGAGAAGGGCGTGGTGGCCAGGGCAGGGCTTTCCGGCGTCGAGACGGCGCTGCAGGCACGCGGCGAGCTTCTCCCGCTCGTGGATCAGGTCCGGACGTCTCTGGAACTGCCCGAGTGGTAACTCCGAGAGCCGCCGGGATCCGGCTCGAGACGACGGAGCCTCGCTAGACGCCGGCTGCCGGGCCGGGCGGCGGGGCGATCGGCGACTCGATCTGCTGGTGTCGCGTGAACGCCGGCGCGTTCAGGCTGACCCACGCGATGCCGGCCGCGCAGAGCGCACACACCGACGCACCCGCGTAGACCGCCACGGCGCCGACGTCCTGGTAGACCCAGCCGCCCACCGTTCCCCCGATCAGCGTCGCGATCCCGAACGCCACCGTCGTCGCGATCGACTGTCCCGTCGCGTAGAGCGATGGCGGAACGAGCCGGCCGACGATCACCACGAGCGACGTGAACAGCAGCGCGAATCCCGTGCCCTCCATCACCGTCAGCAACGAGATCGCGACCGCGTTGTTGATGACCCCCCACAGCAGGAACGCCGTCGCGTAGACGCCGCAGCCGGCCGCGAACACCCCCCGCAGCCCGATGACGCCCGACAGGCGGGAGGAGACGCGCATGATCGGCACCTCGAAGAACCCGCCGAGCGCGGCGCCGAGGCCGATCAGCAGCGGCCCGCCTCCTTCCGCCTCGATGCGAAGCCCGAGAAAGTTCCACGCCGCGGAGAACCCCGTCCACAGGATCAGCACGGCCGCGAGGAAGGCCCACAGGCGGGGCGCTCCACGCAGCGCCGCGCCGACCGAGCCGAACCGTCCTCCGCGTCGCGTGTGCCTCGGGGGATCGCGGTGCAGCGTGACCGTCCAGACCAGCACCGCGGCGGAGACCATCGCGAACACCGGGATCGCCCACTTCACGCCGGCGGCCTGCAGCAGGACCCCCAGCACCAGGTTCGCGACGGCGTAGCCGACGCTCATCCACGCACGGATGCGTCCGTACCCCTCGACGTTCTCCTCGCCGAGGTGCTCGAGGGCGATCGCGTCGATGCTCGGCCCGATCGCACAGCTCGAGGCCGCAAGGAGGAAGGCCGTCGTCAGGACCCACCCGAGCGCACCGCGGGCCAGCGAGAGGGCGCCGGCGGTCACGACCGTCGCGGCGAGCGCGATCCGCAGCGTGTCTCGCCGGCCGAGCATCGAGTCGGCCACGTGGCCCCAGATCGAATTGGTCGCGATCCGGCCGAGCGCCATGACGCCGACGACCAGCCCGATCTCGCCGGGATCGAGCCCACGGTCCTTCAGCCACAGCGAGAAGAAGGGAAAGAAGGCCGCGGCCCCGACCCCGAACAGGACCATCAGGCCGATCACGGCGACGTCGGGCCGGGGGCGGGTGTTCAGGGAACGACGCACGATCGCAATTCTGACGGTTGTCCCGGCGAGCGACCGCCTGGAAGAATCCGCACATGGCGAAAGTGACCCTGATCGGGGCCGGGAGCGTCGAGTTCACCCGCGGCCTGGTGGCCGATCTCTTTTCCGCGAAGGACCTTCACGGCAGTCTCACGGTCGTCCTGCACGACATCGACGCCGACAGGCTCGCTCAGGCCGAGGCCGTCACCCGGTACACCAACGAGCAAACGGGCGCGGGCGCGACGGTCGAAGCGCTGGCCGACCGCCGCGCCGCGATCGACGGGGCCGACTACGTCGTCAACGAGATCCGCGTCGGCGGCTACGCGTCGACGCTCCTCGACTTCGAGATCCCGAAGAAGTACGGGCTGCGGCAGACGATCGCCGACACGATCGGCGTCGGCGGCATCTT
>DASPTB010000036.1:0-17327 GCA_035623615.1 Actinomycetota bacterium
GCAGAAGCACGTTCCGCCGGGCGTCTCGCAGTTCACGGCGACGAACACCGCGGCGCGGCGCCGGGCCATGTACGACGTGTCGCTCGCGAAGACGCGATCCTGCACCGCGACGGCGTGCAGGTCGCACGAACGGACGCCCACGAACGCGAACGGGCTCTCCTCGGGATCGGCCTTCTCGAACCGGAGCTCGTCGCCGCTGCGCGTTGCCGTCCCCAGCAGCTCGCGCGGCGGGAAGAGGAACCGCTTGGCCGAGTCGGGACCGTGCGCGAAACCGAACCACCGCCGGTCGTCGCGCCGGGTCACCTGGTAGCGCCCGGCCTCTTGGCGCTCGCCCACGCCCCGCGCAAGTTCGCCCGGCGAGTCGAGGCGCTCGAGCACGATCGCGCCGTCGCGAACGGTGGGGCCCACCAGTTGGTATCCGCGCCGGATCAGCTCGTCGAGCAGTCGCTCGAAGCCGTCGGCCTCTAGGAACGGCAAGTCCTATCCTCCCGCGGTGACTGGCTTCTGGCTCTCGAAGCGTACACCGAGCACGCCGGGGACGCTTCGGACCACGAGCTCCACCAGGCGGCGCTCCGACCGGTCGGCGTCGCCGACGAGCGTGACCACGCCGCCGTCCACCGAGGGATCGAACCGGCCGAGCGAGAGGGTGTCGTCCTCGAGCATCTCCTCGACCTCGGCGAGGATCTCCGCGTCGTCTCGTGCGAGGGTCCGCAGGAGGTCGCGCCTGCTGACGATCCCGATGACGCGGTCGCCGGACACGATCGGGATGCGCTTGATGTGCCGCTGCAGCATCAGGCGCGCCGCTTCCGAGGCGTCGGCCTCCTCCGTGAGCGTCACCACGTCGCGCGTCATCACTTCCTCGGCGCGCCGGGCGACGAACTGCGCCGACGGGTGCCAGGGAAGCACGTGGCGCCGGGGGTCGTCCGCCGTCTCGAGCGGAATGAGATCCGCCTCTGAGACGATCCCGATCAGGCGATCATCCGAGTCGAGCACCGGCACGGCGCTCACGCGGCGGTCCACCAGGATCGCGGCCACTTCCTTCACGGGCGTATCGGCGAAGACGCACACGACGGGCGTCGACATCACGTCCTTGACTCGCATCTCGCGCTCACCTCCTCTTCCATGGTCCGAGCCGGCCGCGCCACCGATCAGGGTCGAAGGTCCTCTCGACGCCGGGCCGGGCAGCGCCGACGCGCGGCGCGTTGCGAATGGCCTGCGGACGGCCCGACCGTCACACGGCTCGCGACGCCTGCAGAAGCTCGATCTCGACCGTCGGCGGCTTCGTCAGCGAGTTGTGCACCGTGCAGTGCTCGACGACGGCCATCAGGGCCGCGCGACGCGACTCGGGGAAGCCGGCCGGCAGCCGCAACCGGAGCTCGATGCGCTCGACCCTCGCGGGCCGCTCGCCCATCACGAACTCGCACTCGACGCGGAGCCCGTCCGGGGCGATGCCGTGCCGGCGGAGGAACCGCTCCGCAAAGAGCCCGACGCACCCCGCGAGGGACGCGACGAACAGCTCCGTCGGTGTCGGGCCCAGGTCTTGCCCCCCGTCCACGTACGGCTGGTCGACGGTCAGGAAGTGGGCCCGAACGTCGATCACGAAGCTGTCTCCCGAGGCCCAGTCCACGGAGATGGCCATGGCCCGTCCCCTTTCAGATGAACGGCGCGACGGTGTCGTTGCCGTTCGCATCCGCCGTCCGCTCCCTTCGCACACCGCGAGCATGCGTTCCGGGGCGGCGGGTGCGATGGGGTCGTGCGACCCGGGACCTCAGGGCCCTCCGGTCGCCTTCCCCGAAGCGGGTGTCTCCGCGTGGCCTCCGTGCCCACCGGCGAGCCGGTCGCGAACGACGGCCGCGACGTTGTCCACGAAGTCCTTCACGGTCGCCTCCGCGACGCGGTGCAGCAGCGCGCGATCCGCGACGCGACCGAGCAATCCGAACGGCGGCGTGTACCGGGCCGTCATCGACAGTTGCGTGCGGTCGACCCCCACGGGAGCGACCTCGACCTCGCCCTCGAGCGCGGGGAAGAGCGCCTCCCGCGACTCGGACCGCCACCGGATCGGGACGAACGTCCGCCCGTCGCCGCGGATCGCCGTGCCGACCTCCACGGTCACGGTGCGGTCGACGCGCATCGCGTGGCCGAATCCGACGTCGGCCATCCTCGCCTCGCCCGAGGCGCCCGCGCGGTCGGCGAGCCCCGGCAGCCACGAGCCGACGTCGTCCAGCAGCGCCTCCTGCACGGCGGCGTACGGAGCGGCGATCTCGACGAAGGATCGGACGAACACGCCCCAGACGGTGGCATGAAGACGGCCCCGCCGTCGCCGTCGGTGGACCCGCGACTCCAGGGCCGCTCGGCCCCTCTCGGCCGGACGCCGCTGCGGGAGGATCAGCTCGCTCGAGAAGTCCCGGTGTCGTTCGGGGCGCGGCCCCTGGCCTCCCCGCGGTGCCCGCCCCGGACCGCCGGGCTTCGTTTCGTCCGGCTCCGTCAGGGGGTCGGCGTGGGCGACGGGGCCGGGTCGAGCACCTGCTGACCGGCGAACAGCCCGCTGACGATCTGGATGCGCCCGCCGCCGACGATGCCGACCGTGACCTCCTTCTTGGTCGCCGGATGGCCTTTCTCGACCAGCCAGACCGTCCCGCTGTTCCCGTTGCGGAGCACCGCCGAGGTGGGCAGCGTGATGGCGTCGTCGACCTCGGCCGTCACGGCGATCACCTTCACCTGGACACCTGGGAACACCGCGGTGCCGTCGGGCAGCTGGCACCGGAAGTCGGGCTCCGTAGCCAGAGCCTGCGCGGCCTGAGAGGACGGCACGTTGCCGCCGACCGAGAGGAACGTGCAGTCGACGGGCTGGTCCTGATGCGGGATGGAGACCTGCACCGACAACGGCGCCGTGTAGAAGCGGTAGAGCTCGTTCTGGGGGACGTTCGCAATCACGTCGTACCGGCTGGGAATGACGGTCACGACCTGCTGGCCGGCGACCACGGTCTGACCCTTCGTCACCGAGAGCTTCCCGATGGTCCCCGCGATGGGCGCCGTGACGTTCTCGTTGATCCCGCTCGGGGTCGCGATCGGCGACGGCGAGCTCCCGAAGAAAGTCGGAGACGGCGAGACGGTGGGCACCGTGACGGTCATGATCGTGTCCCCCACCGCGACTGCGTCCCCGGGGCGGGCGTCGATCGCCGTCACCTCGCCGGTCACCGGCGCGGGTACGCTCTGCGTCGACTCCTGCACCACGACGCCGGTCAGCTGCACCGTGGCCCGGATCGAGCCGACCGTGGCCTCCGCCGTCCCCGAGCCGGTCGTGGTCGCGGACTGAGGCGAGGACACGAGGAAGGCTGCGACGATCGCCGCCACGAGCACGAGCGCGGCCAGGACGATGGCCCCGCGCATCCGCGTCGTGGCTCCGCCGAGCCGAAGGCGCCCCCGCTTCGGTCGCGGGGTCGGCTCCTCGCCCAGGTCTTCCGGAACGAAGGGCTCTCCGCCCTCCGGCTCGGGCGCGCCGCCGGCGGCGTCCTCGCCACCCACGTCGGCGTTGTCGAGGTGCTTCGCGTCCGGCTCGTCGATCTCTTCGCGCTGTTCGGCCACGTTCCCGGCCCCGTTCCGTCATCGGATCCTGGGCGAGGCATCCGACCCAGTCTCACCTTCCGAGGGCAACCTCGCAAGGCCGGGTGCTCTGACCGGTCAGTCGCCCTCCACCTCGGACGCCCTGTCGCGGATGCCCGCCGTGCGGCGCGCGGCCGTCGCCGCCTCCGCGAGGACCTCCAGGCCCTCATCTAGTTCATCGTCCGAGATCACCAGGGGGATGAGGTGGCGGAGCACGTTGTGGTGGATGCCGCACCCCACGGTGACCAGGCCGCGGGACATGGCCTCGCGCATGAGGGCGTCCAGCAGCGCGGGGGCCGGCTCCTTGGTCTCGCGATCGGCGACGAGCTCGACCCCCACCATGGCGCCGACACCGCGGATCTCCCCGACCTCGGGGACCTCCGCCGCGATCTGCTCCCAGCGGGCGCGCACGACCTTGCCCACCTGCTCGGAGCGCTCCAGGAGCCCCTCGTCGTCGATCACGTCGAGGACCGCGTTCGCCGCCGCGCACGCGACCGGGTTGCCCACGTACGTCCCGCCGATCGCCGACGGTCCGGGGGCGTCCATGACGGCGCTCGGGCCGACCACGGCCGACAGGGGGTAGCCGGCCGCCAGGGCTTTGGCGAGCACCACGATGTCGGGCTCGAAACCGAACTGCTCGGACGCGAGGAACGTGCCGGTTCGCCCCGTTCCCGACTGCACCTCGTCGCCGATCACGAGAATGCCGTGCGCGGAACAGAGCTCCTTGACGCCCTGCAGGAACTCGGGTGGGGGGACGACGAACCCGCCCTCGCCCTGGATCGGCTCGATCACCGCGGCCGCCACCGTGCTCGGATCGACCACCGTGACGAACGCGCGCTCGAGCGCCTCGAGGGCGAGCGCGCCGACCGCGTCCGGGTACGGGCTGCGGTAGGGATACGCGTACGGGAGGCGGTACACCTCGGGCGCGAACGGGCCGAACCCGGTCTTGTACGGCTTGTTCCGGCTCGTCAGGGTCATCGTGAGCAGCGTGCGCCCGTGGAAGCCCCCTTCGAAGCAGATCAACGCGGGCCGCCCCGTGGCCGCCCGCGCGAACTTCACTGCGTTCTCGATCGCCTCCGCGCCCGAGTTGAACAGGGCGACCTTCCCGTCGCGGATTCCGGTGCGCTCGACGAGCTTCTCGGCGAGCTCGACGTACGGCTCGTAGGGGATCACGGAGAAGTCGGTGTGCGAGACCTTGGCCGCCTGGCGTTGCACGGCCTCCACGACCTTCGGGTGGGAGTACCCGACCAGCTGGCACCCGAGCCCGGAGGAGAAGTCGAGCATGGAGTTGCCGTCGATGTCGGTGATGCGGGCGCCGCGGGCGTGGTCGATGACGACGGGAACGTGGATGTCGAGCGCATCGCAGACGACCTTCGCCTTGCGCTCAAGGACCGCAGTCGAGCGCGGCCCGGGGATCGCGGTCGCCATGTCGATGGCCTTTTCCATTGGCGCTGGAACCTCCGTGCTGCCGTCGATCGCGACCAGGCCGGCCGCGGGATCCCGGTGGGATGAACCGGGCGAGCGTACACGACGCCTGTCGGCCCTGACCGGCCGCGACCCTACGGCCCTGCTGCGCCGCGACCTTGCGGCCCGGCAGCGCCCGCCGCGTCAGCGGCGACCGAGGGCGCGGATGCTCGCGGCCGCACCGGCGAAGGCTTCGAGCGGCTCCAGGAGGCCGTCGACCTCGGCGATCAGCTCCTCGTACACCCGCGGAGAGCCCTCCAGCCGCAGCCGCTCCGCCCGCCGGAGCGACTCGGCGACGGCCGCGTCGCAGGCCGCCCAGTCGGCCTCCGACGCGGCCGACCGCCAGCGGGGCATGCTCCCGGCCGCCTCGCGCAGGAGCGCCTCGAATCGGGCCAACCCCTCCGCGAGCGGCACGCCCTCCACCCGCCCGGTCCTCACGACCCCGACGAGCGCCGCCTTCGCGTCCTCCACCGTGGCCCGGGAGACGTTGAACGCGTCGATCGTGGCGCGGTCCTCGGGAGAGGAACGGTGCCGGGACCTCCGCAGCGGGGACACGGCTCGGAAGTCTAGGGGCGCCCGCGTAGAATCCGAGCGGTGCCTCGCCTCCTCCTCGTCGTCAACGGCGCCGCCCAGACCGTCACCCGCTACGCGCGCGACGTGATCGCCGGCGCCCTCGCCTCCGAGTTCGCCGTCGACCTCGTGGAGACGAAGGGGCCCGGCCACGCGGCGGAGCTCGCGGCCGACGCGGCTCGCGCCCGCGTCGATGTCGTGGTCACCCTCGGCGGCGACGGCACCATCAACGAGGTCGTGAACGGACTCGCGGGCACCGACGTCCCGCTGGGCGTGCTTCCCGGCGGGGGGGCCAACGTATTCGCCCGCTCGATCGGGCTCCCCCGCGATCCGGTCGAGGCCACCGGGGTGCTCCTGGAACGGCTGATGGAGCCCCCCCGCCCGGTCCCGCTCGGGCGGATCGACGACCGCTGGTTCCACTCCAACTGCGGCATCGGCATCGACGCGACGATCGTGCGGCGCGTCGAGACGCGCCAGTTCGCCAAGCGGATGACGGGCGACCTGTTCTTCATGTGGAGCGCGGTCTGGGCGTACCTGCGCGAGTTCGACCGTCGGAAGGCCCACCTCACCGTCTCACTCGACGGGGACGTCACCGAGAACGTGTTCACCCTCGTCGTGCAGAACCTCGACCCGTTCACCTACCTGGGCGAGCGCCCCATCCGGCTCTGTCCGGAGGCCTCACTCGACCTCGGGCTCGATTCGGTTGCGTTGCGAACCATGCGCTCGACGACCGTCGCCGGCACCTTGCTGCGCGCCTTCTCCGGCCGCGCGCCGTCGCGGCGCGTGGCCGTGCTCGGACACGACCTCCGCAGGATCGTCGTGACCGCCGACCGGCCCGTTCCCGCGCAAGTCGACGGCGAGTACCTGGGCGAGCGCGAGCACGCGGAGATCCGGTCCGAGCCGGGCGCGCTCCTGCTCTACGGCTGAGAGCGCTCGGCTCGCACGGCGTCGCGAACGGGAACGGCCGTCGCCGGGTCGTTCGTGACGACGGCGTCGACCCCCAACCGGAACAGCCGTTCGATTCGTTCGGGCTCGTCCACCGTCCAAACACCGACGCAGAGTCCTGCCTCGTGGCAGTCGCGGACGAACTCCTCGCCGGCGTCCTCTAGGGCCGCGACGTGCGCAAGCACGAAGCGGTGGCCGGCGTGTCGCGCATGACGCACCACCCCGGGCCCGACCGGCCCGGCGACGAGCATTCCGGTGGGAAGGCTCGGCCGGATTCGGCGCGTGTGCGCGAGCGCTTCGGCGTCGAACGACGAGACGATGACCGGTCCGTCGAACGGGAGTTCGTCAAGGAGCCTTACTACTTCGTCGACGCAGCGCGCCACACCCTGTCCGGGCGCCTCGTCGGGGGGCGACTTGATCTCGATGTCGAGCCCGATCTTGCCCGACAGCCCCGTGAGGGTTTCCTCCAGCGACGGAACGCCGACGCCGGGAGCCGCCTCGAGGGTTCTGACCTGGGCAAACGTGAGCTCTTCGATCAGGCCGCGCCCATCTGTGGTGCGGGCGACGTCGGCGTCGTGCATGACGACGGCGTGTCCGTCGACGGTCAGGTGGACGTCGAACTCCACGGCATCGGCGCCCGCGGCCACCGCTGCGGCGAACGAAGGGAGTGTGTTCTCCGGCTCCACGCTCGGCGAGCCGCGATGCGCGACGACCGCCGGAAAAATGAGTTCGTCAATTCCGCGAATGCCCATTGTGTCCGCGAGGAGGGCGTCAGTATAATCCGGCGCTCGGTCCAGACCGGAGAGCGCCGACGGGGGTCGCACTCGTCCCGGGACCGGCGTCGTGGATGAGCGCAGGGCGAGGCCCGCGGGCCTCGGCACACGGAGGGGGCGGACCGTGGACTGGGTGCACCGAGCGCGCTGCAAGGACGAGGATCCGGAGCTCTTCTTCCCGATCGGGACCAGCGGTCCCGCGGCGATCCAGATCGAGATGGCCAAAGAGATCTGTTGTCAATGCAACGTCCGCGGAGAGTGCCTCGAATGGGCGCTCGCCACCAACCAGGACGCCGGCGTGTGGGGCGGGCTGTCGGAGGACGAGCGCCGCGCCGTTCGTCGCGCGCGCCGCCGCGGCGAGATCAGCCGCTTCGCCCTGACGGGCTGACGGGCTGTCGGGCTGACGGGCTGTCGCGACCTAGACCCGGCTCGACGGACACAGATCGTTCACGACGCACTCTTCGCACTTCGGGGCGCGCGCGTTGCACACCTGCCGCCCGTGGTCGATGAGGACGTACGTGAAGGGGAACCATTCCTTCCGCGGCAGGACCGCCATCAGGTCGCGCTCGATCTTGTCGGGGTCCGTCTGGCCGGAGAACCCGAGCCGCTGCGCCAGCCGGGCGACGTGGGTGTCCACGGCGATCCCCGCGTCGGGATCCTTCGCGTGCTCCTTCGGATAGCAATTCCCCTGGACGATGTTGGCGGTCTTGCGCGCCACCCCCGGCAGGCGGACGAGCTCGTCCATCGTCCGCGGGACCTCGCCTCCGAACTCCTCGACGATCATCCGGCACGCCCCCCGCACCGCCTTGGTCTTCTGGTTGAAGAAGCCCGTCGGGCGGAGCTCCTCCAGCAGCTGCTCCTCGGGCACGGCCAGCCAGTCCTCCGCCGTCCGGTACTTCGGGAAGAGCTCCGCCGTCACGCGATTGACCGTCTCGTCGGTCGACTGCGCCGACAGGATCGTGGCGATCAGGCATTCGAGCGGCGTCGAGAACCGCAGGGCGACCGTGGCCCCTTTGTGCGCCTTCTTCAGCCGGTCGATGACGACGGGAGCGCGCTCCTTCAGGGTCGGGACCTTCTTGGACCCGGTCATCGGCCGCTCCTTCGAGCTCACTTTCTTCTTCGCGTCCGCCTTCTTCCCGCCTGCCTTCGTCCGTGCCGGCATCTCACCGTCCTTCGAACTCGGGGCGGCGCCGCTCCCGCAGGGCCGCCATCCCCTCCGACAGGTCTTGGCTCGCGAACGCCTCGGCGGCCATCATGTCGAAGTCGCCGAGCGGATATGCCTCGGAGGAACCGGCCGCCACGCGGCGGGCTGCCCCCCGAATCCCCCGCTTCGACGCCTTGACCGAGAGCGGCGCCCGGCCGGCGACGCGCCGCGCGAGCATGTCGACCGCGTCGCGCAGCCCCGCCGCCGGGACCGCGCGGTTCACGAGCCCCCACTCCGCCGCCTCCTTGCCGCCGATCTCATGGCCGGCCTCGAGCAGATCCGAGGCTCGCTTGAGCCCTACCGCAGCGACGAGGCGCTCCACGCTCTCGTAGTTGACCACCAGGCCGAGGCGCGCCGACGGGATCCCGAGGCGGGCCTCGGCCGCCGCGACGGCGAGGTCACAGGCGAGCACGAGCAGGCACCCGGCGCCGAGCGCCGCACCGCCCACCTCGGCGATGACCGGCTGAGGCTGGTCCTCCACGGCCCGGAGGATGTCTTCGAACGTCTTCACGTAGTCGATCGCGTCATCCGTCTCGCGGGACCTCGACAGCTCGTCGAGGTCGGCACCGGCGCTGAAGTCCGCGCCGGCGCCGTCGATCACCACGACACGGCACGCCGGGTCGGCGGCCGCGTCGCCGAGCGCGCGGACCATGGCGGCGCGCATCTCGGCCGACATCGCGTTGCGGGCTTCGGGACGGTTCATCGTGATCCGCCGGATCGGACCCGGCCCGGACGCGAGCACCGGCGCGTCGCTCACGGCGCGCGATCCTCGGATTCCCACGCCGGCGCGGGAGCCGGATCCACGACCTTGCCGCCCTCGGCGCGGAGCGAATGCAGCAACAGGCGCTTGCCGAAGAACTCCGCGTCGCGCTCGTACCGCATCCCGAGCTTCTCGACCACGCGCAGCGACGCGTCGTTGTCCGGATACACGAGCGACACGAGGCGCGTCCTGCCAACCGGCCCGACTCCGTAGTCGCGAACGGCGCGCGCCGCCTCGGTCGCGTATCCCTTGCCCCAGTACGGCCGGCCGAACAGGTACGCGACCTCCACCTCGGTGACGCCGCCCAGCTCCCACTCGATCAGGCCGCACCACCCGATCGGGCGCCCGTCGTTCTCGCCGTCGGTCGTCACGGCCCAGAGGCCGTAGCCCCAGCGGTCGTACTCGGCGATCAGCTCCGTGAGTATGTGCTCGGACTCGGTCCGCGTCTTGCCCACGGCCTCGCCCTCGCCGACGTAGCGCATGACCTCCGGGTCGGCCAGCGACTCGGCGAGCGCGTCGAGGTCGTCGAGGATGAACGGTCGCAGGACCAGGCGCTCCGTCTCCAGCCGGAACACGCGACCCCCTACCGGCCGCGCGACAGGAAGCCGATCCGCTCGTACACGGTCGCGAGCGTCTTCGTGGCGACCGAGCGGGCCTTGTCGGCTCCCTCGGCCAACACGCGCTCGATCTCGGCGGGGTCCGCAGAGATCGAGCGGTACCGCTCCTGGAGCGGCGCGAGGAACGCCACCAGCGCCTCGCCGAGATCCTGCTTGAACTCGCCGTACCCCTTCCCGGCGTAGTCGCGCTCGAGGTCGGCGACGCTGCGGCCGCTCGCCACGGAGTAGATCGTCAGCAGGTTCGAAAGCGCCGGCTTGTCCCGCGCGAAGACGATCTCGCGGCCCGAGTCGGTGACGGCCGACTTCACCTTCTTGCGAACGACGTCGGGCGGGTCGGTCACCTTCACCGTCCCCTGCGGCGAGTCCGTCGACTTCGACATCTTCGTCGTCGGCTCCTGCAGGTCCATGATGCGCGCGCCGCCCTCAGCGGGGGGGATGTCGGCCTCGGGGACGACGAAGGTGTCGGGGAACCGGGCGTTGAAGCGCTCCGCAACGTCGCGCGTGAGCTCCAGATGCTGACGCTGGTCGTCCCCGACCGGCACGCGATCGGTGCGGTACAGAAGGATGTCGGCGGCCATCAGCACGGGGTAGTCGAACAGCCCGGCCGACACGAGCCCGTCGCCAAGCTTCGCCGCCTTGTCCTTGAACTGGGTCATGCGTCGCAGCTCTCCGTAGGCGGTGAACGAATTGAGGATCCAGGCGAGCTCCGCGTGCTCGGAGACGTGGGACTGGACGAACAGCGTGGAGCGCCGCGGGTCGATCCCCGCCGCGAGGTAGACGGCGGCGAGGTCGAGCGTCTTGGCTCGGAGTTCCTCGGGGTCCGGAAGCTCCTGCGTGATCGCGTGGAGGTCGACGATGCAGAAGACGCAGTCGTCCTCGTCCTGCGCGATGACGAAGCGGCGCAGCGCGCCGATGTAGTTGCCCAGATGGATCTCGCCCGTGGGCTGGATTCCGGAGAAGACCCTGGTCATCCGTTCGCTCCTGGTCGAGTCGCGAGAATAGCAAGGCCCCCGGCGGGTGGGGTTACGGCGCGCGTGAGGTGGGGCCCGCCGTCAGCCTCCGGGAGCCGCCCTGGGAGCCGTCCGGGGAGCCAGGTCCTCCGTGAACGCGTCGCCCGACGCGAACGTCCGCTCCGACCCGTCGGAAACGACCCCGACCGACCCGGCTCCGAGGACCGACCACTCCGACCCGTCGCCGATCATCGCCGTGTTCTCGTCGATCGTGACGATCCGCCGGCCGACGGGAACGGCCGCACGCAGCAGTTCGCGCAGCCCAGGGATGTACGTGTTCAACGCGTCCCAGTGCGGCATGAAGTAGGTCGCCGGAAACAGCTCGAGCCCGGGCCGCATGAACCCCTCCCTGCCCGGATCCCGCTGCGCGCTGTCCGGCGCGCCTTCGCCGAGGCTCGCGACGCCCGCGCTGCAGCCGGCGTACGCCATCCCCCGGCCAAGGCCCGCCAGGATCGCCTCCCAGGCCGGCGTGCCCTCGAGCGTCGCCGCGAGGTAGGCAGGGTTGCCGCCGGAGAAGAACACCACCGACGCGTCGCGGAGCGGAGCGAGGAGCGCGGGGTCGGCCGCGTCCCGGCGGTCCTTCAGGGGGACGACGTCCGCGCGCAGGCCCTGGCGTTCGTAGTGCTCCACTCCCATGCGCGCCCAGCGATCGAAGACCCTGTCGCCCTCGGGCGCGCTCGCGGTCGGCAGGATGAGGAATCGCCCGTCTCCCGACGCCCGCTCGAGGAGCCATGCGTCGACGGACGACGCCCACGACTCGAACTCGCCGGATCCGAGGAGGGCGAACGCCGCCGACGGCATGGGTGGCATCCGCTAGGGCGCGGCCGCGCGGGGCCGCTGCCGCACAACCGGGAGAGTCACGCTCAGCCGGAAGCCTGCACCAGGTCGTTGGCGAGCTTCTCGATCGCGTCGGCCGGGAACCGACGGTGTCCTCCCAGCGTCCGCGAGTGGGGCAGCTTGCCGTCCTTGGCCCACCGGGTCACCGTCTTCGGCGACACGTGAAGGAGCTGGGCGACGTCTGAAGTCTTCAGATAGCGATCGACCTTTTCGGCCACTGGGCGCGCACCCCCTGTATCGACAAGCCCGACAGATCCGTCCGTCTCGGGATTCGAGTTCTACCACACATGTCGGAAAGGCAGAGACCTTTTTCGCATTGCGAACAAACGCGCGCCCTCGTGTCGCAAACCGGCGGGTCAGGCCTCACCGCCGGCCAGGCGCTTTCCCCGATACGTGGGAAAACGAAGGTCGGCGTGCTGCCAGCACTTGGCCGCGAGGTTGTAGATGGAGAGGGTGGTCGAGCATCCGGGCGCCGAGCACGTGCGGAGCGGGCGCTCCGTGGGTGAGGGCTGCGGCAGCTTGCCGGGACGGCTCCCCTTCATCTGCAGATCGCGGGCGATGGTGTGCCCGTCTCCCGGTATGGCTATTCGACGACCGTCGCCGTCCGGTTTGCCGGTGTCGAATCGAAGTGTGGAGAAATTGCGGCGGGACCGCGGACTGCGGACCCCGAGGCCACTCAGACGATCGCCGGCGGGTCCTCGCGGATGGCGCGGCGGACCTTCTCCAGCAGGTGCTCGGGGGTCGGGGACGGGCCGCTGCACTTCACGCGGACGATCTCCTTCAGGCGCCGCTGGAAGTCCGCGCGGTCGAGACAGGAGCCGCAGACGCCGAGGTGCTCCGCGAGATGGGCCGAGCGGGCCGGGTCGAGCTCTCCGTCGACGAAGTGCTCGATCTCGTGAAGAACCTCTTCGCAGCTAATCTCGGACAAGACCCCGCTCCCTGACCTTGTTCCACAACGCCTTCTCGAGGGCCTTTCTTCCTCGATGCAGCCGCGACATCACGGTTCCGATCGGCACGCCCATGATGTCGGCGATCTCCTTGTAGGAGAAACCATCCACGTCGGCGAGCATGACGGCCGTTCGGAACTGCTCGGGAAGCTCGGCCAGGGCGTCCTGGACGTCCTGGTCGGGCAGGGACTCGATCACCGTCGCCTCGGCCGACGGCTCGACGCCGTCCACCATCCGCGAGTAGAGGTACCAGTCCTCCACCTCGTCGTCCGAGACCGTCTGCGGCTCGCGCTGCTTCTTGCGGTACGTGTTGATGAACGTGTTCATGAGGATCCGGTACAACCATGCCCTGAGGTTGGTTCCCGGCTCGAACTGATGGAACCCGCGGTATGCGCGAAGGAACGTCTCCTGGACCAGGTCTTCCGCGTCGGTGGGGTTGCGCGTCAAGCGCAGCGCGGCCGCGTAGAGCGACGGGAGCTGGGGCATGACCTCCTGCTCGAACCGCGCCTCGAGCTCGCCCCGATCGCCGGGCTCCGGCTGCTCCGCCGGTCCCTTCGCGGTCTCGGTATTCGCGTTCACGCTCGCATGGTAGCTCGCGAGGGGTCCAGGGGGTAGCGGCGAGGGTCCAGGGCGATGGCAACCGATGAGCGAGGCGGCGATGCCTGCGGACCCTGGCGTCGGACGGGAGGCGGCAGCGGCGCATCGACGGAGGAGAGGGGTTGTGGTCCCCTCGCGATCCTGCCGATAGGAGGGAGAGGACCGGTCGGGCACACACGCGGTGTGTCCCGTTCGCGCACGTCAGGAGGGGTTCGCCGGCGGCGAAGGTCGCGAGGAACGGCGAAGGAAGAACGGGCGGACACAGAAACCACACCATCCCTCCGCGAGGACGGTGGGAAGATGTAGGTTGGTTTTCGCCAGGATGCCGGGCCAAAGCTGCCGCGGCAAGGGAACGAACTCATGCCGAACGACAAGAACGAAAAGCGAAACCGCTTCGAGGGCTTCAACCTCGGCGGTGGCGGGAACGGAGGAGGAGGCGGCGGCCAGCAGACGCCTCGGAGCCCGTGGCGCTTCTCGCTCATCTACCTGCTGATCGGTCTCGCGATCCTGCTGCTGATCGCGAACCCGTTCGGGCACCAGCAGACCGAGGTCTCCATCAATTCCTTCTACACGCAGCTGAACCAGGGGGACGTGAAACAGGTCGACATGTCCCCGACCTCGATCTCGTGGACCACGACGGGCGGCAAGTCCTACACGACAGGACTGCCGCCGGGCTTCGTGACCAACAGCCTCGTCTCGCAGCTGAACGAGAGGGGCGTGCCGCTGCGGTCGCGGCCGCCGAGCATCTGGCCGCAGGTCCTCTCGTGGGTCCTCTACATCGGTGTGTTCGCCGCGATCTACATCTTCTTCTTCCGCCGGGTGACGGGCGGCGGCGCCGTCAACGCCCTCAACATGGGGAAGAACCGGGTCAAGATCTACGACCGCAAGGAGTTGAAGACGACGTTCTCGGACGTGGCCGGCGTCGACGAGGCGGTCGACGAGCTCCGCGAGATCGTCGACTTCCTGAAGAACCCGAAGAAGTACCAGCGCCTCGGCGGGCGCATCCCCAAGGGAGTGCTGCTCCTGGGACCTCCCGGGTGCGGAAAGACGCTCCTCGCGCGCGCCGTCGCGGGCGAGGCCGCGGTTCCGTTCTTCTTCATGTCGGGCTCCGAGTTCGTGGAGATGTTCGTCGGCCTCGGCGCAGCCCGCGTCCGCGAGCTGTTCAACCAGGCGAAGGAGAAGGCGCCGTGCCTGGTGTTCCTCGACGAGCTCGACACCATCGGCAAGTCGCGCGCCGGCTCGCTCGGCGGATCGCTCGGCTCGCACGACGAGCGCGAGCAGACGCTCAACCAGCTCCTCGTCGAGATGGATGGATTCGACGCCTCCAAGGGCGTCATCATCATGGCGGCGACCAACCGCGCCGACGTCCTCGACCCCGCGCTGACCCGGCCCGGCCGCTTCGACCGTCAGGTCGTGGTGGACCCGCCCGACCTGAACGGCCGCGACAACATCCTCAAGGTGCACACGCGCGGCGTCGCGCTCGACCCGAGCGTCGAGCTCCGCGTCCTGGCGTCACGAACCCCGGGCTTCACCGGTGCCGACCTCGCGAACGTCGTCAATGAGGCGGCGCTGCTCGCCGCCCGGCGGGAGAAGAACTCCGTCGGGATGGCCGAGCTCGAGGAAGCCGTCGACCGGACCGTGGCGGGCCTCGAGCGGAAGAGCCGCGTCCTCTCCGACAAAGAGAAGCGCCGCGTGGCAGTGCACGAGATGGGGCACGCACTCGCCGCGTTGCGGTGCAAGAACATCGACCCCGTCCACCGCGTCTCGATCGTCCCTCGCGGCGCCGCCGCACTCGGCATGACGATGGTGCGTCCGCTCGAGGATCGCCACATCATGACGAAGGCCGAGCTCGAGGACCGCATGACGTTCGCGCTCGGCGGCCGCGCCGCGGAGGAGATCGTGTTCGGCGACCTGTCCACCGGCGCCTCCGACGACCTGCACCGGGCGACGGACATCGCGCGCGCGATGATCGTGGACTACGGCATGAGCGAGAAGCTCGGGCCGACGGCCTTCGGCCAGAACGGGCGCATGAACGGCGGCCTGATGTGGCCGGGCGAGGGACCGCAGCTCGCCGCCGCGACCGCCCAGACGATCGACGAGGAGATCCGCCACCTCGTCGACCAGGCGCGCGACCGCGCGATGGCCACCCTGAAGGACGACCGCGAGCTTCTCGACCGCCTGTCCGAGGTCCTGATCGCCCGTGAGGTGCTGGAGGGCGAGCAGCTGCTGCGCTACGTCGAGGGGAAGGAGCAGCTTCCCTCCGAGGAGGACCTGGAGAGCGAGCTCGAGCAGAAGCGGGCCGCCAACGGCCACGACGCGGCCGGCGAGCTGACCGGCCCCGACCTCATCCAGGCAGGCGGGGGCGAGGTCGAGGAAGCCGAGGCGATGTGGCCGGTTCCGGTGCCGGGCGACACGCCCCCGCGACCCGACTGACCTTCGCGGCCGCCATCAGCGATCCCGGCGGCTCTCCAGCAAGTCCTCGCGACCGCGCCAGACGTCGAGGAACCGGTAGAAGTTCCGCTTCGACAGACGCTCGCGAACGTCGGGTGGCGTCGTCTCCCACATCCGGTGCTCGTGGCGCCGGACGGGGACCGACACGACGACCACCCCGAGGCCCATCGACTTCACCCGGAACGAGAGCTCGATGTCGGCCGAGCGGTAGAAGGCGAACTTGCGGTCGAATCGAAGCCCCTCCGCAAGCACCCCGCGCCGAAGCGCCAACATGTACGACTCGATCGCGTCCACCCGAGGGCCCGCCGATTCACGGAACTCGCGCAGGTCGTCGCTGACGATGCCGAACGGGCCGGCAATCCCCACCGAGGGATCCTCGAGCGCGCGGGCGAGCGGTCCGACCACGTCGCCCGTCGCCTCGACGCATCCGTCTACGACGAGGACGACCTCGCCGAGCGAGCGCACCAGGCCGGCATTGCGCGCCTCGGCCCATCCGGTGCCGGGCTCGAGCTCGAGCACCTCGACGCCGTCCGGCCACGAGGCGAGCCCCTCTGTGACGTCGACCACGACGTGCTGGGTCGACCGGCCGGGAGCGCCGGAGGCGAACGAGGCGATGCCGCGCGCCACGTCCTCGGGCCATCCCTCCACGATCCAGTGGACGGTCACGTCGAACGTCGCCGGCCGCCCCAACACGCTCTCGACGTCGGCGGCGCGGACCCGCGGAGGGGCCGTCCGCGCCGGCGCCGCCGACGTGATCTCCGGGCCGTCCGGCGTGTCGGTGACCTCGAACCCCTGCGACCGGATCTGATCGCGCAACGCGTCGGCGGCCTCGAAATCGCGGCGCGCGCGCGCCTCGTCCCGCAGGCGGGCGAGCCGCCGGATCTCGTCGGTCGCCTCCCGCATGGGCGCGAGCCTACGACGCTCCGAAGGTTTCCAGGATCGCCAGCTGGTTCGCCGCGATGCGACCGGGCGGCGGCCCGATCCACGCGCCGCCGAGGATGACGCGGTCGGCAACGCCCTCGTAGCCGGCGAGCTTGTCGCGGCACTCCGCGGGCGTCCCGGCGACGGCAAGGGTGTCGGCCATCGGGAGGGCGAGCCGGATCATCTCAGCGTGGTCGCCCTGCACGAAGGCGCGACGGATCGGCTCCTGCAGGTCGTCGTGGCCGTGCAGCGCCAGGACGGGGCGGTACGTTCGCGTCGTGGCGTAGAAGGCGATCTGCGCCGCGGCTTCATGCAGCGCCTCCTCGCGGTCCTGCGACACCTGAAGGATCACGCCCGAGGTCACGTTCACGGACGACGGATCGCGGCCCGCCGCCGCGGCTCCGCGCGCGACGGCGGGCCGCAGCACCTCCTGCACCCATCGTGGGCTCGACATGGGATGGCCGAGGACACCGTCGGCGACCGCGCCGGCCGCCTCGGCCATGCCTTCGTTGACCGCCGCGACGAACACCGGGACGGGCTCGGGAGGCGGACCGGCACCCGGAAACGGCGGCATGGTCAGGCGGTAGAAGCGCCCGCGATAGTCGACGCCCCCGGTCGAGAAGGCCCC
>DASPTB010000040.1:0-3456 GCA_035623615.1 Actinomycetota bacterium
CCCATGAGCGACGGGATCGCGACGCCGAGCACGAGCCCGCTGAGGACGGCCCATCGGCCCGCGCGCCGTGCGATCGAGTTCTTCTTCTTCCTCACGGTCGTTGTGTCCTTTCGTTGGAAACCTGAGATGACGTCGCCACCATTTGTGGCGCCGGGTCTTCGCCTCAGCTCGAGCCGTCGGGAAGTCCCACTTCGAGTGGTACTGCTCGTCTGCCGAGTGCGTGTCTCCCGGCGTCACCTCCTCCCTGGGTGCCGATCGAACCGGCGGCGCCCCCGCGCGGCGGGGGCCTCACCGAAGGCGGAACTTCTCCTCGGTCTCCACCTGCATCACCTTGCCGTCGTGGATGACCAGGCTGACCGCGCCGTACCGGACACGGCGGATGATCCCGACCACGCGCATCAGGATCTCCTTCTCCTCGTCCGTGAGCGCCAGCTCGACCGGAAGCACGCCGTTTGCGTCCTTCGTCGCCGACTTCTGGTTCACGGTCGTGCCCCCCTCAAATGAAAAAGAGGCCGCGGCACCCTTCAGGTGTCGCGGCCTCCGGTCTGTCTGGTCAGCCAGCGGGTGGATCCTAGCAGTTCTTGAGTATTCCGATCAAGTTACTTCTGTAGTTCTTTCGGCTCGTTTTCCCTGCCACTCCCCTTGCATCAACGCCAAGCTCGGCGACCAGGTCGCGTGGCGACTCAGGCCATTGCGCTCGCCGGAAGGCGGCCGGCCTGATCCCAGTCCCCGTTCTCCGGCTCGGACAAGATCATCAGGCCGTACTCCGGGTCGGCGACCCGGCGAAGACCCGGAGCGCGATCGGGCCGCGGAGCGGACCCGGCCGCGGGCGCCGCGGGGCGACCCGGCACCCGGCATTCGAGGTCGGAGCCCAGTCGCTCGCCCTCCGCGCCGGCGACGAGAAACAGCCACGCGACCAGCGCCGTGACCGAGCCGATTCCCACCACCCAGAAGGCCAGATGCGTTCCCATGGCGATCCCTTCCTCGACGCTTCTGGACGCGACCATATCCCCCGTTCGGGGCAGATGTCAACCAACTCTATGGTCGTTATATACAATGCCGTCGCAGGCCAGGCCGCTGGGGCTATGCTCCGGCCGTGGCACTCCCGACTCGCGACCGGGCCGTCGACGTCCTCGAGGAAGGCCGTACGGCGGTCGGCGGCCTGTACGACCGTCTCACCGACGACCAGGCAGCTCGCCCTGCGACGATCGGCGGCGGCGACTGGTCGGCGAAGGATCTGGTCGCGCACCTCGAGACGTGGGAGGCCATCGCGCTGCAGACGATCGAGGAGTGGCGCGACGGCGTCGTCCCTTCCATAGAGGAAGCGTTCGCGAAGGGACCCGAGGGCATCGACGCGCTGAACGCCGAATGGCACGAGGCGAAGCTCTCCTTGACGCCCTCGGAAGTGCGGACCCAGGCGTCCCAGACCCACCGCCAGCTGCTGGAGGAGATCCGCCACATGGACGACGCGGAGTGGACGACGAAGGCGTTCTACGAGACCGCACAGCGCCAACGTCTCGGTCAGGTGCTCGCCGCCGTCCTCGGAGCGCCGAAGCGCCCGTTCGGCCACGCCTTCGCCCACCTTCCCGACCTGCGGGCCTACGTGGAGTCGCTGGAAGCCGGCTGACGCCGCCGGCTCATCCCGCGCCGACGAAGACGCGGAAGACGTCGATCGGCTCGGTGCGCCCCTTCACCTGCCGCGCGCCGACCGGCTCGGCGTCCAGGCTCGGCACCGCCGCGACCGTCGAGGCGGTCGCGAGCACCTCGCCGGCGGCCGCCTCGGTCTGCAGGCGCGCCGCGACGTTGACCGCGTCGCCCAGCACCGTGTACTCGAGCCGGCCGCTCCCGCCGAGCGTCCCGGCGACGACCTGCCCGGTGTTCACGCCGATCCCCATCCCCAGCGGCGGCAGCCCCATCCGGTCGGCCTCGGTGTTCAGCGCCTGCTGGCGCGCCTGCATGGCCAGCGCGCACCGGATCGCGCGCCCCGCGTGGTCGGCCTGGGATTCGGTCGTGGAAAACACGGCCATGATCGCGTCGCCGGCGAACTGGTCGATCGACCCCTGGTGAGCCGCGACCACCTCGGCCATCGCGGCGAAGTGGCGCGCCATCGCGTCGGCGACCTCGCGCGGCGACAGCTTCTCGGCGAGCGTCGAGTAGCCGCGGATGTCGGAGAACAGGATCGTGACCTCGAGCTCTTCCTGAAGGTCGGCGACCGAGCCCTCCCGCGCCAGCCGCTCGGCGAGCTGCGCGGGAACGAACTGGCGAAGCGTCCGCGCCGAGGACTCCGCGTCCACGACGGCGGCGTGCAGCTTCTTGAGCTCGTCGACGGCGTGCGACGTTCCGCCCCCGGCGTCGGACGCGAGCCGCCCGAAGAGCGCGGTGACGCGATGGTCGAGCGCCTCCTGCGTCGTGCCGAGCGCCTCCGCCATCTCGGCGTAGCCCATGCCGGCCGCCATCATGTCGAGGATGCGCCGGTCTTCTTCGCCGGCTTCCTCTCGTCCCGACAACCGGGCCGCGATCCCCGGGTCGACCGCCGAGCCGCCGGCGGCGACCTCGTGGATCGCGCGCACCAGCTCGTCGCCCTCCGCGAGGCGGTCCTTCAGCAGGTACGCGAGACCGCTTCGGCCCTGCCCGAGCAGCGCCAGGGCGTACTCCTCGTCGTCGTGCGCCGAGAGCACGACGACGCCCGTGTCGGGGTGCCGCGCGCGGATCTCGTGGGCGCAGTCGATTCCCTCCAGGCGGAAGTTGGGCGGCATCTTGATGTCGGTCACGACGACGTCGGGACCGAGCGCGCCGGCCGTCTCCATGAGCGACGGCGCGTCGGAGGCGACGCCGACCACGTCGACGCCGTCCGACGCCTCCAGCAGGGCCCGTACCCCTTCGCGGACCAGCACGTTGTCGTCGGCCAGCACGACCCTGATGCTCACGTGGCTCCTTCCCCCGCCCGGCCTCGAGGCCGCCCCTTGTCCGGCCGGATCGCTCCGGACCGCCGTTGTACCATCCGGCCGTGCCGGTTCGCATCGTCTTCGCGGAGGACAACTACCTGGTGCGGGAGGGGACGGCCTCCCTGCTGGCCGGTGTCGACGAGATCGACCTCGTCGCCACCGTCGAGGACCTGCCCGGCCTGCTCGCCGCCGTTGCGGAGGTCGAGCCCGAGGCCGTACTCACCGACATCCGAATGCCGCCCACGAACACCACCGAGCGCATCGACGCGGCCCGGCAGATCCGTGCCGAGCACCCTGCCGTCGGCGTCGTCGTCCTGTCGCAGTACGCGGAGGAGGACTACGCCTACGAGCTGCTGAAGGACGGGGCCGCCGGCCTCGGCTACCTGCTGAAGGAGCGGATCGCCGACGTCGAGGAGCTCGTCCGGGCGCTCACCGAGGTCGCCCGGGGCGGCTCGGTGCTCGACCCGAAGGTCGTCGAGGCGCTGGTCGCGCGCAAGGATCGCATGGCGCG
>DASPTB010000057.1:0-8808 GCA_035623615.1 Actinomycetota bacterium
GGTGCCGCGATCGACCTCGAGGTCGACGCCCTTCAGCGCCTCGACCTCGCCGAAGCGTCGCTGCAGCTGCTCGGTCCGGATGATGGGGGATGACATGGAACGAACAGCCTACCGACTCTCGCCGATACGGGGTGTGCAACGTCCTTCAGCTGGTGACGCACGGTCACGCGGTCGAGGGAATCTGCTTGCGCCGCAGCTGAGGCCGCACCTAGACTCCGCGCGTATGGCCTCGGAGACGAAGGTTCGGCAGGTCCTGCCGGGACTCACCTTCCTTTTCTACGTGGCGAGTGCGCTCGTGCTCCTCGCGGCGCTGCAGCTCTTCGTCCTGTCGAGCCGAACCGATCAGTTCTTCGCATGGACCATCGCGGTTCCACTGACCGCGGCCGTCGACGGCGCCTTCTACCTCGCGGCGTTCTTCCTACTGTTCCCGGCGACGCGGGGTCGCACCTGGGCGGAGGTGACGCCGATCTCGTGGGGCGTGCTCGCCGTCTCGATCATGAAGCTCGCCGCGACCCTGCTGCACACCGGGCTGTTCCACTTCCACGAGGGGGAGACCACGGCGCGGATCGCGGCCTGGGGGTGGCTCGCCGTCTACGTCGTGGTACCCGTGGCGCTCGCCGCGCTCATCGTCGCCGAGCTCCGAACTCCGGGGGCCGATCCCCCGGCGCGCGACCTCATGACCCGGCCCTTTCGCTGGGTTGCCGGAGTGCTCTCGGCCGCGCTGCTCGTGACCGGACTCGGGCTCCTCTCGGCGAGCGCGGCGTTCATCACGCGCTGGCCGTGGCCGCTGACGCCGCTGACCTCGCAGGCGCTGTCCGCCTGGTTCGTCGGCATCGGCATCGTGGCGGGCCTCGCCGTTCGGGACGGCGACCGGTTCAGGACGCGACACGTCTGGGCCGGGGCGCTGATCCTCGGGCTGCTCCAGGGCGTCGCGTTGCTCCGGTACGGTTCCGCGGTGGATTGGAGCTCCCCGTACGCGTGGGTCTACCTCGCGCTCTTCGTGGTCGTCGGGCTGGTGGGAGTCTGGGGCCTCCTCATGCTCAGGAGTGCGACTTCCCGCGGGGATGGTCACGACAGTGCCGCGGCGCGCGCGCCCGGCGCGTAGCGTCGCCCGCGAACGCCTGCGCCGTCAGATCCTCGATGCGAAGGAAAGTAGGATGCCGGTCGCGTCGAGGTGTCGCGCGACGGGACCAACCAGACGCTCGGGCAGGTACTGCGCGCCGCCCGGCCAGGTGTGCCCGCCACGCTCGATCCGGTAGAGCACGACGGCGTCCCGACCCGATGCCTGCCAGGTGAGGCGTGTCGTGGCGAGTTCGCTCGCCGGTGCGGGGAAGCGTTCGACGACGGGTTGGGCAGAGCAGCCGTCCACCGCCGCCCAGTCGCGAGCGACCGTCTCGATGGGGGCGGCGACTCCGCGCCTCGCCTGTGGATCCCGGCGCGCGGCCATCCGTCCCAGCGAGCCGATCGGACCACCGGCGTACGGAACGAGCGGATCCGCCGTTCCGTGGAACGCGAGCACCGAGGCGGGGGCGGCCGGTACCTGGAGTGCGGTCCTCGACCTCTGGGTGGCGCCACCCGCGATCAGGACCAGGCTCGACAACGCAATCAGTCCGTGACGACCGACGTGCTCCGCCATGAAGGCGCCGTTGGAGATGCCGACCGCCGCGACGCGGTCGGGTCGGGCGACCCGCTCCGCGCACAGCCGCGCCACCAACGCGCGCAGAAAGCCGACGTCGTCCACGGCCTCGCGTCCCGCCAATCCCGGGGCGCGGCGGTCGTCGTTCCAGACGCGCCCCCACCCGTCCGGGAAGACGGCCGCGAAACCGGCGGCCGGGCCGCGCGTCGCGAGGCCCGTGAGCGCGGCCATGCCGGGGCCGGCCCCGCCGCCACCGTGCAGCACGAGGAGCAGGGGCGCGTCGGGGACGGGGGGCGGCGCGAGCCAGTACGTGCGACGCAGACCGCCCACATCCAGGTACCCGGGCACCAGGTTCGTGGGGATCTCCAACCCGGCGCGAGCCATGAGCCGCTCGCGGACGCGTCCGCGACGAGCGAGACCCTGGGGACGGGGGTCGCGATTGGGCATCGCCATTGCGGTTCCCTTTCGATGCGAAGCGAGCGGGACGCTCGCTCGTCCTCAGGACAATCGGGTGCAGCCCTGCCGGGCTTGACCTCCGTCTCCACAACGCGTCACAGGAGGCACACGCCGCCTGGTACGTCTTTCATGCGCATCGTCACGCCGGGCTCATCGGGCGGCTGTGGGACGAGCTCGACATCTTGAACCACGCCGAGATCGTCTGGGTGAAGCCGGCGGCGACGAGCACCCATGCCTACTGGCCGTTTCAACACGAGCCGCTGCTCATGGGATGGCGCCGGGGACACATGGAGCCGTGTCCAGGATCAGGTGACGCCGGAACGTCGAGCATCACCCGAAACACGACAAAGATTTGGTGCCCCCGGGAGGAATCGAACCTCCGACACACGGTTTAGGAAACCGTTGCTCTATCCACTGAGCTACGAGGGCGAGGGCCTAGGGCGGACCGGCAGGGAATCCAGCAGACAATTGCTCCTTGCTCGTACCCAGAAGTCTAAGTCTGAAACGACAGCCATGAGCGGCGCCGGGCTCCATCCAGGCGTTGAACCCCCCCGACACTCCACCGAGTCCGAGGGTCACGTCCGGTATCCGGCGACGAGCCGTTCGAGGCTGCCTACACTGCCGCCGTGTACGACTTCTGGGTGTTCGTTCACCTCGGCGGCCTTCTGCTGTTCGTGGCGGGCCACGGCACATCGGCCACAGCCGGGATGCGATTGCGTCGCGAGCGCGACCCCGAGCGCATGACGGCACTCCTCGACGCATCGGCGTCCGCCCGCGGCTCCACGTACGCGGGAATGGCGCTGCTCGGTGTCGGCGGCTTCGCCGCCGCGTTCGCCGGGCACTGGTGGTCGTCTGGGTGGCTGTGGACCTCGGTGGTGCTGTTCGTCGCGATGGCCGGCGTCCTGGTTGCCCTCGCGATTCCGTACTACCGGAGGGTCCGCGCTGCCGTCGCGGTGGCCGCGGAGACGAGTGACCGGAGCGAGATCGACCGACTGGCGGCGTCTCCGGTACCGCTCGTGATCCTCGGGGTCGGATTGGGCGGGCTGGCAGTCATCCTGTGGCTGATGGTCTTCAAGCCCTTCTGAGGAGCCGCTCGTGGCCTAGGCCGGTGAGCCGGACTCGATCCGGGTGAGCTCCTCCAGCCGCTCGAGGAAGGCCGTCGCACCGATCCGTTCCAGGATCTCTCGGGCCTCGCGCGCTGGTTCCTCTCCGGCAGCGTCCCGCCCGAGCAGCGTGGCCGTGTCCAGCTTGCACAGCGCGAGGTCGAGCGGAACGTCCATCGCCCGCCACTCGTCGGCCGCGCGGCGGTAGCCTTCGGTCGCCTGCTCGATGTTTCCCCGCAGCGCCGCCAGCCCGGCCCGCGTCGTTTCGCGTGCCGCGCCGCTCCATCTGCCGCGGAACGTCTCCATGCCTCGCAGCGCCTCCTCGACGCCGTCGACATCTCGCAGCCAGAGCGTGGCGCGGGCCTGGATTGCGAGGGCGAGCGCGCTGTTGATGCCGGCCGGATCCTGGGAAACCGCCGCCGCCGCGCTGCGGCGAGCCTCCTCGAGGTTTCCCGCCGCGAGGTGCACGAACGACCGGAATCGAAGGAAGGTGGTGCGCGACTGCAGGAACCCCGTCGCGTTGAACGTCGGGGCGAGCTCGTCGAGAAGGCGCACCGCCTCGTCCGTGTCCCCACGGAGTGCCCGCAGCGCGGCGTCGATGGAGTCGGCCCATGGGCGAACCTCCGGACCCACGAGATCCTTCGTCTGCGCGAGCGCCTCCTCCGCGCTGCTGCGTTCCCCCAGGAACACCGCGGTCTCGGCAGCGTTCAGCAGGTTGGTGGTCTCCACCACCCGGTCGCCCGCTCTGCGACCAAGCTCGGCCGCCTCCAAGGCGAGCGTCATCGACCTGCGCAGGTCTTCGTCCTGGACGTACAGGCTCAGTGTGAGCAATGCCCGGGCCTGATCAATCGTCGACCCCGCGCTCTCCGCCAGTTCATAGCACCCGCGAGCCAGCATGGTGGCCTCGCGGTGTCTGCCGAGATCGAACAGCACGGTTCCCTTGGATTCGATGGCGGTACCGAGCAACACGACGTCGTCGAGCCGCTCGGCGAGCGGCACGGCGATCTCGGCCCACGCCAGCGCTCGCTCCGCCGACCCGTCGGCCCACCGGTTCAGCGTGAACGTCAGTGCCACCGCGAGCTCCGCGCGGGCCCGCTCGTCCCCCTCCGGCCCCAGTGCCGCGTAAGCCCGCTCGCACCGTTCGACGGCCTCCGCGTAGCGTTGGACGTAGTTCAGCGATCGTGCGCACCTCGCCGTCACGACGCCGGCTCCGGCGGCGTCGCCGGCGCTCGCGTAATAGTCCGTGGCTTCGTCCAGGAGCGCGATCGCTCGTTCGAACATGGCTGCGCGTGCGGCGGCTTCGCCGGCTCGCTCCAGCAGAGCCGCACGCTCGGGGCCCTCCGTGGTGATCGCGAGCGCCTGCTCGAGGAACACCATGCCCTGCTCGGAGGAACCGAGCGACAGTGCGCGCTCACCCGCCTGCGACAACCAATCACGCGCCCGCGCGGCGACCGCCTCGGCGTCGGGACCTTCCGGGCTCGCGCGGTAGGCCTCGAGGTAGTGCGCGGCGACGGCGCCCGCGAACTCGTCGTCGTCGACCGACTCGAAGTGGTGGGCGACCGCAAGGTGCTTGCTCCGCCGGTCGGTTCGCGCCAGCGTCGAGTACGCCACCTCGCGAATCAGGCCCTGGACGAACCCGTACTGCCCGCGTTCGGGCGAACGCGGGTCCGCGTCGAGCGTGAGCATCTCCCTGCGAACGAGCGCCCGAAGGTTTGCCTCGAGGCCGGTGGTCTCGACGCCGGTCACGGCCGAGAGCGCTTCGGTCGTGAAGGACGCGCCGAGCACCGCGGCGTCCTGCAGCAGCGATCGCTGGGCGGGGTCCAGCGCGTCGAGCCGGGAAGCGATGAGGGCGTGCAGCGTGTCGGGAACGGTGAGGTCGCCGAGGTCGCCTGCCACCTCGTACATGTCGTCCCGGGGACGAAGGGCCCCACGGTCGGCGAGCATGCGTACGGTCTCCACCGCATACAACGGCACACCCTCGGCGCGGGCCAGGATCTGCTCCACGACATCTTCGGGCATGTCCGGAACGAAGCCGCCGAGCAGCCGGTGCATCGCGTCGGACCCCAGCGGATCGAGGTGCAGCGACGAGAAGTTCCGCTGCCCGACACCCCACGTCGGCCGGCGCTCGGAGAACTCGGGGCGAGCGAAGGTGAGCACGAGGATCGGGACGTTGCGGGACCACTCGAGGATCGACTCGACAAAGTCGATCAGTCCCGGGTCGGCCCACTGCATGTCCTCGAAGACCATGACGACGGGTCCGCGCTCGGCGATGCGCTCGAAGAACGTTCGCCACGCGCTGAACAGTTCCTCCCGCTGGCCGGGAGGCGCGTCGTCGAGACCGAGCAGGTGGGTCAGGCGAGGTTCGATCCAGCGGCGCTCCTCCGGACTGGAGACGAACTCGGCGATCGCCGCGCCGAGCTTGGCGCGCGTCGAGGCGGCGTCCTCGGATTCGGCGATCCCCGCCCGCATGCGGACCATCTCGCCCAGCGCCCAGAACGTCACGCCCTCGCCGTACGCGGGGGAGCGGCCCTGATGCCAGTAGAAGCTCTCCGCCAGTCCGTCCACGTACTTCAGGAACTCCCATGCGAGGCGCGACTTGCCGATCCCGGGGACGCCGGTGACCGAGACGAGACGAGCCCGGCGCTCCCGGGCCGCGCCGTGCAGGAGATCCTTGACCAGCCGAAGCTCGTCGTCGCGTCCGACGAAGGGCGGCTCCAGCCCCTCTGCCCGTCCGACGCCTCGGCGCTGGGCGATCACGCGCACTGCCCGCCACGCGCGCACCGGCTCGGCCTTGCCCTTCAGGTCGAGCTGTCCCCAGTCCTCGAACGCGATCGCACCCTGCACGGCGTGGTACGTCGTCTCGCCGACGAGCACGCCGCCCGGTTCCGCCGCGGACTGGATGCGCGACGCGGTGTTGACGAGGTCTCCCGCGACCATCCCCTGCCCGACGGCTCGCAGGTTCACGGCTGCTTCCCCGGTCAGGACGCCGGCTCGCGCCCGCAGCCCAGGGGCGTCCACCTCCGATCCGAGCGCGGCGACGGCGTCGACGAGTTCGAGGGCCGTTCGAACGGCCCGCTCAGCGTCGTCCTCGTTCGCGACCGGCGCGCCCCAGATGGCCATGACGGCGTCGCCGATGAACTTCTCCACGGCGCCGCCGTAGCGTTCGACCACGGCGCGACACGTGTCGAAGTAGCGCGAGAGCAGTTCGCGCACCTCCTCCGGATCGCGCGACTCCGACAGGGTCGTGAATCCAACGAGATCGGCGAACAGGACGCTCACCAGCCGCCGCTCGGTGGCGGGGCCGGGAGCCACGGCCGACCGGTCCTCCCCGGGAGCGGAGGGCGTCACGAGAGCCGCACCGCAGTCGCCGCAGAACTTCTCGGTTCCCACGATCGGCGCGCCGCATGCAGGGCATGCGCTCAGCAGAGACGCGCCGCATTCGGTGCAGAACCGTTTCCCTGCAGCGTTCTCGAATCCGCAGGCCGCACATGCCAGCATACGGGGAGTCTACGGCCGATGTATCAGAGAGCCTTGTCCTTGCGGATCTCCCTGACCGCGTGGTGCCCGGGGAGGCCGTTCACCCCGCCGCCCGCGTGCGTGGCGCTCGACGCCTGGTATAGCCCCTTGATCGGCGTGCGGTAGTCGGCGTACCCGACCGCCGGACGCATGTGGAACAGCTGGTCGACGGTGAGCTCGCCGTGGAAGATGTTGCCGCCGATCAGTCCGTACTCCTGCTCCATCTCGTACGGCCCGATGATCTGCCGGTGCAGGATCAGCTTCCGAAAACCCGGCGCCACCTCCTCGAACCGCTGGGTCAGGCGGTCCGCGTACGCCTCGAGTTCCTCGTGGTGGGGCTCCTCGCTCCACGTGTCCGGCACCCACTGCGTGAACATCGACATGATGTGCTTGCCCTCCGGCGCGAGCGTTTTGTCGAACACGGTCGGGATCTCGCAATCGGAGAACGGCGACGTTGCGGCCTTTCCGGACCGGGCTTCCTGGAACGCAGTCTCCAGGTAGTCGAGGTCCTCCATGATGCTGATCGCGCCGCCGTGGATCTCCGGGTCGAACCCCGGGTTCGCCGTGAACTCCGGCAGTCCGTCGAGCGCGAGATTGATCTTCACCGTGCCCGACCGCGACCGCCAGTGCTCGATGTCGTGGACGAACTCGTCGGGGAGCTGCGCGCGGTCGATCTGCTGCAGGAACGTGATCTGCGGGTGACAGGCGGTCACGACGACCTTCGCGCGGAGCTCCTCGCCACCCTCGAGCACCACGCCCGTCGCGCGGCCGCTGCGCACGAGGATCTTCTCGACCGGCGCGTTCACGCGCACCGTCGCGCCGAACCGTTCCGCCGACGACCGAATAGCGTCGGAGACCGCGCCCATCCCGCCCTCCGGCATGCCCCACGACGCCACCTGCCCCTCGACTTCTTCGCCGACCGAGTGGTGCATGAGGACGTACGCAGTGCCGGGCGCCATCGGCCCCGCCCACGTCCCGATGATCCCGTTGACCGACTGGACGCCGATGACGACGGGATCTTCGAACCACCGCTCGAGGAGGTCCGCGGCGCTCATCGTGAACAGGCGGGTGATGTCGGCGACCGTGCGCTCATCCAAGTCCTTGCGCAGCGACCACGCGAGGCGGCCGACGTCAATCGCGTCGCGGAAGCTCGTCGACGAGATGTGCGGTGGCGTGCGATCGAGCAGCGGATGCATGAACTTGGCGATGCGCCCGATCCACTCGTAGAAGGGCCCGACGGCGTCCGCGTCCTTCTTCGAATACTGGCAGTAGGAGTCGTACGAGCGCTGGTCCTCGCCCTCGATCAGCGCGCGCCCGTCGGGGTGAGGGGTGTATCCGAGCCCCAGCGGGTTCACCTTGTAGCCGTGATCCTTCAGTCCGAGGTCCTTCACGATGTAGGGCGGCATCAGGCTGATCGTGTAGCTGAGCGTCGTGACTTTGAACTCGGGCGCGTCGGCCCAGGGACTGCTCGTGTCCGCGGCGCCGCCCGTCTTGTCGCGCTTCTCGAGAACGACGACGCTCTTGCCGAACTTCGCGAGGTACGCGGCGGCGACCAGGCCGTTGTGCCCGCCGCCGATCACGATCGCGTCGTAGGTGTTCGCTGCCACCGAGGTCGCCTTTCCCTTTCCATGAGGTCGAGCCCCCGGTCCCGGGGGTCGCCAGATGATACCGGGCCGCCTTCGCCGCTAGAGTGGCCGCCCACACCGACAAGGGGGCTGCGATGGAAACGACGTCGACGGGAGCGCTCGCTTCGGGCAGCACGACGCTCTACTTCGGACCCTGGTACCGGCGCTCGCCGTTCTTCGAGGCGACGCTTCGGGACGGGTGCACGGCCTACGACATCTACAACCACATGTACCTGCCCGGCTACTTCGACGACATCACCAAGGAATACTGGGCGCTCGTCAACGACGTCGTGATCTACGACGTCGGCGTGGAGCGCACCGTCCAGGTGAGCGGTCCCGACGCCGATCGCCTGATCGACAGGATCACGTGCCGCGACCTGACGAAGTGCGCCGTCAAGCAGGGCAAGTACATGATCGTGACGGCGCCGGACGGCGGCATCGTGAACGACCCCGTGCTGCTGCACGTCGACGA
>DASPTB010000061.1:0-9038 GCA_035623615.1 Actinomycetota bacterium
CGACGGCGAGATCGTGGACGCGCGGCCGGTCGTCGCTGCCGTCGTCGGCGATCTCCGCCGCTGCGTTCCCGCCGCCATGGTTGCGGCGCGCTTCCACCGCGCCGTCGCCGCCGCGATCGAGCGCGTCTGCCGACGGGTCCGCGAGGACCGGGGACTGGACCGCGTCTGTCTCGCCGGTGGCGTGTTCCAGAACGACCTGTTGCTGACCGACGTCGTGGAACGCTTGGAGCGGATCGCCTTCCGCGTCTTCGTCCCGCGCGAGGTCCCGGTCGGCGACGGAGGGATCAGTCTCGGACAGGTGCTCGTCGCGCACGGACGCGCGGCCGCGGGCGCCGAGGGGAGGTGAGGCCGGGATGTGTCTCGGCGTTCCGGGCAAGGTGATCGAGGTGTTCGAGGAGAACGACATGCGCATGGGGATGGTCGACTTCGGCGGCATCCAGCGGCGCGCGTGCCTCGAGTACGCGCCCGACGTCGGCTTGGGGTCGTTCGTCATCGTGCACGTCGGGTTCGCGATCTCGGTGGTCAACGAGGAGGAGGCCGCGCGCTCCTACGCGCTGCTCGAGGAGATGGGCAACCTCGAGGGCATCGATCTCCCGACCGAGGCGCCCGTGTCGCGGGAAGGAGCGGCGTCGTGAAGTTCGTCGACGAGTACCGCGACGCGCACATCGCGAAGGGGGTCCTCGCCGACATCGGCCGCACCGTGACGAGGCCGTGGACGATCATGGAGGTCTGCGGCGGCCAGACGCACACGCTGATCCGCCAGGGCATCGACCAGCTGTTGCCGCCGGAGGTCGAGATGGTGCACGGCCCCGGATGCCCCGTGTGCGTGACGCCGCTGTCGATCATCGATCGGGCCGTGTCGATCGCGAAGCGGCCCGACGCCATCCTGTGCTCGTTCGGCGACATGCTGCGCGTCCCCGGCTCCAGCGAGGACCTGTTCATGGCGCGCGCGGCCGGCGGCGACGTCCGCGTCGTCTACTCGCCGCTCGACGCGCTCGAGGTCGCGAAGGCGAACCCCGACCGCACCGTCGTGTTCTTCGCCGTCGGGTTCGAGACGACGGCGCCGGCGAACGCGATGGCGGTGCGGCAGGCAAGGCTCCAGGACGTCGAGAACTTCACGCTGCTCGTCGCGCACGTGCTCGTCCCTCCGGCGATGCTCGCGATCCTGTCCGCGCCGGGCAACCGGGTGCAGGCGTTCCTCGCGCCGGGCCACGTGTGCACGGTGATGGGGTGGACCGAGTACGAGCCGATCACCGAGACGTTCCGCGTCCCCATCGTGGTCACCGGGTTCGAGCCGCTGGACCTGCTCGAAGGCATCCATATGACGGTTCGCCAGCTGGAGGAGGGCCGGGCTGAGGTGGAGAACCAGTACGTGCGCTCGGTCGTGCGCGAGGGCAACGCCGCCGCCATGCGTGTCGTCGCCGAGGTGTTCGAGCCGTGCGACCGCGCGTGGCGCGGCCTCGGCCCGATCCCGAACAGCGGCCTGCGCCTCACCGAGGCGTACCGTGCGCACGACGCCGAGGTCCGGTTCCCCGAGGTCGTCGAAGAAGTTCCCGAGTCGGAGCTGTGCATCGCCGGAATGGTGCTCCAGGGGCGTGCGAAGCCGCACGACTGCCCGGCTTTCGGCACCGAGTGCACGCCGGAGCACCCGCTCGGCGCGCCGATGGTGTCGACGGAGGGGGCGTGCGCGGCGTACTTCCTCGCCGGCCGCCGTCGCGAGGCGGTGACGTCGTGACCGCCCCCGACGCGTCCGCCTCCGGGGTGTCCGCGCGGGAGGTGCCGGCGCTCGCGTGTCCCGTGCCGCTGCCGCCGGGCGACGCCGTGCTGCTCGGCCACGGGAGCGGCGGGAAGCTGACCGCCGACCTGATCCGGACGGTCTTCGTCCCGGCGTTCGGCGGCGCGGAGCTCGCGCGGCTCGGCGACGCGGCCGTCGTCGAGCTCGACGGCGTGCGCTTGGCGTTCACCACCGACGGATTCGTCGTCACGCCGAGGTTCTTCCCCGGCTCGGACATCGGCGCGCTGTCGGTGAACGGGACCGTCAACGATCTCGCGATGATGGGCGCGACCCCCTTGTTCCTCTCGGCCGGCCTGATCCTCGAGGAGGGGCTCCCGATGCAGGACCTGGGGCGCGTCGTCGCGTCGATGGCCGAGGCGTGCCGCGCGGCGGGGGTGCGGCTCGTGACGGGCGACACGAAGGTGGTCGAGCGCGGCGGCGCCGACGGGCTGTACGTCACCACCGCGGGCATCGGCCTGGTCCCGCGCGGCGTGGAGGTCGGTCCGGAACGTGCGCGGCCCGGCGATGCCGTCCTGGTGTCGGGGCCGATCGGGTCGCACGGGGTCGCCGTCATGTCGCGGCGCGCCGGCATCGAGTTCGACGGTACGCTCCGCAGCGACTCGGCGCCGCTCTCCGGCGTCGCGCGCGCGATGCTCGGCGCCGGCGACCTCCGGGCCATGCGCGACGCGACGCGCGGCGGCGTGGCGAGCGTCCTGAACGAGATCGCGGAAGCGTCCGGGGTGGGGATCACGACCGACGAGTCGGCGTTCCCGATCCTCGACCCGGTTCGCGCCGCGTGCGAGATGCTCGGCCTCGACCCGATGTACGTGGCGAACGAAGGCGTGTGCGTCGCGGTCGTCGCGAGCGGGGATGCCGAGGCGGTGCTCGCCGCGGCGAGAAGCGATCCCATGGGGGCATCCGCCGCGATCGTCGGGTCGGTCGAGGAAGGTCGCGGCGTGCGGGTCCGAACCGGCTTGGGCGGGACGCGCCCGCTCGTCATGCTCGCCGGTGATCAGCTCCCCAGGATCTGCTGACGCGCAGTGGCGGGCCGGCTCCCCGCGGACTGCGTGAGGGACCGGTTCGGCGACCGTGCCGGACGACGCGCCGCCCGCCGGCGAAGGATCGGCGAGCCCGATCGCGGCGTGGCCGAGCGGCGGACGTCCTCGCGGCTCGGCCAACTGCGGAGACTCGCGCGCAGCAGCGCACGGTCCTGCGGACCTCGCAGTGGCCGCAGCCCGCCCACTCCTCCGCGGTCGAGCAGGATCGCGAGCAACGGCGTGAGCTGCGTGTCGTATCGCTGCATGCACGCGCGGGGGTGGACGCCGGGCCACGAGTAGCACGAGACGACCACGCGGCGATTCCTGGAATCGACTCCCGATGGGATCGTCGCGTCCCACAGGGGATCGTCGGTTTCGATGACCCAACGGTCGAGGTTCCCGGCGGGAATGCCCTCCAGGCCGCGAACCGTCGGTTCGTCGGCGTCGAGCTCGTAGCCGTCGACGGCGAGGTCGCAGACGACGGCGTGGCGCGGCAGCAGTCCGATCCACGTGTTCGGCACGACCGGCTGGCCGGGCTCGTGTCGCGCCGTGGCGTCGACGAGCAGGTCGGTCACGCGGAGGCGGTCGCGCATGTACGCGCCGACGCGAGTCAGGTTGCGACCGACGGTGACCACCTCCACGCCCGGCAGGGCGGTTGCCTCCAGCCGGTCGAAGCGCGCGAGGGACCCGCACTTCGTCGCGGCCTCCACCGCTTCGCGGCCGACGGCGCCCGCGCCCAGGATCGTCACCCGGATCGGCTGGCGCCGCGGCCCCCAGAACCGGGGATGCGTGTGCTCGAGGGCACCGAACGCGGCGTCGAGGCCGTTCCAGGCCACCGCCTCCGGATCCTCCACCAGGCGCCTGCCCTCGTCGTCGACGATCGAGTCGAGGCTCACGGCCTCGAGGTCGAGGCGCCGGAGCAAGGAGACCCGTCCGGGTCGCGTGGGGAAGTGGAGCATGCACACGAGGGTCGCCCCCGGGCGAAGCAGTCGGAGCTCCTCGGGCCCGGGCACGCGCACGACGAGCACGACGTCCTGGCCGTAGGCCTCTTCGTGCGTTCCCACGACGACGCCGGGACCCTGGTACTCGTCCTGTCGGACTCCCATTCCCGAGCCGATACCGTTCTCGACGACCACCCGCGCCGCGTGGGGGGCGACCTCGCGGACGAACGGGGGCAGGAAGTCGCGCCGTTCGCCGGCTTCCTTTCGCATGCGGGGAAGCCCGAGCGTCAGGCGGCGGCCGTCGCCAGCCATGTCCTCACCTCCGCTCTCGCCACCGCGCGCTGCTCGTACGATCCGCTCGTCGGATCCCACGCCGCCGCCGGATCGGCGAGGATCAGCTCGACGACCGGCTCGAGCTGCGAGCCGTAGGTCTCCATGCACTGCAGGGGCTTCAGTCCCGGCCACGCGTAGCACGACAGAGCAAGCCGGCGGTTGACGCTGCGAACCCGTGGGTCGAGTCGTCCATAGGCGGGGTCGTTCTCGTGGAACACCCACTGGTCGAGGTTCCCCTCTGGAATCCCTTCGATGCCCTTGATCTTCGGAGGCCGTACCGAGAAGTCGTAGGTGTCGGCCGAAAGGTCGAGCAGAACCGCATCGGGCGGCATGACCTCGATCCAGTCGTTGGGGACCACGGGACGGCTGAAGTCGACGCGCTGGGTCGCGTCGATGAGCAGATCGGTCCGGTGCAGTCGCGAGATCATGTAGTCCTCGTGCCACGTGAGGTCGAAGTCGGCCACGGTCACCTCGACGCCGGGCACCCGCTTCGAAACGAGCTCTTCGCGAATCTGCGGATCGCCGTACCGTGTCGCCGCGCGGATCGCATGGCTCCCGACGGCGCCGGCTCCCAGGCACGTGACGTGCAGAGGACGGCGATCCGGGTGGCTGAACATCGGATGGAGGGAGGCGATCTCGCGGAAGGCGGCCTGCACGCCGTTCCACCCGACCGCCTCGACGGCCTCGACCAGCCGGTGGCCCTGGTCGTCCACGATCCCGTCCATGCTGACGGCCCGAACGCCCATGCCGGCCAAGAGCCGCGCGCGCGACGGCCAGGATGGGAAGTGCAGCATCGAGAGGAGAACGCTGCCCCGGCGAAGGATCCGCAGGCCGGTCTCGTCGGGGCAGCGGACGACGACGACCATGTCCTGCTCGAGACAGTCCTCGTACGTTCCGAAGCGCACCCGCGACGAGGCGGCCTCGTACGCCGAGGCCGGGATGTCCATGCCGGCGCCGTATCCCTCTTCGAGCGTGATCGCGGTCGCGCCGGCCGCCTCGAGGGCGGCCACGAACCTGGGAAGGAAGTCGCGGCGTTCGCCGGCTTCCTTGTGCATCCGCGGCAGTCCCACGTTCATGTCGTCTCTCCGCGCGCCGTCTCGGAAACGACCGTAGGCGGGGAGCCCGCACGTCCGTAGGGCCCCACGGCCCTCCTCGCGGGTGGCGGATGGGGTCGTCGCCGAGGGTCACCGCGTTCCCGGGACCTTCGGCGGGGCGGGCGGCGCCGGGGCGATCCATCATTGCAATCGCGACGTGAACCCCTCTTCGCAAGGGGAATCGTCGAAGAGGGGTTGACTCGGCCGGTCTCTCCCTCTCGTGAACCGGCCGGAGCGGGAGGCGCGACAGCGCCTCCCGCTCCTCGTTCGCCGGCACACCGAGGCGTGCCCGACCGGCCCGCAAGGACGAGGCCGGGAGGCTCTTCGGCGCCGCGGCGGGAAGGTCGATGCTGCGGCCGTGGGTCGCAGCGAGCGGTCGAACGAACTGGGCGCCGAGGCGTCGGACGAGTCCCCGGGGCGCTCGCGCCAGGAGCCTGCGCGCAGGGGACGGCGCGTCCTGGTCGTCGAGTGGCGGATGCCGTCGCGCGAGCGGTTCGCCGGCGCGCTCGAGGACGCCGGGTTCGACGTCACGACGTGCCCGGGCCCGTCCGGCCCCGGATACGAGTGCATCGGCGGCCGTGGGATGCCGTGTCCGCTCGTGTCCGACACGGACGTCGTGGTCCTCGACCTCCGCCTGGAGAGCGACGAGATGGGTCTCGGGGCTCCCGCATGGGAGCTCGCGCTCACGTATCGAGGCGCGGGGAAGCCCCTCGTCGTCCTCAGCGGCGAGTCCGACCCGGTTTCGCTCCTCCGCGAGCCCGGCGTCGAGATCCTTCCGCGGCGGCCCGAGCCGCGGACCCTCATCGAGGCGGTTCGCCGCGTGCTCGCCGAGTCCTCCGGGCCCGCTACCGGCCCGGGGACGGACGATCACCCGTAACGCGCGGACGCCGGGCTCGCCGCTCGCCGTCCGGTGATACGTTCGCATCGCTATGTCCCGCAACCCGGATCGCGATCAGTTGCTCCTGGAGGCGGGGCTCTCGCTGAGCTCCGCGCTGTCGCTCGACGAGGTCCTGCGCCGCATCGTCGGGCTGGCCGTCGAGCTCACCGGCGCGCGCTACGGGGCGCTCGGCATCCTCGGCGACGGCGACCGGATCATCGAGTTCGTCACCGAGGGCGTGAGCGAGGAGGAGCGCCGCGCGATCGGTCATCCCCCGACGGGCGGGGGGATCCTCGGCGTGCTCATCCACGACGCGCATCCCCTGCGCCTGCGATCGATCCAGGAAGATCCTCGTTCGAGCGGCTTCCCACCCAACCATCCGCCGATGCGGTCGTTCCTCGGTGCTCCCGTGACGTCGCGGGACGAGGTGTTCGGAAACATCTATCTGACCGAGAAGCGCGGGGCCGATGAGTTCACCGAGGACGACGAGGAGACGCTCGTCGTGCTCGCCGCGCAGGCCGGGGTGGCGGTTGCCAACGCCCGCCTGTACGAGGAGACGGCGCGTCGCGGCCGGTGGCTGCAGGCGTCGCACGAGGTGCTCACCGCGATCCTCGGAGGCGCCCCCTCCGACCGCGTGCTCTCGCTGGTCGCGGCCCGCGCCCGCGAGCTCGCCTCGGCCGCGACGTCGATGATCGCGCTGCCGCGCGGCGAGGGTGGTCTGACGGTCGTGGCCGCCGACGGGAAGCACGCCGACGAACTGCTCGGCATCGAGGTCTCGGTGGAACGCTCGCTGTCGGGCGCGGTGATCCGCGGCGCCGAGCCCATCGTCCTGGAGGACGCGGCGAGCGACGACCGCGCCGACCCCCGCCTGCTGGAGATCTCGGGGGCGGGTCCGGCCATGTTCATCCCCCTGCGCGTCCGCGGAGAGGTGTTCGGGACGCTCTCGTTGCTGAACCCCGCGGGGGCGCCGGGCTTCAAGAGCGAGGACGTTGGGCTCGTCGAGATCTTCGCGGCGCAGGCCTCCGTCTCGCTCGAGCTGTCGACGGCCCAAGAGGAGCTCCAGCGGCTGTCGCTGATGGACGACCGCGAGCGCATCGCGAAGGAGCTGCACGACGGGGTGATCCAGTCGCTGTTCGCGGTGGGCATGGGACTGCAGGGAACGGCGCTGCTGGTGGGCGACGAGACGCTGGCGCGCCGGATCGAGGGCGCGGTCGACGAGCTCGACCGGGTCATCCTCGACCTGCGCAACTACATCTTCGGCCTTCGGCCCGGCATCCTCGCGGGCGGTCGCCTCGACGTCGCGCTCCGCCAGCTCGCCGAGGAGTTCGAGTCGAAGACGGGGATCGTGACGGTCGTCGACGTCGAGGCGCGCGCGGCCGCGGAGCTCGCGCCGAAGGCGGAGGACACGGTCCAGCTCGCGCGCGAAGCGCTCTCGAACGTCGGCCGCCACGCGGAGGCGACCACGGTCCGGGTTGCGCTCGTCCGCGAAGGGGGGGCGGTCGTCCTGATCGTCGACGACGACGGCCGCGGCTTCGACGTCGCATCGTCGACCGGGTCGGGCAACGGGCTCGTCAACATGCGCGCGCGTGCGTCAGGGATGGGCGGGAACCTCGAGATCTCATCCGTTCCGGGTGAGGGAACGACGCTCCGGCTGGTCGTCCCCGTGTGACGGAGGCCGGCCCTCGTCGCTTGAGGGTGCGGGGCTCAGGTGGGAGCATAGTGGCGTGGCGCCCCCGATTCGCGTGATGCTGGTCGACGACCACGAGGTCGTCCGCGACGGCATCCGCTCGCTGCTCGAGGCGAGCGACGACATCGTGATCTGCGCCGAGGCCGGCACGGTCCAGGGCGCGATCGACGAGGCCGCGCGGACCCGTCCCGACGTGGTCGTGATGGACGTCCGGCTCGCCGACGGCAGCGGGATCGAGGCAACGCGCGAGATCCGGGCCAATCGGTCGAAGACGCAAGTGCTGATGCTGACGTCCTTCGCCGACGACGAGGCGCTGTTCGCGTCGATCATGGCCGGGGCGTCCGGGTACGTCCTCAAGCAGATCCAGGGCGCCGAGATCGTCAAGGCCATCCGGGAAGTGGCCGCCGGCAAGAGCCTGCTCGCCCCGCAGGTGACGAACGCCGTCCTCGACCGGCTGCGCAAGGGCAAGCACCTGCTGAAGGACGAGAAGCTGGCCCGCCTGTCGCCGCAGGAGGAGCGCATCCTGGCGCTCGTCGCCGACGGGCGCACCAACAAGCAGATCGGCGAGGAGCTTCACCTCGCCGAGAAGACGGTCAAGAACTACGTCTCGAGCATCCTGTCGAAGCTCGAAGTCGGACGCCGGGCCGAGGCCGCCGCCTACATGGCCCGACACACGCAGACGCCGGGCGCCTGAGCCCGCGGCGCCCCATCCCGGCCCTGGGGGGCTCCGTGACCCCGTTCGGCGAGGTTCTCGCAGGTCCCGGCCTCGCCGGGACGCTCCGGAAGCGGGTCGTTCGGGCCTGAAGGTCCCAGCCGGGTTGGGTCCTCCGGCCGTATGGCCGGGTTCTCCTGCGTCGGATGCTTGGCGCAACGAGAAGAAGGAGGGAGAGAGATGGCTGAGACCATCGACATCGAGGAGCCGAAGGCCGCGAAGTGGCTCTTCGCATCGACCGGGGCGGCGTGGCTCTGGCTGGTCGTCCGCCTCTACATCGGTTACGAGTTCCTGCACGCGGGCTGGAGCAAGCTGACCGGCGCCGAGGGCGGGACCTGGCACTGGGCGTTCGGAATGCCCGCGACCTCCTGGCTGCGTGACCACGGCGTCGCGCTGAAGGGGTTCGTCGGATACGTGACCTCCCCCGCGATGGTCAAGGGGCCGAACGCGGCCAACAACTTCGGCTGGTACCAGAGCTACCTGCATTTCATCGGGAACCACTCGGCGTTCTTCGCCTACGTCGTGACCTTCGGCGAGATCCTGGTCGGCCTCGGGCTCATCTTCGGGTGCCTGACGGGGATCG
>DASPTB010000091.1:0-12575 GCA_035623615.1 Actinomycetota bacterium
CGCATGCCCGGCGGGATGACGAACAGCAGGTCCTTGAGGATCGTGGCGACACGGTCGAAGTAGCGGTCGAATTCCACGTAGGCGTCGGCGTCGGACTTCGAGAATGCGGAGATCGCCTCGGCGTCACGGCGCACGTCGCCCCAGAGCGTCAGCGAGGTGCCGTCGGGGAAGGGAACGTAGTAGTCGGGGGAGACGATCGAGACGCGGTAGCCGAAGCGCCGGAGCTCGAGCTCGCGCTCCACGGCGGGCGGTAAGAGGCTCACGACGTAGGAGGCCGAGCTGACCCGGTAGCCGGGCCAGGGTTCCTCGGTGACCGCGGCGCCGCCGAGGACGCCCCGGCGCTCGAGCACGAGGACATTCTGCCCCGCCCGGGCGAGGTACGCGGCGCACGCGAGTCCGTTGTGGCCGCCGCCGATGACGATCGCGTCCCGCACGCCCTGCGACATGTCCGCTCCAAGAGCCGGTGGAGCAGGCACGCTAGCGGGAGACGCCACCGGCGGCAACCCCTTGAGTTGCCGCCGGTGAACGATCCGACGCGGAGGGATGCCCGCGTCAGGTGATCGTGAACGTTCCGTTCGCCGTGACCCCGAGCTTGTCGTCCGAGAGCCGGATCAAGACCCCGCCCGGCTGGTGTTGGGTGATCACGACCTTCGCGCTGACGTCGCCGTTGGCGTCCGCCTTGACGTCGGGGAGCTCCGTTCCGCCGACGGTCACGTGGACGGCCTCGCCCGGCACCCAGCCGGGTCCCGAGGTCACCGTCACGGTCGATCCGCTCGCGCCCGTCGCGGGGCTGAGCGACAGGGTCGCGCCGAGCGAGATGGAGCTCTGCTTCGTCACACGCGACTTCGCTCCGGTGAACGTGATGACGGGATGTCCGAACGTCGTCCGCAGGACGATCGAGCTCGTGGCCGACCCACGACTGCTCGTGACGAGCGTTCCCAGGCTGGGGCCGCCCTGGACGGCCACACCCACGTTCTCGCTCGCCCCGAACCCCGTCAGGGCCACGGAGATCCGCTGCTGCGGCTCGGCCGAGTCCGGCATGGTGAGGGTCGCGTCGGTGCGGAAGCGGACCTGGAACGAGAACGATGGAGACTGGACCTGCACGTATCCGCCGGCCGCCGGCTCGGCCGGCGAGACGGCCGGGATGGTGACGGAGCCGTTCGCGTCCGACGTCTTCGACACGGGCGTCCCGCCCGGGAACGTGACCGTGACCTTCTCGCCTTGCGCGAACCCGATTCCGTTGAAGGTCCACGTGTCGCCTGCCGCCACGTCGAAGGTCGCAGGCTCGACCGGCGAGAGCGACGCCGTCCCGTGGGCGGTCACACCGCTGGAGTCGCCCACCGCGACGAGCGCGTGGCTCCCGCCCCACGTCGGGGAGGGGAACGTGAGGTTCACGTTGTGTGCGGAGCCGGTTGAGTCCGCCGTCGCCGTACCGACCACCGGTCCGGTCCCGCTGTTCAGGTGCAGGTCGACCTCCTCACCCGGCGTGAAGCCCGAGAACCAGGTCGTGTCCTCCCCGCCCGGAACGCCCGACGCGTTGGCGACGAACGGAGCCGCTCCGCCCCCACCCCGGCTGGCCGCGACCCACGCGTTGAGCGACGGCGCGGTCGAGTCCGGCCGGTACGTCTGCACGTCGTTCCACAGGATCCCGGCGACGCCCCACGAGTTGAACAGAGTGGCGGCATCGGTGATCCAAGCGGCCTTCCTGGTCGGCTCGCGCTTGTCCTCGACCGTGCCGATCTCGCCGACCAGCAGCGGCTTGCCGAGCGAGGCCGCGTAATCGTGCGCGGCGGTGAAGATGTACGCCGGCGACCGCCAGAACCCCGACTCGAACCGGTTGTACCCGTCGACGGCGACGACGTCGAAGTCGTTTGCCGGCGGCTGCCAGTTCACGGCGTAGCCGTTTCGGAAGGAGGACGCCACCATCCACCAGATGAACGGGTACGTGATTCCGTGGTTCCGGAAATAGTGGTACACGTAGTCGTACGCGGCGATGTACTGCGACGACGTCCCGCAACTGGGCTGTGACAGGCTGTGCGCCGTCGGCTCGTGCGTGAACGTGATGAAGGTGTCGTCGTAGTCGAACGCCTGGAGTTCGGTGACCCACCTCTGGAGCATTGGGTTGTACGCTCCGCTCGCGTAGTTCTTGAACGGGTAGCAGATCTTCTTGTCGCCCACGACGTGCCACGAGTTGATGTTCAGATAGACGCGTGCCCCGGCGTCCTTCGCATCGAGGACCGATCCGAACGGGTAGCTCCACCCCGATAGCGGCGTGTACTCGCCCTGGGCCTCGAAGGCCTTCCCCATGTCGCTCTCCAGCGCGTGCGGGTCCACAGCGGAGTTGCTGACGCCGAGGCCCCACAGAGGGTCCGTGCCCGTGGGATGAGCCGCCGGCCTCGTCTGGCTGCTGCGAGGGCCCGGGCCGCGGCTGGGAGCCCCTGCGAGCGCCGGCGACACCGGCATCGCCAGGACCGCTGCCACGAGGCCCGCGAGCGCGAGGGGGGCAATCGCCCCCGGACGCAGGACGAGCGGGCGGCGGGCTCGAGTCCGGTGGCTGCGTCGTTGGCGGTGGCGTGGCATCGGTTGGACCACCTCCGTGGGCGGCTCGGCCGGGACGTGGGGGATTGGTTTGCTCTGGGCGCCGTATTGAATGCCTGCCCTGCTTCTCGACCGTTTCGCGGCCGATTCTTGAGAAGGTTTCGCGTGGTCAGACGGGAAATGAATCCTTGTATCTAAGTAGCCGCCTGCCAATTACCCCATTGGGGAACACCCATGGCCGAAGGTCCGTTGACCGAATGCCGATGCCTCATTGGGGACTGTGTTCCACTCCCGGGGAAGCGGCGAACGGGCGATCGACTAGCCCCTGGATGCGCCGGTGGCCGGCCGGGATCAGTCCGCGACCAGGGCCTTTCGCAGGGCCGCCAGCGCCGCCTCCCGCTCGGGCGGCGAGAGGGTTCGGCCTGGCCGACGGACGTCCTCCCGCACCGGTACGCCGCGCTCGGCGGCGATCACCTTCAGTGTCGCGATGAACGGCAGCGCGCTCGTCGCGCTCCGAAGCTCGGAAAGGATCGCGTGCGCCGCCGGGCTTCGCTCGTGCACGAGGTCGGCGACGACCTCCGGGAACGCCGTCGCGAGGCCCGAGACGCAGCCCTTTCCGCCGGCCGCCATCGCCTCGATCGCGAGCGGTTCCTGCCCGACGAAGACGTCGAGCCCGTCGATCAGGTATGGGCGAACGGCGTCCATCGGCGAGTCGGAGACCTTGAGCCCCGCCAGGTTCGGCGCGGCGTCCCGCAGCCGGAGAACCACGTCGGGGGAAACCGAATACCCGCTGCGCGCCGCGAACTCGTACACGTAGAAGGGCAACGGCGTGCAGGCGCGCGCGGCGGCGAGGAAGTGCTCGTACAGAGCCTCCGCGTCGAACGCGTAGTAGGGCGGGGCGATCACCGCCACGGCGTCGGCTCCCGCCTCTGCCGCGTGTGCGGCCAGGCCGCACGTGTCCGCCGTGGTCTGCGCGCCGCAGTGGACGGCGACGTCGAACCCGGGGGGGCGCGCCTGGAGGAAGAGCTCGGCGACGCGGCGACGCTCTTCGACCGAGAGCATGATTCCCTCCCCGGTCGTCCCGAGCGCGAGGATGCCGTCGACGCCGCCACCCTCGAGGAACGCGACGAGCGGACCGAAGGCCTCTTCGTCGAGGGCCTCGCCTCCATCCCGGAGCGGCGTGAGCGCCGCGGCCAGCACGCCGTGCAGCACGGTCGTCACTCTAGCGGCCGGCCGCCAAGGGACGTCTACAAGGTGGGCGGCGGCCGGTCGGCGAACGCCCGGTCGACCGCGAAAGGATTGTCGGCCGGCGCCGTCGTGCCGCGCAGCAGGTCTGCCATCGCACGCCCTCCCGCCGGGCTCAGCATGATGCCGTGGCCGCTGTAACCCGTGTTCACGTACAGACCCTCGATCCCGGTTGGGCCGATGAGAGGTCGGTGATCGGGCGTCACCGTGTATTGCCCGGCCTGAAGGATCCACGGCGCCGCGCCGTCTTCCCACACGTCGCGCCAGAAAGGGACCACCCTTGCGACGGCTGCCGGGCTCGAGGGCTCCAGCACCCGAAAGGCGAACGCGGGATCGGGCGTGACGGCGTCGGTCGGCTCTTGCGGCGGCGTGGTCGGGTCGGTGAACAGGAGCCAGGCGCCCTCGAGGGCCGGGCGCCAGTGCGCGCCCGTGTCCTCGTCGATGGTCATCGGCGCCCCGGGCGGCACCACCGGGAGGGCAGGGAAGACAAGCTTGTTCCGAGGGACGGTGACGATCGGAAGGTGAACTCCCGCCGTGACCGCCAGCAGCCCCGACAGCGGGCCGCCGGCGACGACGGCAGCTCCGCATGTGATGGTGCCCCGCGTCGTCTCGACCGCCACCAGTGCGCTCCCGTCGGGCGACAGTCCGAATCCCGTTGCCCTGCAGTCCGTCACCACACCCGCGCCGGAGGCCTCGGCAAGGCCGAAGGTGAGCTGCTTGGTGTCGAGGAACCCGTCGCCCGCGCGGAATCGCGCCTGCACGACGTTCGGACCCACGAAGGGAAACCGGCGCCGCGCCTCGTCGCCGGAGAGGATCTCGACGTCGGTCTGGCCCCAGGCATGGAGCTGCGCCGCGAGGTCTTTCTGCCGCGTCGCCATGGCGTGGTCGGTCGTGAGCCACAGATACCCCTGCTGCCGCACGCCTAGGTCGTAGCGTCGTTGTTCGGTCATCTCCTGGAAATGCAGGAACAGCTCGGCCGACTCGCGCACGAGCGTGAGCTCCTCCAGGTTGTCGAACTGGAGCCGGAACGCGCCGGCCGCCACCGGCGTCGTCAGGGTGCAGAGCGCCGGACGCGCCTCCACCACGAGCGGGTTGAGCCCGGCCCGCGCCGCGTGCCACGCGGTGGCGGCGCCCACGACGCCTCCGCCGACGACGACGAGGTCGGCCGTCGGCGGAGGCTCGGAGAGGTAGCGCATTCGGTCCGCCGCCTAGGCCTCGAGAGTTGACCCGGTGTCGCCGGCATTTCGCAGGACCAGGACCGCGGCCGCAACGTCCTGCACGCCCACCCCGGTGAGGTCGCAGACGGTGAGTTGTCCGTCGTCGGCCCGGCCCTTCACGGAGCCACCCGTGACAGCTCCGAGCTCGACCACCGTCGCCGGATCGATCGCCCCGGCCTCGGCGGCGTGGTGCAGCTCGCCGATCGCCAGGCACTGGGGGACGCTGTCTGCGACGACGAGGTCCGCGCGCGCAAGCACGTCGGGGTCGAGCTCCTGCTTGTCGGGCTGGTCGGACCCGAGTGCGGTGACGTGCACCCCGGGCGCGAGCCACGCTGCCCGCAGGAGGGGCACGCGGCTCGCTGTGGCCGTGACGACGACGCCGGCGTCGCGAACGGCGTGCTCGACCGAGGCCGCCGTCCGCACGGCGCATCCGCCGGGCAGCGACGCAAGGGCACGGACGTCCGAAGCGGCACGCGCTGCCCTTGCAGCGTCCCGCCCCCAGATTCGGACCTCGTCGAACGAGCGAACCCGCGACAGGGCGTCGAGCTGCATCCGCGCCTGGACGCCCGAGCCGATCATCGCGACGGCGCCGGGATTCGCGGGAGCGAGATGCCGGGCGGCGACGCCTCCGGCCGCGCCCGTCCGCACGTCGGTGATGTGGCCGCGGTCGAGCAGCACGGCGGCGGGGGCGCCCGTTCGCGCGTCGAACGCGAGCACCATGCCGTCTGCGGCGGGCAGCCCCAGCTCGGGGTTCTCGGGGAACCCGGACACGATCTTCACCGCGTAGAACGCCTCGTCGTGCAGGTGCCCGGCCTTCACGTGGATCTCGCCGCCGTGCTCGGGGACGTCGAGCTGGATGACGGTGGGAAGCTCGGCGCGACCGGCCGCATAGGCCGTGAAGGCCGCCTCCACCGCGTCGATGCAGGCCGCCATGTCGAGCGCGGCCACGACGTCGTCGTGGCGCAGGACGCGCACCGTCGCACGCTTCGTGCCCATCGCGGCGCCCAGCCTATCGCCCGTTGCCCGGCGCGCCGAGGCCCTGATAGCGTCGCGGCCCGGGGGCACGGACACGGGACCGGGGCGGACGCGAGGATCGGAGAGGCCGGTGCGCATCGAGACGTTCCAGATGGAGCGAATGCAGTGCCTGTACGAGTACGAGGTCGAGTACAACCTCTCGGAGAGCGGCGTCGAGCCGTTGCGCGTCGGGGAGCTTCTCGGTGGAGGCGACCGGGCACGCGCGTTCCTCGAGACGCCGTTGCTGTACGCGGAGTCCACTGGCTCGCCCGCGCTCCGCGAGCACATCGCGTCGTTCTATCCGGGTGCCGAACCCGGGAACGTGACCGTCATGAACGGCGGCTCGGAGGTGAATTTCATCGCGCTGTGGACCCTGCTCGACGGCGGCAAGGGCGATCGGCTCGCCTGCATGCTCCCGAACTACCTGCAGGGCTGGGGCCTCGGACGCCACTTCGGTGCGGGGAGCGACGCGTTTCGGCTGAAGCCGCGCGGGTCGGGCTCGGAGCGCAGGTGGGCGCTCGATCTCGACGAGCTCGACCGGGCGGTGACCCGCGACACGCGCGCGATCCTGGTGACGAACCCGAACAACCCCACTGGCGCGGTGCTCACCGAAGAGGAGATGGACGCGGTGGTCCGGACGGCGCGGCGTGCGCGCGCGTGGATCGTCGCCGACGAGATCTATCGCGGGGCCGAGGTCCACGGCCCGACCTCGCCCAGCTTCTGGGGGCGATACGACCGCGTGATCGTGACCGCGGGCTTGTCGAAGGCGTTCGGGCTGCCGGGCCTGCGCTCGGGATGGGCGGTCGCGCCGCCGAAGATGATCGCCGAGCTCTGGCGGCGACACGACTACACGACGCTGTCGCCGGGGACCCTGTCCGAGCGGCTCGCGACGATCGCGATGGAGCCCGCACGCCGCGAGCAGCTGCTGGAGCGGACGCGCGGAGTCCTGCGCGCGAACCTTCCCGTGCTCGAGGAATGGATCCGCGCCCGCGACGACGTCTTCAGCTACATCGCGCCCATTGCGGGTGCCATCGCGTACGTGGGCTACCGGCTGCCCATCCGCTCGACGGCGCTCGTCGATCGCCTGCGGCGTGAGCAGTCGGTCCTGCTCGTTCCCGGCGATCAGTTCGGCATGGGCAAATACCTCCGGATCGGGTACGGCGGCGACGTGGAGTACGCGATGAAAGGGATGGAGCGCGTCGATACGCTGCTGCGCCGGCTCGGAGCGAAGGCGCGGTAGCCTTCGTCCGGGGTTCGAAAGGCTTCCGCTCTCATGGATGCAGCGGTCCTGGTCGCCCGGTTGGTCCTCGCAGCGGTCCTGGGCGTGGCCGGAGTCGCGAAGCTGCTGCACCCCAAGGTATCTCGTGCCTCGATGGCCTCATTCGGAATCCCGCCGGCATTGGTCGGCGCGGCCGCCGCCGTGATCCCGCTCGCGGAGGTCGCCGTCGCGGTCCTGCTCGTCCCGGCCACCACTGCGGAGGCGGCGGCGATCGCGGTGTTCCTGATGCTTGCCGCCTTCACGCTCGGCGTCGGCGTGAACCTCGTCCGCGGGCGCACCCCGGCCTGCGGCTGCTTCGGCGCGGTCTCCTCTCAGCCCATCGGTCCGGCCACGGTCGTGCGCAACCTCGCCCTGATGGCGCTCGCTGCGTTCGTCGCCCTCGGCGAAGCGGCGGACGAGGGAGCGAGCCTCGGCGCGTGGTTCTCCGGGCTGACGACGGTCGAGAAGGCCGGGGCCCTCTTCGCCGCCGCGCTCGTCGTCGCCGTCACCGTCCCCGTGCTCGTGGTCCGGTCGGAGGTCGAACCGCGGGCCGACCCGGACGCGGACGACGAAGAGGAAGACGAGGATTGGGACGGACTGCCGATCGGCGACGGGGCGCCCCCGTTCACGTTGCGCGACGTCGGCGGCTCGGAAGTGACGCTCGCCTCGCTCCTCGCGCCGGGCCGCCCGGTGTTGCTCGTGTTCGCGGCGCCGAGCTGTCAGTCGTGCGCGGCGCTGCTCCCCGACGTCGCCGCATGGGAGCGAGACCTTGCCGGTGAGCTCGCCGTCGCCGTGGTGAGCTCGGATGCGGAGGCCGGCAGGACGGCCGCGGACGAACATGGCCTGCGCACCGTCCTCGAGGACGGTGCGCGCGACGTCGCGGAGGCGTACCGGACCCTCGGAACGCCGGCCGCCGTGGTGGTGGGGGTCGACGGCCGCATCGCGACCGAAACGGCGCACGGCGCCGACGAGATCCACGCGCTCGTGGACCGCGAGCAGTGGAGGGTCTTTCCCCCGCTCACGGGCTGAGGACTGATCAGCCGCCGAGCGACCGGCCGGGGTCGTCCGTCGGGGCCTCGGGCGGGAGCCGCCTGGACGCCTGCCGGACCAACTTGCTCACGACGCGGAAGCGAACCAGCCCGTAGACGAGGACGAAGACGCCCGCGACGACGCAGCCCCACGCGATGGCGAGCACCCACACCGCCTCGAGGATGTGGATCGCCGCGGCGGCGGCCACGACGAGCGCGAGCCCCGTTCGCACGTAGGCGAGCAGCGTGCGCTCGTTCGCGAGCGACGTCCGCTCGAGTGCGAGACGGTCACGAAGCCACGTGTCCTCGGCCACCGTGCCCATCATTCCACAGCGTCGCGGCCCGGCCGGGAAGGCAGCGCGGGGACCATCCTTCGTCCGTCCGCATCCCCCAGCGGTGGAATTGTGGCGACCGAAGGCCGGGCATACCGTGAGTTCCCGGTTCGCCACGCCGACGCGCCGGCACTTCCAGAAGGGAGAACCCACATGCGCCGCAAGCTCGTCGTCACGGCCGCCACCGCCGCGCTCGCGCTCGGAAGCGTCGTCGCCGTCTCGTTCCTGGTCGCTCCCGCCGGCGCGACCGCCGGAGGCCGCGTGACCACGGGCGGGCACGCTTGGGGCGTGCCCGCACAGGCCGGATCCTCCGATCGTCGCCACGCAGCTCGGACACTGCAGTTCAAGGCCACCACCCTGAGGCTGCGCTCGATCGACGTCGACGGCGACGGCAAGGACGACGCCGGCGACTACGTGATCTTCACCGAGTCGCTCGCCGGCCGCGACGGCACGAAGGCGAAGGGGACCGACTCGGTCCGCTGCACGCTCAACTCGAACGGCGGCGGAAGCCAGCTGACGATGTGCGACGGGGAGTTCATCCTGTCCGGCCTCGGCCAGATCACCGTGTACGGGCTTGCGTCGCCGTACGTTGCCGTGACGGGGGGAACGGGATCGTTCGCCGGCGCGCGGGGTCAGGCGAAGGTGGTGTCGGTCGGCCGCGACAGCGAGCTGATCACGATCACGCTACTTTCCTGAGCCGTCAGGAGTGCGTCACGCGGCACGTGGCACCGGCGACGTTGCACGTGATCCGCCCGTGGATGAAGCGCGTGGTGCGTGTGTTCCCTTTCACGGCGACGCCGGTGACGGGCCATCCGAGCGAGCCGCCCGCCCCGCCGAGCGAACGGTACTTCCCGTCGACGAGGCCGTACAGATAGAAGGTCTGGGCTCGGTCGAGGTCGGCATAGATGCTGCCGTTCACGAAGTGCTGTGCCGCACCGCCGGCGGGATACACCGCCGGCGTGGTCGGAAGGCCCGGCTTGCACATCAGCGCGTCGTAGCGCGCACGGATCGCGCCCGTCACGAGCTTGTTGGAGTTGATGTAGGTGAGCGCCGTTCGCAGCCCGAGGGCGCTCGCGAACGCGTTCCCGCTCACGGTGTACGAGCCCGAGGAGCCGTTCGCGCGAACGGACAGGATCCGGCCGTTGGCCGCCCTCCCGAGGACGGCGAACGATGCGATCGGCCCGATGGGGTGGTGGAAGTGCGACAGGAACCTCGACGTGACGGCCGCCTGCGAGAGCGTCACCTGCCACGTCTTGTACGCGTTCGGCGACACGTAGTCGCCGGGATCGCACACCGCCCGCAGGTACGGGATCTGCGTGCCGCCCCATTCCTCGACGTTGCTCTGCGTGTAGCCGCCGTCCGAGGTGGAGTACGCGGCGACGATCGGCTTGCCGTCCCACACGACCATCCGCCCCGCCGTCGACGCGACCGCGCCGAGCCAGGCGTCGGCGCCCGGCTGCATGTTCCGGTTGTAGCCGATGAAGAACTGCTCGCCGACCCACCAGATGCCGCAGTTGCAGCCCGGACGGTGTTGCCCGACGGCGCCCACCTTGTACGTGACGTAGGTCCGGGCCGCGATGGCGAACACGCGCAGCGCCGCCGCCGGCCACGTGGCCGGAACCTCTCCGACCCCGTCGACGTAGTACTCGGTGGCGAGCTGCAGGATGATGCGCTCCCGGTTCGCGCATGACGCACAGGGCTTGTAGGTGTTGAGTTCCATGAAGCCGTGGTTGAAGTGGAATCCGCGCTGCGGGAGATAGAGGATCGACCCGATCGCACCGAAGCGCACGTAGAGGTTGTGGGTCGCGTCCCCCCATCCGTGACCGCCCACGTACGTCCCGTCCGCGCGCTTGATCCAATACGCCCCCGAGCGGTCGGTGACGATCCACGTAGCGCCGGAGGGAATGGTCGCGACGAGCTGACCGGTCGTGGGGTCGTTTAGACGGAGCTGGGCGGAGCCGTGCCAGGCCTGCAGGGGGATGGAGGTCGCGCCCTGGACGAGTCCCACTCGGATATACGCCGGATCTGGGTGCGACGTCAGGGTCGTCCCCGGATAGAAGTGCGAGAGGATGCCGGGCGCCTGCCACCCTCGTTGAGCCATCCCGTAGACGCCCCACGCGCCCATGCCGACGCCGTGACCGTAGCCGGCGCCGTAGAAGCGGAAGGTGGGGGCAGCGGCGCCGGCCTGCGGCAGCGGCATCGCCCACGCGAGCGCGGCGGCGACCAGGAGGGAGATGAGCCTTGGACCCTTCACAGCACGACCTGTATCGGCACCGAGGGGCGGCGGTTGAATCCCGCGGCGATCGCGCCGTCAGGCCGGGTTGCGGCGCCGCTCCGGCGCCGCAACGGGGAGCGGCGGCGTCGCCCGATCGATCGCCGTCCACCCGACGTCGTGCGCGCGCTGCTCCTCTTCCGCGCGCGCACCGCCACGGATTCCGAACAGCCGCTTCGCGTACAGGAGGTACACGACGACGGCCACGTTGATGACGAAGGCGGAGAGCTTGACGACGGATACGTGCACGGTGAGCTCGTAGATCTCGAGTGGCAGCAGGCTCGCCGTCACGACGAGTGTCAGGTACTCGGCCCACCGTTTGATCATCCAGAGGCCGACCATCTCGACGGCCTCGAGCAACGCGTAGGCCGCGAGGACCACCCCGGTCACCATGAGCCGACCCGGCGAGTACGTGAAGACCTTGCTCAGCTCGCCGAGGAGACCTCGCTGGTGGGCGGCCGCGATCGTTGGTCCGCCGAGGCCTCCCTGCACCGCCTCGAGCACGCGCACGTAGAGCTGTTCCAGCGCGGATCTGTTGGCGGCGAACAGGAAGACGGCGACCGACAGGAACCCGAGGATGAGGAAGTGAAGTCCGCGGTCGAGCGCGATCAGCCGCAGGACGAACGCGTCGCGAAGGGGGCGGCCCCGCAGCGGCAGCGCGATGTGATCACGGTCGGGCGGATGATCGCGGGTGGGGTGATCGGGAACCGGAAGCGGCAGCCACGAGTCGCACCGAAGACACCGGTGCCACCGGACGCCGTCCTCCTCACGCACGACGGCAGCGTCCCGTGGCCGCACGTGCGCCGCGTCGAGGCCGATCAGCTCGTGACCACGGAGGCCGCACGAGATCAGCTCGTAGTGGAACGCAGGAAGGAGCCGTTTCGGCTTCTCGAGGCCGGGAAGGGGCGGCGGATCGGGCCGAGAGGTCACTGGCGAAGCCTATCCCACCCGGTGTGGGCGTTCGTGCCCGCTACCGAAAGTGCACGCTTGCGATGCGGAACATCGTGAGCGACGCGGAGGACGAGTCCACCCAGTAGTGGTGACCGTCCGATCCGGTGTTCGTCCACATGATCCCCTGCACGTCGCTCCACGAATGGAACAGGTTGGCGGCGCTCTGAAGCCAGTACGCCTTCGCCAGCGGTCTCCCCGGCCATTCGTCGCTGCCGATCTCCGCGATCAACAGCTGCTTGCCGTGACTCAGCGCGAACTGGTGCGCTGCGGAGAAGATCGTCGCCGGCGAGCGCCAGTGCCCGGCCCGGTTGTATCCGTCCACGCCGACGACGTCGAAGCTCGCGGGCACGTACCGCCACGCGGTGTGCTGGATGAACGACGACGCGGTCGGCGCCCACACCCACGTGACGATCGTGACGCCCAGACGGTCGAAGAGCGCGTGGATGTGGTTGTACGCGCGCACGTAGTCGCTCGGCGTCCCGCACGCGGGGTGATGCGCGTTGTCGTTCGTCATCTCGTGATGGAAGCCGAGGTCGATCGGATAGTCGAACGCGATGATCTCCTGCGCGATCTTGGTGAGCTGCGCGTCGTACTTCCCGGCGGCCACGTCGGCCCAGCGCGCGCAGTACGAGTGCCCGCCGCGCACGAAGAACGAGTTGATGTTCAAGTAGATGAGCCCGCCCTTCGACGCGAGGTCGAGCATGTCGGACGTGGGGACCG
>DASPTB010000159.1:0-2382 GCA_035623615.1 Actinomycetota bacterium
GTGATCGTGCCGTTGTTGGTGATCGTACGGTCGTAGGCGGTGGCCGCTCCACCGGTGCCGTCGATCACCACGTGGGAGCCCGAGGCGAACACCGTGGAGCCGGTGCCGAGCATCTGCCCCGAGGCGTTCCAGTTGAGGGTCGTGCCCGTGGCAAAGGTCACGGTGCTGGAGCCGGTGATCGTCGAGCCCAATCTCAAGGCGGAGGGATTGGCTCCCGTGCCGGAGGTGTCGGCGACGGTCAGCGTGTTGTTCACCGTGAGCGTCGCACCCGACAGGGTGATGTCCTGAGCGAACGCCGGAGCTGCGCTGATGGTCGGAGCAAACAGTGTCCCGCTCGAGATGCAGACATGCGTAGCGGTCCCCGGGACGCCCGAGTCCCAGTTGGTGGCCTGGTCCCACTTCGCGTTCTTGGTCCCGAGCCAGTTGTCGTTGCACGCCGCGGCGGATGCTCCCGTCTGGTGGATGGTCAGAAGCAGCGCGGCCGAGGCCGCGGTGAGGAATCCGATCAGCACGATGCGAATCACCGCTCGCGACGCGCGCCAAGGCAGACCGAGGTAGTCGTTCACGAGAAGCTCCCCCCATACGCGTGACGGCCCCAGCCGCCGTCACTCGTTTCCGAGCCAAGTGCTGCGGGGACCGTAATGGACGCGTCGAGATCGCGTCAAGGTTCCGGAAGGACTATTTGTCCCGTCCCGTCGCGCCGGCCGCGTTCGAGCCGCGCGGGCGTATCCGTCACCGCCGTAGAATCACATGCGTGGTAGTCGATCCATCCCTCGAACCGAGCCTCGACCCATCCCTCGAGTCGGCCTCGGCCGGCCCGCGGACACCGTCGGGCGCCGGCGAATCCCCGCTCCTCGACGGCCTCAACCCCGTCCAGCGCGAGGCAGTTCTGCACACCGAGGGACCCGTCCTCATCATCGCCGGCGCGGGGTCGGGAAAGACGCGCGCGCTCACCCACCGGATCGCGTACCTGATCCGCGAGAAGGACGTGAGCCCGTACGCGATCCTGGCGATCACCTTCACCAACAAGGCCGCGCAGGAGATGGCGGAGCGCGTCGAAGGCCTGATGGGGACGAGGATCGCCAAGGGGATGTGGATCCTGACGTTCCACTCGGCGTGCGTCCGGATCCTGCGACGGCAACACGACGAAGTGGGTCTCCCCTCCTCGTTCACGATCTACGACGAAGGCGACACCGAACGCGTCATCGCCATGGTCGAGAAGGCCATGGACGTGGACCCGAAACGGTTCCCTCCCAGGCAGGTTGCAGCCATGATCGGCCGGGCGAAGGACCACTTGCTCGGCCCCTCCGACTACGCCGAGCGGTCGGGGAACTTCTTCGAGGAGACCGTCGCCGAGATCTACCGGGAGTACCAGCGGCGGCTCAAGTCGGCGGGCGCGCTCGACTTCGACGACATCATCATGGAAACGGTGACGCTCTTCCGCGAGCACCCCGAGGTGCTCGAGCACTACCAGGAATGGTTCCGCTACATCCTGATCGACGAGTACCAGGACACGAACCGGGCGCAGTACCACCTTGTGAACATGCTCGCGGCCAAGTACGGGAACCTGTGCGTGGTCGGCGACGCCGATCAGGGCGTGTACTCGTGGCGCGGGGCCACGATCCAGAATCTCCTCGACTTCGAGCACGACCATCCCGACGCCGAGATCTTCGTCATGGAGCAGAACTACCGCTCCACGCAGGCGATCCTGCAGGTGGCGAACGCGCTCATCGAGCACAACGTGCAGCGAAAGCCCAAGTCACTGTGGACCGACAGCGAGCAGGGCGACCTCGTGGTCAGGTTCCGCGCCGACAACGAGCACGACGAGGCCTGGTACATCGTCGCCGAGATCCAGCGCCTGGTCGAGACCGAAGGTTTCCGGTTCGGCGACGTGGCGATCTTCTACCGGACGAACGCGCAGTCGAGGGTCCTCGAGGACGTGTTCATGCGCGCCGGCATCAACTACAAGATCATCGGCGGCGTCCGGTTCTACCAGCGCCGCGAGGTCAAGGACATCCTCGGGTACCTGCGCGTCGTGACCAACCCGAACGACGTCGTCAGTCTCCGCCGGGTGATCAACACGCCCAAGCGCGCCATCGGCGAGGCCACGGTGGCCGCGGTCGAGGAGTTCGCGCGCGACGAGGAGCTTCCGGCGATGGAGGCGGTCCGGCGCGCCGGCGAGATCTCGCTCCTCGGCTCCCGGGCCAAGGGCGCCGTCGCCGGCTTCGTGGATGTCATCGACCGCCTGACCGAGGCGGCCGCGAGCGGCGCCGGGGCGGCACGGATGGTGGAGGCGGCGTGCGATGAGTCGGGGTATGTGGCCGAGCTCGAGGCCGAGCGAACGATCGAGGCGACGGGCCGCGTCGAGAACCTCAAGGAGCT
>DASPTB010000129.1:0-7942 GCA_035623615.1 Actinomycetota bacterium
CTTGGGCTCGAACGGGTCGGTCACGTCGTATTGCTGGAACTCGCCCGTTCCCCAGCAGGACACGTACAGGAAGCGGTCGTCGACGGACAGGTCGATGTCCGACACGAGCGGTGGAACGGCACCGAACGGCTGCAGCGCAGGAGGCAGGAGCGAAGGATCGGCAGGCTCCGCCGGGATCTCGATCGTCTTCTTGATCTTCCACTCGCTGCCGTCGAGCCACCACGTCCAGATCGACGCCGACAGGTCGGCGAGGGAGACGACGACGCCCACGAACCCGTACGCCTTCGTCGGGTCGTGGGCCGGACGGAGCTCGAGCACCATCTGCTGTTGCTCGCCGAGGTCGAGCGTCTGCAGGTGCGAGCGCTTGCGCAGGTCCCACACGTGCACCCGCCGGCCGTACTGGCCGAGCAGCTCGGGATTGAGGCCACCCTCGACCATGTTCGGCGTGCCCCACTCGCTGCTGAGCATCGTGTCGTAGCCGAGGTGCCACGCGAAGTCGTATGCGAGCTCCTGAGGCCCGCGGTCGACCTCCCAGCGCCCGAGCACGTCGAACGAATCGTGGTCCAGGATGAAGACGCCGCCCGGGGCGTCGCCGGCGGCGTTGCCGAGCGCCGACATGTAGATCCCGTCGGGACCGCAGTGCACCGTGTGCGGACGGGAGTATCCGGCGCGGGTCGCGAGCTCGTCCGGCTCGATCGTCTTGACGAGCCTCGGGCTCTTCGGATCCGGGAGCGTGTCGATCACATACGTCCGCGACGACCGGAGTCCCGGAACGATCAGGTAGCGGCGCTCGATGTGCGGATGCGGCGCGTACGGGCAGAGCGCCGACGAGCACGCGTTCCAGCCGAAGTGGTGGAGCTCGTCGCCCGCCTTCGGCATGTCCAGGCGGCCCACCCTCTGCCCGAACGACACCGAAGAGGGATCGGTGTCGACAACGACCAGCGCGTCGGGCTTCGCCGAGCCGTTCTGCTCGGTGTTCAGCGTGACGACGTAGGCGAGCTCTTCGGGCGGCGCCTGCGCCGCGAGCCGGGGCGAGGGATAGAACGAGGGATCCGGCTGCCAGCGTGCCATGGGTGCTCCTTCCTGTGTGGCCGCGGTCGCGGCCGGTGCGTGGGATCGAAGGGAAGCGGGGCAGCGGGATCGCCGCGCCGCTAGCGCCCGCCCCGCACGGGGGCGGCAGCCTCCCCGCAGCACTCCTTGCACGGAATCATCCGTGCAACGAGGCCATATGCCCTGGTGCGAATCATGCGCGGCCCCCCACGACGGTCGTTCTACTCCCGGCCTTCCGAGCGCGTCAACCCCACGTCGCTCGCCGGGTCCGGTTGCTCGTCGGTCGCGCCCCCAGCGCCGGCGACGACGCGGAGCGTGTACGAGGCGACTCCCCCGTACAGATACCCGTGGTCGTTCCACGGGACCTCGTCGGGTTGCGATCGTCCGGTGAGATCGGTCGCACGGACCCGAAGCCGGTACTCACCCGGCCTCGGGTCCCATGGGACGTGCCACCGCACCCACGCACCGGGCAGGTTCGGCGGCCGCAGCGTCGCGTGCCGCCACGACGCGCCGTCGTCGAAGCTCACCTCGACACGGCTGATGATGCTCGTGGGCGACCACGATCTCCCGGTCACCTGGCGGGAGCCGGCGGGGATGGTGGCGAACGCGTCCAGCTCCAGCGCGCTCTTCATGACCTGGCCCTCGACGGCCTGGGGTCGCCCGCCGGCCGCCGGTGGGTAGTCCGGTCCCTTGAGCGCGTACGTCTCCGTGTTCCACGGAGTGCTCACGGGCCGGTCGGTGACCTCGAGGCGTCCCAGCCACTTGATACTCGCGATCGCCGCCCAGCCCGGAACGAGCAGTCGTGCGGGGAAACCGTGGTCGGCCGGCAGGGGTCGTCCGTTCATGGCCACGACGACGAGCGTGTCCTTCAGCGCCTTCGCGATCGGAATGGGCCGCCGCACCCGTGCCTCGTCCATCCCTTCCGCGAGGACCTCGATCGCCTCGGGTCTGACGCCCGCCGGGGCGAGGACCTCGGACAGAGGGACACCCGTCCACTCCGCCACGCCGATCGCGCCGAGCGACCAGGGCGTGCCCGGCGGGATCGTGCCGTGCGCCCGGCCGAACGACACGCGCCCGTTTCCGGCGCACTCCAACGCCTTCACGACCGTCACCGACGGCAGCGCGAGCAGATCCTCGTAGGTGAGGTCGACGACGCGCTCCACGCCGGCTCCCTCGATCTTGAGCACCCAGTCGTTCGCGTTGACGAGCGGGGTCCCGCTGTGGCTCCGAACGAAGAACCGCTCGGTGGGCGTCAAGTACTCGTCCGCGTCGACGGACCCCCATCGCATCTCGGCCGTCTGCTCCCCGCTCCCGTCCAGGCGATGGTCCTGGAACCATTCGTTGGGGAGCGGCTTCAGGATTCCGTCACGCGGGCGAACGCTCTTCTCCGCTCGCCGCCGCGCCTTCGGAACGACGTGCATCTCTCCTCCCAGATTGCCCGACATGGTCGTGCGCCTCCAGTCGGCTGGTCGGCAGGCCTCGAGGCGACCACTCGCCCCGAGGTCATTCTCCGTCTTCGATAGCCGAGTAAGTCTATCAACATAGTGGCTCGCGTCGACTGGGGGTTGTTACCGGACGGTTCGGAGCTGGCCCTCGTAGGGTCCGCGGCCCGTCAGGCATGCGGCACCGCACCGGGCGGCGAGGTCGACCGCGGCGGCGGCGTCCATGCCGGCGCCCAGCCCGTAGGCCAGGCCCCCCGCGAAGGAGTCGCCGCACCCGTAGGCGTCGACCTTGGGACCCGGCGGCGGCGCGGGGTCGAAGTGGTGGCGCTGCTCGCCGGGCCGCTCCCACGAGCCGCCCCGGCCGCCCTCCGTCATGACGACCAGGGTCGGCTCGGGATCCATTCGCCCGGCGACGAAGCGCTCTGCCTCGTCGCGGGCGCTGCCGACGACCGCGTCGATCGGCACCCTCGCGCGGACGAGTTGGTCGAACACCCGCGAGGTCGCGACGATCGCGTCGGCGGCGCGCGCCCGTCGCAACGCCTCGTCGTCGCCCGCGGTGAAGTACAGGCCGTCGACGCCCGTCAGGTCGTCCCACGCGAGTGGGTCGGATCCGTTCGCGCCCATCCGGTCGCCGAGCACCGTGATCGTGCGTTCCCCGTCGTCGTCGATGTAGACGAAGCATCGCCGTTGCGGCTCGGGTCGGAACGTGCACTCGACGCGCACGCCCAGCGCGGTGAGGTCGTCCCGAGCGCGATGCCCGAGCTCGTCGTCGCCGAGGGCCGCGAACAGGACGGACGAGCCGGCGAGCCGCGCGAGCTGGACGGCCGCGATCGCCCCACCGCCGCCAACCGTCTCCCACCGGTCGTCGGCGTGCACGATCTCCCCCGGCGTCGGCACGTGGGCGACGTGGAGGAACTCGATCCACTCGACGTGACCGACCACCGCGGGATGCATCAGCCCGCCAGGTCGTCGGCCGATGGCGATAGGAGCGCAACGACCGATCCCACGTCGGAGAGATCCTCGAAGAGTGCGTCGGCCCCGAGCCCCGCGAGCTCCGCGTAGTCGTCCCGCCCGGTGGCCACGAGCGCGCACCGGGCGCCCGCCACCCGCGCGCACTCCAGGTCCCGCGGCGTGTCGCCGACGACCCAGACATCGTTGGGCTCGAACTGCTGGCCGCGCTCGTTCGCCGCGCGCTCCATCGCGATGGGGACCAGCCTTCGCCGGTCCGCGCTGTCGCTTCCCGTCGCGGCGATGTCGAGGTCGAGCCACTCGTCCAGCCCGAACACCGCGAGCTTGACGCGCATGTTCGGCGCGATGTTCCCGGTGAGCACCGTCTGCACAACGCCGGGCGTCTCGGCGAGGCGCGCGAGGACGTCGGCCACCCCCGCGTGCGCCGACCCGGTCGCCCGGAACTCCTCGAACGCGTCCGCCGTTTCGCGCTCGAGCTGGACCAGCACGCGCGGCAGGACGCGCTCGGCCTCCTCGTCGGGGACATCCATCGTCCGCATGATCTCGAGCGCGATCTGGGGGTCGGTCTTGCCCCCCATCGACACCCCGTGTCCGTCGGGGTCGATCCCTGTCACGTCGTGGACGGCACGGTCGAAGACCGAACGGCCGACCGGGCCCCACCTGACGAGCGTTCCGTCGATGTCCCACAGGATGAGTCGCCGATCGCCCATGTGGCGGCCGAGTCTAATCGGCCGGACCTCATGCGGAGAGGCTCGCCGGGACACCTTCCGTTCACCCGGGGAACCCCCGGCGCGTAACCTGGGCGGCCTAGGTTGCCGACGGGCCGGGCCCGCGGGGGGAGCGGATCGGGATGAGGCGAGCATTGCTGTGGCTGCTCGTGGTCGTGCTCGTCCTGTTCATGTTCCACGAGCGCGACGTGCACTCGCCGCCCACGGGCGCGCTCGGCGGGTTGCCGAGCGCGTCGCCGACGGGCGGTGCCGGCGGCGGCAACCACGGGAACGGGACGGCCGGGTCGCCCGGCAGCGCCGGCGGCTCTGGAGCCGGACCGACGCCGGGCCCGGGCTCCGGGGGTGGCCGTCTCTCGTCACCCGGCGGTTCCCCGCACCGCCCGTCTTCCGCTCCACCCACGCGCGGTTCACCGACGCCCGAGCCGTCCTCACCGTCGCCCCCCCCGAGCCCGTCGCCGACGCCTCCGGGTGGCGGCAGCGAGACACCCTCCGCGTGGGGCGTCGACGCGTACTCCGCTCCTTCGTCGTTGATCCAGAGGGTGCAGGACGTGATGGGCGGCGGGTTCGAAGCGTTCAGCGACTACGAGGCGTGGGCCGGGTACAGGGCCTGGCCCGCACGCACCACGCAGATGGCCGAGCGTGCCCATGCGCTCGTATACCTGAACATCAACACGCACCAACAGAAGGGAGGCAGGAAGGTCCCGATCTGCTGGCGCGCCATCGCGGCGGGGCTGGACGACGCGACGGTCCGCGCGTGGGCGTCTGCGATCGTCCGCGGAGGGTATCAGCGTCACATGGTCATCACGATCGAGCACGAGCCGAACGTGAACGACCGCGAACAGCCGAAGTGCGCTGGGGACACGCCGTCCGACTACCGGTCGATGTTCGACCACGTCTACCACGTGATGCGGAGCCTCGGCGTGACCGCGCCCTTTGCGTTCGTTCCGACGATGAGCCTCTACCGAACCCATCAAGCCGACGCGTACCTGCCGCCAACCGGCGACATCCAGGTGTACGGAGCCGACGTGTACAACCGCGTCCCGCGCGGAGCCCCCGGCTACCACAGCGCAGCGACGGACATCGCCACGATGCTCGCGTGGGGAGACAGCCGCCTCCCGGGCCGTTCCCTGATCCTCGGCGAGATCGGAGACACGCGGCGGGACCCGGCGCAGGGAAGCTGGGTGACGGGGGTTCTGCAGGCGGCGATGGCGAACGGCCACTTCCTCGCCCTCGACTGGAACCTGACCCCGGGCTACCTTCCCCTCGACGGCCCGGGGCGTGAGGCCTGGCTCGCGTGGGCGCACACCTGGACGGCCTGACGGCTCGATCGAGCGGTCAGTCGTGCTCGACTTCCTCGGGCTCGAGGTACCACTTCTTGCGGTCCCCGACCTTCGCCCGGAGCTTCCACTTGAGCGACTTCGGAGCATCGTCCGCCGCCCGGCGAACCGTGCCGATCTGCTCGACGGCGTCGTGCGGCGCGCCCGCGGGCACGAGCTCCGACCCGTCCCCGCGCGCGAGGTCGCGGATCTTGTCGAGGTTCATCGTGACCGTCCGCCACCATCCCCAGTCGTCGGCGACCATCGACCCGACGCGCCCGAGCCCGATCGTTCCCGCTTCGTCGCCCTCGCTCACCGGGTACGCGCTGAACAGGTAGATGGCGTCCTGGGCGTCTTTCCTGTTGAGCTCCACGATCTGGAGCTTGGTGAGCAGCAGGTCGGTAACGTCCAGTGTGATGGGCAGCCGGTCGAGGCGGTTCTTGAACTCCAGGACGTGGCACATCTCGAGCTTGTCGACCATGACGTCGAGCGCGCGTCCCTCGGCCGTCTCGAAGTACATCTGCTTGTGACCGTGGAGGCTGTTGAACCGCTTGTCGCCGATGAAGCCCCGCTCGCTCAGGTACTCGACCAGCGCCTTCTTGAAGTCGGACGACGTGGCGAAGTCCAGGTCCTGCTGGGTACGGGTCCTCGGCGGGAAGTCGGGGGTCAGGTACCGGACCGCGAGGCCGCCGACCAGGCGAAGGGGCACACCGCGCTCGTTGCCGGTCTGGATCAGCTCGACCGCCGCCGGCATGAGGTCTTCTTCGGTGATGCCCATCGTGGAGATCCCTCCTGCTGTCGCGCAGAGGAACCGTACACCGATCCCGCGCGATGGGCGAGAGTCGGACAGTCTTCGACACAGGAAAGGGGCGCGGACCGGAGATCGGTCCGCGCCCCCTCGTGTCGGGGCGACCGACGGTCGTCGGTGGGTCAGGCCGCGGCGGGCCGGCTCGATCGCTCGGGCTCGAGCGCCCAGCCGAGCACCTGGTCGATCGACTCCGCGGCGTGAAACGCGATCTGGTCGCGGACCTGCTCGGGGACGTCGTCGAGGTCGCCCTCGTTCCGCATCGGAAGGATGACCTCCTTCAGACCCGCCCGGTGCGCGGCCAGCACCTTCTGCTTGACGCCGCCGATGGGGAGCACGCGCCCCTGCAAGGTGACCTCGCCCGTCATGCCGACCGTGGGCTTCACCGGCCGTCCGGTCAGCAGGCTCACGAGGGCCGTCGTCATCGTGACGCCGGCGCTCGGGCCGTCCTTCGGAACCGCTCCCGCCGGCACGTGGACATGGAAGCGCCGGTTGAGCGCCCTCGGGTCGATCCCCAGCGCCTCGGCGTGCGAGCGCACATACGAGAGCGCGATCTGCGCCGATTCCTTCATGACGTCGCCGAGCTGACCGGTCAGCGTCAGCCCCGCCTCGCCGCCGCCCGTTCCGTCGCCGCTCGCCTCCGCGCCCATGGCGGTGGCCTCGATGAACAGAACGTCGCCGCCCACGCCGGTGACGGCGAGACCGGTCGCGACACCGGGAACCGCCACGCGCTCGGCGACCTCGAAGAAGAACTTCGGCCGGCCCAGGTAGGTACGGACCCGATCGGGCTCGACGACCACAACGGGGTCGACGTGCTCGCGGGACTCGTCGTTCTTCTCGATCGCGCCGCGACGGCCACTCGCGATCTCGGTGGCCACCTTCCGCAAGACCTTCCCGATCTCGCGCTCGAGGTTGCGAACTCCCGCCTCGCGCGTGTAGTCGGCCACGATCACCCGGATGGAGTCGTCAGGTAGCCTTACTTCCTCGGCCGTCAGCCCGTTGCGCTCCAGCTGGCGCGAGAACAGGTGGTCGCGCGCGATGGCGACCTTCTCGTCCTCGGTGTACCCGTCCAGCCGGATGACCTCCATCCGGTCGAGCAGCGGGTCCGGGATCGTCTCGCTGACGTTCCCGGTCGCGATGAACAGCACCTCGGACAGGTCGAGGTCGACGTCCAGATAGTGGTCGCGGAACGTGTGGTTCTGGGCGGGGTCGAGCACCTCCAGCAGCGCGCTCGACGGGTCGCCGCGCCAGTCGGCGCCCACCTTGTCGATCTCGTCGAGCATCATCACGGGGTTCTTCGTGCCGGCGTCCTTCAATGCGCGAACGACGCGGCCGGGCAGGGCCCCGACGTACGTGCGCCGGTGCCCGCGGATCTCGGCCTCGTCGCGCACGCCGCCCAGCGACACACGCACGAACTTGCGCCCCAGCGCCCGGGCGACGCTCTCCCCCAGCGATGTCTTGCCCACGCCCGGGGGACCGACCAGCGTCAGAATCGCGCCCGAGCCTCGGCCCGAGACCGCTTCGGCGAGCCCGCGCTCGGCGCGCAGCTTGCGCACCGCCAGGTACTCGACGATGCGGTCCTTCACGTCGTTCAGGCCGGTGTGGTCCTCGTCGAGGATCCTCCGCGCATCC
>DASPTB010000161.1:0-4679 GCA_035623615.1 Actinomycetota bacterium
CCGACCGCCCTGGCCGCGACCTGGGACGAGGAGCTCGTCGAGGAGCTCGGCGGCGTGCTCGCCTCCGAGGCCAGACGCAAGGGCATCGACGTGGTGCTCGCCCCGACCGTCAACCTCCACCGGACCCCCCGCGCCGGGCGGCATTTCGAGTGCTTCAGCGAGGATCCGCTTCTGACCGCGAGGATCGGGGTGAGCTATGTACGCGGCCTGCAGGACGGCGGCGTCGGCGCCACCGTCAAGCATTTCATCGCCAACGACTCCGAGACCGAGCGGATGACGCTCGACGCGCGCGTCGGCGAGCGGGCGCTGCGCGAGCTGTACCTGGCGCCGTTCGAGGCGATCGTCCGCGAAGCCGGTGTCTGGTCGGTGATGGCGTCGTACAACGGCGTCAACGGCGAGGCGATGACCGAGAGCTCGCTGCTCCGGGACATCCTCCACCGCGAGCTCGGCTTCGACGGGGTGGTCATGTCCGACTGGTTCGCGACACGGTCGACCGAGGCGTCCGCGCGCGCGGCGCTCGACTTGGTGATGCCCGGGCCGGTTGGGCCGTGGGGCGACTCGCTCGTGGCCTTGGTCCGCGCCGGCAATGTCGATCCCGCGACCGTCGACGACAAGGTCCTTCGGATCCTGCGGCTTGCCGCTCGGGTGGGGGCGCTCGACGAGACCACCCCTGCGTCGCCTCCGGTCTACGACGACGCGGGGATCTCCGCGGCGCTGCGACGGATCGCGGCGGCGGGCTTCGTCCTGGCGAGCAACGACCGAGACCTGCTCCCGCTCGACCCAAGCGCGGTGCGGCGGATCGCGGTCATCGGCCCGAACGCGGGTGCGGCCAGGACGCTCGGTGGCGGCAGCGCGACCGTGTTTCCCCCGTACACGGTGTCGCCGCTCGAGGGCCTCAGAGTCGCGCTCGAACCCGGCGCCGAGGTCCTTCACGGCGTCGGCGTGCACTCCAGCAGCCGCGTCCCGTTGGCCGGACCGGAGTGGCTGCACGTGCCGGGCACGGATGAGCCGGGGGTCGAGGTTCGCTTCCTCGACGCGGACGGGACGGTGCTCGCGAGCGAGCACCGCCACGGCTGCGCCTTCACCTGGCTCGGCTCGCTCGACCACGACGGCACGATCGCGCGGATCGAGGTCAACGCCGTGCTCCGCGCCACGGACGCCGGCACGTACACCGTCGGCGCGTCGGGGCTCGGCCGCTACCGGATGTCAGTCGGCGACGAGATCGCGTTCGACGAGCGGCTCGAGCTGCGCCCAGGCGCGGACGTCGTCGAGGGGCTCATGGTGCCGCCGCAGGCGACGCACGACGTCGAGCTGGCCGCCGGCGAGGAGATCGGGATCCTGCTCGCTCACGAGGTCGGACCGCTTCCGGACGTGCCGGGTTCCGTCGGGGTGAACTTTCAGCTGAACCTGGCGCCGCCCTACCGCGGCGACGATCAGGAGATCGAGCGCGCGGTCGCCGCCGCCGTCGCGGCGGACGTCGTCGTCCTCGTCGTCGGCACCACCGAGGAAGTGGAGAGCGAGGGCTTCGACCGCGCATCGCTGTCGCTCCCGGGTCGCCAGGACGAGCTCGTCCGGCGCGTCGCCGCCGCGAATCCGAACACGATCGCGGTGGTCAACGCGGGCGCCCCCGTGTTGATGCCGTGGGCGCACGACGTCGCGGCGGTGCTGATCGCCTGGTTCCCCGGTCAGGAGTTCGGGAATGCCCTGGCGGACGTGCTGCTCGGGGCGGCCGAGCCCGGCGGCCGGCTGCCGACGACGTGGCCGGCCACCGAGTCGGGACTGCCTTCCACCCGTCCCGTCGACGGCGTGCTGCGGTACGACGAGGGCCTGTCGATTGGCTACCGAAGCCGGGAGCGAGACACGCTCTTCCCGTTCGGGCACGGCCTCGGCTTCTCCTCGTGGGCCTACGAGTCGATCGACGCTCCGCGCCACGCGACGCCCGGAGCGGTCGTGCGGGTGAGCGTCGGCGTGCGGAATACCGGGCCGCGGCGCAGCCGTGAGGTCGTCCAGGTGTACGCCAGCCGCCCCGACAGCGCGATCGAACGGCCGGTCAGGTGGCTCGTCGGCTTTGCCGCGGTGGTGGCCGACCCCGAACAGCTCGCGACGGCGACGATCATCGTGCCGCCGCGGGCGTTCGAGCACTGGAGCGTCGGAGACGGTAGCTGGGTGCTCGACCCCGGCACGTTCGACCTGGCCGCCGGCGCCTCGTCGGCGGTGCTCCCGATGTCGACCCGGATCACGGTGGCATGACCGGCGCCGGCCCCTCGGAGAACGGAGCGCTCTGGTGGCGCAGCGCGGTCATCTACCAGGTCTATATCCGCAGCTTCGCCGACGGCGACGGTGACGGCGTCGGCGACATCCCGGGGCTCCGCTCGCGCCTGCCGTACCTGGCCGATCTCGGCATCGACGCGCTCTGGATCAACCCGTGGTACCCGTCCCCGATGAAGGATGCCGGCTACGACGTTTCGGACTTCCGCGCGATCGAGCCGTTGTTCGGGACGCTCGCGGACGCCAAGGCGATGATCGCCGAGGCGCACGAGCTCGGCCTTCGGGTGCTGCTCGACATCGTCCCGAACCATCTCTCGGACAAGCACCGCTGGTTCCAGCAGGCGCTCGCCGCCGCGCCGGGATCGCCCGAGCGGGCGCGGTTCATCTTTCGCGACGGGCGCGGGCCGAGCGGAAGGACACCGCCCAACGACTGGACGAGCAACTTCGGCGGGCTGGCCTGGACCCGCGTCAACGAGGCCGACGGTCGTCCCGGGCAGTGGTACCTGCACCTGTTCACGCCTGAGCAGCCCGACCTCGACTGGACCAACGCCGAGGTGGAGGAGGAGTTCAACGAGACGATGCGGTTCTGGTTCGGGCTGGGGATCGACGGCTTCCGGATCGACGTCGCCCACGGGCTGGCCAAGGCCGAGGGCCTTCCGGACGTGGGCTCGATCGTCTGGCCGCCGGTTGGGACCGAGCTCGTCGAGCATCCCCATTGGGACCGTGACGAGGTCCACGAGATCTACCGGTCGTGGCGCTCGTTGGCCGACACCTATGAGGATCCACGCGTGTTCGTCGCCGAGGCCTGGGTGCACCATCCGGCGCGGCTGGCGCAATACGTCCGCGCCGACGAGCTCCACACCGCGTTCAACTTCGACTTCCTGCTGGCGCCATGGGACGCCGAACCGATGCGCGAGTCGATCATCTCGGCCCTCGCGGCGCACGAGGCGGTAGGCGCTCCGGCCACGTGGGTCCTGTCCAATCACGACACGGTCAGAGAGGTGTCGCGGTACGCCCGTCCCCAGGGCGTCCGGCCGTTGCGCAAGCTGAGCGACCTCGCCGACCTGCCGGCGGACTTCGCGGTGGGCCGCCGGCGGGCCCGAGCTGCCGCTCTGCTGATGTTGGCGCTTCCCGGTGGCGCGTACGTGTACCAGGGCGAGGAGCTCGGCCTCGCCGAGGTCGAAGACCTGCCCGAGGAGACCCTTCAGGACCCGGGATGGGAGCAGTCGGGCCGGACCGAGCGCGGCCGTGACGGCTGCCGGGTCCCGATCCCGTGGTCGGGCGAGGCGCAGCCGTTCGGCTTCAGCCCGGACGACGCGAGCGCACCACCCTGGCTTCCCCAGCCGGCGGCCTGGGGTGAGCTGACCGTCGAGGCGCAGACGGGCGACGAACGCTCGATGCTCGAGCTCTACCGTCGCGCGCTGCACCTCCGCCAGGCGCAGCCGGCGCTCGGTGACGGCATGCTCCGCTGGCTCCGGGTGCCGGACGGCGCGCTGGCGTTCAGCCGGGACCCGGGATTCGTCTGCCTCGTCAACCTCTCCGGCGAGCCGGTCCCCATGCCGGCCGGAGCTTTGCTGCTGATCGCGAGCGGGGCGCTGACCGAAGACGGACGGGTGCCCCGCGACACGGCCGTGTGGCTGACCACCTGAGCTCGCGATTCGTCCGCCCGCGGGCTCACGGGCAGGCGGGTCGCCGACGCCTCAACCCGGCCCGGTAGCGTGCGTACGAGACCTCGCGTGCGCAACGGCACCGGACCTCGATCGGCGTTCCCGGAAGCTGCTTGAGGTGTGGAACGCTGTAGGGATAGAAGGTGCTGTCCAGCACCGCGCCCGGAGCCGACCTCGCCGCCGCCAGCATTGCCATCACCGCGGCGAGGCCGAGCCGGCGACTCTCCTCGAGCGTCGCCGCGGCCCCAGCGTCTCCATCAGAGCTTCCTTGATCGCGTCCTTGGCGAGCAGCGGCAGCCCGAACTCCCGTGCCAGCGGAGCCGCCGGCGAGCTCTTACCCCACCCGGGCGGGCCGGCCACAAGCACGAACGTGGGCATCCGTTCCAGAGCATTCCCGGATGTCGGCCTTTCGACCCGCAAGACCGCCGGCCGCGGGCGCCCTAGTACCCCTGATTGGTGCTGGTGTAGCCCTGGGGTCCGGTGCTGGTGGTCTGGGTGGTGGTCGCAGTCGTCGTCTTCGGCGGAGCGACGACGGGCGCCGGCGCCGCAGTGGTTGGCTTGGGGGCGGAGGTGGTCGTGACCGGCGGCGCCGAGTTCGTGGTCACGGGCGGGGGCGTGGAGTGGGTGGTCGTCGTCGACGCCTTGTGGGCCGGCGCCTTGTGGTGATGGACGGCCGGCTTCTTGGTGGTGGTCGTGGTCGTCGTCGTCTGGGTGGTGGAGGTCGACGACGTCGTGGCCGGCGTC
>DASPTB010000162.1:0-6931 GCA_035623615.1 Actinomycetota bacterium
GTCGGTGGGACCGGGTCCACGTGTCTCTCCCGCGTCGACCGCCGGGTTCTGCTCACGCCCGCATCGACTCCCCTGCCCGGGGCGAGTGCCGGCGTCGCTGGATCGCCTTGCGTGCCTCTTCGGCGAGAAAGATCACGGGAACGAACGCGAGCAGGTATGCCCACCACTCGGCGCCGACCGGACCCGTGCGGAACACGTCCTGCAGGAACGGAACGTAGATGAGGGCTGCCGCGAAGACCAGCTCGAACGCGATGCCCCACAGCAGCATCCGGTTGCCGAACAGTCCGATCACGAAGGCGGATGCGCGTTCGGTCCGGCACGCGAACGCGTTCCCGACCTGCATGAGCACGATCCCGAGGAACACGATCGTGGACGCTTCGAGACCGACCTCCTTCGTGGGCGCCGACGACTGCCCCCACGACCACCCGTGGGAGCGAAGGAAGAGGAAGAACGCGGACAGCACAACGACCGTGGTCATCCCGCCGAGGAACGCGTACCCGCGCGTCAGCGATCCTGCCGAGAGCAGTCGCTCGGATCGCCGCCGGGGCGGCCGGGCCATGACGTCGGGCTCCGGACGCTCGACGCCCAGCGCGAGCGCGGGCAGCGTCTCGGTTCCCAGGTCGATGGCGAGGATCTGCATGACGGTGAGGGGCAATGGGATCCGGAAGAGCGCGTAGAAGATGAACGGGATCGCCTCGGGCGACAGGTGGGCGAAGATGTAGACGATGAACTTCCGCATGTTGTCGAAGATCGCGCGGCCCTCCTCGACCGCGCCGACGATTGTCGCGAAGTTGTCGTCGACGAGGATCATCTCGGCGGCCTCGCGTGCGACGTCGGTCCCCGCCATGCCCATCGCAACGCCGATGTCGGCTCGCTTGAGCGCCGGCGCGTCGTTCACGCCGTCGCCGGTCACGGCGACGACCTCGCCCAGGTCGCGCAGCGCCGTCACGACGCGGAGCTTGTGCTCGGGCGTGGCCCTCGAGAAGATCACCTGCCCCGAGGTGAGCACGCCGTGCAGATCCTCGTCGCCCATCTCCTCCACGTCGGCGCCTTCCACGACCGTCACGGGCCCGTCCTGGACGATCCCGACCTGCCGCGCGATCGACTCTGCCGTCAGGCCGTAGTCGCCGGTCACCATGACGACGCGAATGCCGGCGACGTGGCACTTCTGCACGGCGGCCGGGACCCCGTCGCGGGGAGGATCCTGCATCGCGACGAGTCCGGCGAACACCATCTGCTGCTCGATGTCACCCGGATGGGCGACGCCGACGAAGCGGTCGGCCTTCGGCGGCAGGTGCCGGTAGGCCATCGCCAGCACCCGGAGTCCCGAGCGGGCCATGCGGTCGTTCTCGCGAACGATGTCGCCCCGGCTCTCGTCGGTCAGGTCGACCTCCTCGCCGTCGATCAGCTCGCGCGTGCAGTGCTCGAGCATTTCTCGTGGGGCGCCCTTCACGAACGCGACGAGCTCTCCGCCGTCGGGTTGCGCGTGGTGAATGGTCGACATCCGCTTGCGCTTCGGCTCGAACGCCATCTTCCGAACGACGGGCTGCAGGCGCTCGTCCTCCTCGCGGTCGAGACCGGCCTTCGCCGCCGCCACCAGCAGCGCGCCTTCCGTCGGGTCGCCGACGACGCGCCACCCGTCCTCGCCCTCGGGTGGGAGCAACCGTGCGGAGTTGCACAGGTGGCCGATGCGAAGGGCCGTCCGGAAGTCGGCGAGCGCCGTCGTCGCGACCGGCTCGCCGTCGATGGTGAGCTGCCCGACCGGCGCGTATCCGGCGCCTCCGACCGTCGCGAGCTTCCTTCCCGCCCAGACCTCCTTCACCGTCATCTGGTTCTTCGTGATCGTGCCGGTCTTGTCGGTGCAGATGACCGTGCACGACCCGAGCGTCTCGACGGATGACAGCCGCTTCACGATCGCGTTGCGCGCCGCCATGCGCTGCACGCCCATCGCCAGCGCCAGCGTCATCGTCGGGAGGAGGCCTTCCGGAACGTTCCCGAGCACGATGCCGATGGCGAAGACGGCGCCGCCCCGAAGCGTCAGGCCCGCAACCATGTACGCGAGGACGAAGAATCCGGCGCCCATCGCGACCGACAGCAGGGCGACCCGCTGGGCGACGCGGCCGACCTCGATCTGCAGCGGGCTGGGCTCGGGGCGCACCGACTGCGTCAGCTCGGCCGTGCGGCCGAACTCGGTTCGCATGCCCGTGCGCACGACGACGGCCGTGGCGCTCCCGGAGGTGACGCTGCTCCCGGCGAACACCATGTTGTGCGCCTGCATGGGCGTCCGCGGCGGCTCCTGTTCGGCGTCGGCCGACTTGTGCACCGGTACGGCCTCGCCGGTGAGACTGGACTCGTCCGAGCGCACGTCGATGGCCTCGACCAGCCGCGCGTCGGCCGAGACGCGGTCGCCCTCGTCGAGGCGCAGCACGTCCCCACGGACGAGCTCCTCCGCGGGGACCCGCGACTCCTCGCCGCCCCGGACCACCGTCGAGAATGTCGGGAGCAGCTTCTTCAGCGCGGCGACGGCGCGCTCGGCCCGGTTCTCCTGCAGGTAGCCGAACAGACCGTTCAGCACGATGACCGCCACGATCGCGACGGCGATGGCCACTTGACCCGTCAGCAGGGCGAGCGCGGCGCCGGCCCACAGCAGCAGGGCGAACAGATGAACGAACTGCGCGAGGAACTTCCGCATCGGGCTCGGGCCCGGCAACTCCTCGATCTCGTTGCGACCGTCCTTCGCCAGTCGCTCGCGCACCTCGTCCAGAGTGAGCCCCGCCGGGCGTGAATCGAGGGCGGCGAACACGTCGCCGTGCTCCAGGACCGAGAGGCGTGCAAGGTCCTGGGCAGGGACCGGTGGTCCCAGCTGCCCTTGCTGCCTGTGCTCCCCGACGGTGTCCGGCTCACGACGCAGCTCCATCACGGGTCTCCCATTGCCCTCTCACCGCAAGCCTCGCCTCTTCGCCGCAGGAGCCCGCCGACCGGTCGGCCCCTCGCAAGAGGGCCGAACGGCAGCGGGGGCGTGGCGCCGAACGGCCCATCATGACGGAAGAAGTTGGGACGAGCGCAAGGAGGCGGCGACGATGGACGAGCTGATCGTGGTCGGGGTCGACGGTTCGGAGACGGCGAGGCTTGCGACGAGATGGGCGGCGCGGGAGGCCAAGCAACGCGGAGCGACCCTGCGGCTCGTGACCGCGTGGAGCCTGCCATCGGGGACCTATTACGGGCCGGCGCCGGTCTCGGACGAGATGGTGAAGGACCTGGTGAAGGCCGCGGAAGACACCGTCGCGCTCGCGGCGCAGGAGGTCCGGGACGAGGCGGGGCTGATCGACGTCGAGACGTCGATCGAGGAAGGACAGGCCACGCAGGTGTTGATGGACGCCGCGAAGTCGGCCGATCTCGTGGTCGTCGGCTCGAGGGGGCTCGGCGGCTTCCGTGAGCTGCTGCTCGGCTCCGTGAGCCAGCAGCTGGCGCACTACGCGGCGTGCCCGGTCGTGATCGTCCGCCACGTCCACGCCGCGGCGTGACGGCGCAGCGCCTCACCCGAGCGGTCGGCGCGCGCCGATCAGCTCGGGTGGCGGCGCGTGTTCGAGGCGCACGCGCGCGTCGACGACGACGATGCCTTCCTCCAATACCTTGACGGGGTTCAGGTCCATCTCCGCGATCTCGGGATGTGCCTCGACCATCGCTCCGACGCGCAGCAGGAGGTCTTCCACCGCGGCGACGTCGGCGCGTGGTGCGCCGCGATAGCCGTCGAGCAGCGGGAAGGTCGCCAGCGAGCGAACCATCTCCGCGGCTGCGACGTCGGTGAGCGGCGTGATGCGCACAGCGACGTCGTTCAGCAGCTCCGCCGTGGTGCCTCCGGCCCCGCACGCGAGCACCGGCCCGAACGACGCGTCGTGAACCACGCCGACGAGGAGCTCCACGCCGCCCGGCACCATCCGCTGGACGAGGAACCCTTCGACCTCGAAGCCCGCCCGTTCCACCTCGGCCGCCATCCCGTCGGCCGCCTCGGTCACGTCGCTCCTGCCCTGCAGGTCGAGGAGCACGCCGCCCGCCTCGGTCTTGTGCACGAGCGCCGGAGCCAGTGCCTTCAACGCGACTGCGCCACCGAGCTCCTCGGCCGCGGCGCCCGCCTCCTCGGGCGTGGACACCACACGGGCCGGTGGGAGCGGGATCCCGTAGCAGTCCAGGAGCCGGGCGACCGCCTGGGGGCCCAGCCATCCTCTGCCATCAGACAGTTCGCGCGCGACGAGCGCCGCCGCCTCCGCGCCCCGCACGTCGAGGTCGGGAACGGCGCCCGCCGGGCGGGCGCGCCACTGCGTCCAGCGGACCGCGCGCGTCAGCGCGCGGGCCGCGTCCTCCGGGAAGCCGTAGGTCGCGAGGGCCGGGCCGCCGCCCTCGCGCAGCTCGGGCGGCGGCCCGGCCGAGCTGACGAACACGACCAGGAGCGGGAGCGCTCCCTCGACACGCTCGGCGGCGCGGCGGATCTCGCGCGCCACGTCCTCGGGCCGGGTGACGAGCGGCGGGACGAAGATGACGATGAGCGCGTCGGCCACGCGAGCGCGCGCGATCGCCTCGATCGCGCGCCCGAACTGCTCGGCCGTGGCCGAGGCGATCATGTCGACGGGGTTTCCCACGGCCGCCTGCGGCGACAGGAAGGAGGCGAGCTCCTTGCGCAGTTCGTCGGGGAGCGGCGGCACCTCGAGGCCGCTGCCCTCGCAGGCGTCGGCGCACAGGATCCCCGCCCCGCCGGCGTTGGTGACGATCGCGACCCGCGGGCCGGCCGGAGGCGGCTGGCTCGACAGGAGGGCCGCTACGTCGAACATCTCGGCGAGCGAGTCGGTCCGGATCACCCCCGACTGCTCGAACAGGGCGTCGACGGTGACGTCCGAACCCTGGAGCAGCGCCCCCGTGTGCGACGAGGTCGCCCGCAGGCCGGCCTTCGTCCGGCCGCTCTTCACCGCCAGGATCGGCTTCGAGCGTCCGATCCGGCTGCTGTTGCGCGCGAAGCTCCGCGGATTGCCGAACGACTCGAGGTACAGCATGACCAGGTCGGTGTCCTCGTCGCTCTCCCAGTAGTGGAGGAGGTCGTTCCCCGAGATGTCGGCCTTGTTGCCCACCGACACGAACGTCGACATGCCGAGGCCCCGAGCCTGCATGAGATCCATCACCGCCAGTCCGAGGGCGCCGCTCTGCGACAGGAACCCGACCCTGCCGCGGGCCGGGAACACCGGCGAGAAGGTCGCGTTCAGCAAGACGTCGGGGTTCGTGTTGAGGACGCCCATGCAGTTGGGGCCGACCAGGCGCATCCCCGCCTCACGGCAGATCTCCAGCAGCTCGCGCTGCCGTTCAACCCCTTCGCGTCCGACCTCCGCGAACCCGGCGGAGATGACGACCAGCGCGCCCACGCCCTTGGCCGCGGCGGAGCGCGCCGCGTCCGCGACGCGCTCCGCCGGCACGACGATCACGGCGAGGTCGACGGGCTCGGGGATGTTCTCCACGGTGGGGAACGCGCGAACTTCCTGCACCTCCTCGGCGTTCGGGTTCACCGGGTACACGCGGCCGGTGAAGCCGCTTGCGAGCAGGTTCGCGAAGACGGCGCCGCCGATCGAATCCGGGCGGCGCGACGCGCCGATCACGGCGACCGACCGCGGCGCGAGGATCGTCCCAAGGGCCGCCGCGGCGGCGGTCTGCTCGCGACGGTCGAAGCGCTCGAGCGCCTCGGGGGTGAGCGACGTCGGGAACTCGGCCTGGATCCAGCCCGGCGACGACTTGAGCTCCACGGGGAAGCCGCTTTCCCGGAACACGTCGATCATGCGGTGGTTCTGCGGAAGCACGATGGCCTCGAACGTTTCGATCCCGTTCTCCGACGCGTGCTGTGCCAGGTGGGCGAGGAGCAACGTCCCGAGTCCCTTTCCCTGGAGCTCGTCGGCGACGGCGAGTGCCGCTTCGGCCCGCGCGCCGTTCGTCCGGAAGTAGATCGCGTGCCCGACGAGCCTCGGATGCACGCCGGTCGTCGCGACGAGCGCATACCGGTCGCGATAGTCGACGTCGACCGAGTGACGTGCCTCGCGCTCGACGTCGACGGAGGCGGAGAAGAAACGGAACGCGCGCGAGTCCGGGGAGAGATCTCGCAGGAACCCGAGCATGTCCGGCTCGTCCTGGGCGGTGGCCGGTCGGATGTGGACCGTCGAGCCGTCGCGCAGGACGACGTCCGCCTCCCGACGATCCGGGGTTCCGGGGACGCCGCCCATGTCGTCCATCGTATAGAAGCCGTCGAAGGGGCAATCGGCCCGCCGGCCCCCGGGTCTGGCGGCACACGGGACGCGGCGGCCTCGGGCTACAATGACGCGCCAACGACCCGTGGGGGGTAGAGATGTCCGACGCGGATGACTACGTCAAAGGTGTCATGAGCAGCCCGGTGGTGACGGTGACGACGCAGGCCACGGTGGCGCAGGCGCTTCGGGCGATGATCGACCACGACATCGGCGCAATCGTCGTCGTCGACGGCGACGCGCCCGTCGGCGTCTTCACCGAGCGCGACGTCACCCGGAAGATCCTCGACGAACCCGATCTGCTGGGTCGCTCGATCGGAGACGAGATGTCCTCACCGGTCACCAGCGTGAGCCCGAACGACGAGGTCGTGTTCATCTTCAAGACCATGTCGGACCAGAAGATCCGCAGGCTGCCGGTCGTCGACAGTGGGAAGCTGGTGGGAATCGTCACCGAGCGCGATCTGCTGCGCTGGGTCGACGCGGTCGCGAACTCGACCTGAAGACACCCGCCGCAGGGGGGCGTTCGTCAGCCGGAGTGATCGGCGGGTTCCCGAGGGAAGGTCGACCGCACCGTCGTTCCCTCGCCGGGGGTCGACTGCAGGTCCCACGAGCCGCCGACGCTCTCGACGCGCTCGCGCATCGCGATCAGGCCGAGA
>DASPTB010000152.1:0-2381 GCA_035623615.1 Actinomycetota bacterium
AGAGGCGCCCCCGATCTCGTGACGGGAGTGCACATTGGCTTTTGGCACACTGTTCGGTTCTCAAGGTGCGAGGCCCCACCTGCTGCGGGAACCCGCCCCTCTGACATGCAAGAGGGCCGCCGGTCGAACCGGCGACCCCTGGCGCTCCGGCTGAACCAACCTTGCCGGCTACGTCAGGCCTTCACCTCTTCCCATGTCAAGGGGACTGTTTCCCATGCAGGAGTCTCCTCACCCGGAATCTCTTCCGGGCCGACTACACATGGTAGGCGCGCCGACGGGCGTCGTCAACTCGGCTCCCCTCTCGAAGAAGGGGCGATCCGGACGAACTGCCGCCGGCCGACCGACACCACCTTCCCCACCAGATCCGCGGGAGCATACTCGGCCTCCGGATCGGTAACCGGTGTCCCCTCCAGGCGAACCGCTCCCTCCGCGATCTTGCGCTTCCCGTCCGCGTTCGAGGTTGCCAACCCAAGCTCGGCCAGCAGCCTCGGGAGCCACACGCTGGCCCCTCCGGCGAGCTCCGCGGGGAGGGCGACATCGGGTGGATCGTCGGGGAGCTCGCGGTCGCGATGAACCTTGTCGAAGCGCTCTTCCGCCGCCGTGGCGGCATCGGCTCCCGAGTACACGCCGACGATCGCGCGAGCCATCGCCCGCTTCTCGGCGTTCGGGTGCGAAGATCCGTCCGCCAGTCCCGCCTCCACGGCCCCGAGCTCCTCCGCAGCCACCGCGGTGCACAGCGACAGGTACGGCACGATCAGCTCGTCCGGGATGCTCATCAGCTTCTCGAACATCACCTCGGGCACCTCGTCGATGCCCACGTAGTTGCCGAGCGACTGGCTCATCTTCTGGACGCCGTCGAGGCCGACGAGGAGCGGCATCGTGAACGCGACCTGCGGCTCCTGCCCGCGGTGCCGCTGGAGCTCCCTCCCGACCAGCAGGTTGAACAACTGGTCGGTGCCGCCGAGCTCGACGTCGGCCTCGACCTCCACCGAGTCCTGCCCCTGCAACAGCGGATAGAGGAATTCCATGATCGAGATCGGCTTGTTCTCGGCGAATCGCTTCGCGAAGTCGTCGCGCTCGAGCATCCTCGCCACGGTGTACGAGGCGGTCAGCTGCAGCACCTCTTCCATCCCCATCGGGGCGAGCCAGTCCGCGTTGTAGCGCACCTCGGTGCGCGGCTGATCGAGGATCCGCCAGAACTGCCCCAGCAGCCGCTCGGCGTGTCCGCGAACCTCCTGCGAGCTGAGCCGCTTGCGCGTCTCGGACTTCCCCGACGGATCTCCGACCTGCGCTGTGAAGTCGCCGACGATCAGCACAGCGATGTGCCCGAGATCCTGGAACTCCCGCAGCTTGCGCAGCACCACCGCCCACCCGAGCGTCACGTCCGGCGCGGTCGGGTCGAGGCCGAGCTTCACGCGCAGCGGTTCGCCGTTCACGGCCGAGCGCTCGAGCTTCTGCAGAAGCTCGTCGGCGGGGGCGACCTCAGCGGCGTTCCTCGTCAGGTGGTCGAATTGTTCCTTCGCCGACATCGATGCCATCGCGGCCGGATGCTATCAGGGGGTCGAAGTCCGCCGGCGCAGGCGGTCGGTCCCCGTCCCGCGTCCGGGACGACCTCCCGACGGCGGCCCCGCTCGTCCCCGCGACGCCCACGCGCTCCCGGCCTCCGAGAACCGCCACGGCACCTCGACGGCAGACCGGATGCCGACGCGGGGCCCGATCGCGACACAGTCCGCCGGCACGCGACGCCCGGCCGCGACCCATAGGTCGACGCCCTCGACCAGATCCGCGCCGTTCATCTCGCGCCCGACGCCGAGTGCCTCCGTCAGCCGCGCCGGCCCCGAGCACAGCAGCCTCGGGTCGTCCATTCGGCGGCGCGCCATCATCGCTTCCAGGCCCTCGAGCGGCTCGGCCGCGCGAAACAGCACCGCACTCCCCTCCCCCACGCGTCCCGTCACCACGTTCATGCAGTAGTGCATGCCGTACGTGAAATAGACGTACAGGTGACCCGCCGGGCCGAACATGACCGCGGTCCGCGCCGTCCTGCCGCGAAACGAATGGCTCGCGGGGTCGTCCTGCTGGTACGCCTCGGTCTCGACGACGCGAGCGACGAGGGTCTCACCGTCGAGGCGGCGCACCAGCAGACGTCCGAGCAGGTCGGGCGCGACGATCGGCGACGGCCGGGCGAAGAACCGCCGCGACAGAGGACGCACCGGCTCGCTCAGTCTCGGCCTTTCCGAAGAAACTTCCGGAGCTTGGTCAGCGGCCACGCGTTGATCACGTCGTCCTTGGTGAGCCAGCCCCGCTGGGCCGTTCCGATGCCGTAGCGAAGGAAGTCGAGGTGCACCGTCGAGTGCGAGTCGGTGTCGATCGAGAACTTCACG
>DASPTB010000182.1:0-6989 GCA_035623615.1 Actinomycetota bacterium
TGATCACGCTGGTCTCGCCGAGGGCATTCGCGGACACGGTCACGAACGTACGGATCCAGGCGGGAACGACGCCACAGGACTCCGGCCTGTACGACGCCGTGATCCACGACCAGTTCGAGGCCCAGTACCCGCAGTACAACCTGCAGTACTTCGGCGTCGGCACCAGCGCCGCCATCACGAACGCAGAGAACGGCCTGGGGGACGTCGTCTGGACGCACTCCCCCACCCTCGAGGAGAGCTTCGTGGCCGGCAACTATTCGTACGAGTCCGGTGGTCGCTACGTCATGACCTCCGACTTCGTCACCGTCGGCTCCGACAGCGACCCCGCCGGGGTCCTGAGCGGGCCGCCGAACAACGTGGTCAAGGCCTTCCAGGAGATCGCCGCTGCGGGCAATGCCGGCACGGCCGACTTCGTCTCCCGGGGCGACGGGTCCGGCACCAACGCCAAGGAGCTGGCGATCTGGAAGCTCACCGGCATCCCCGTCACGTCCACAGGAGAGCCGACGGTTCCCGGGTCAAGCCCGCCGGTCGATCCGGCCTGGTACCACAAGACCGGCCTCGGCCAGGCCGAGAACCTCCAGACGACCAATGAGTGCCCGTTCTCGTCGGGGGCCTGCTACACGCTCGCCGACCGCGGGACGTTCAACAACGTCGTGACCCTCGGTGAGGCGCCCAACCTCGAGATCGTGTCGCAGAACAACAACGGGCCCGGCGCGCTCGGGGGATTCGACCTGCTGCTCAACCCCTACCACGTGTACGCCGTGAATCCTGCCAAGTTCGCACCCGGAACGATCAACATCGCCGGGGCGATGGCGTTCCTGAACTTCCTGAGCGAGCCGTCGACGCAGCAGGCGATCGCCGACTACCCCTCAGCGAAGAACCCGGCGTTCTATCCCGAGGTGTACCCGGATCTCACGGTCGGAAAGGGGGTACCGGCGTCGGCGAAGGCGTCGAAGACGCTGACCGTCAACGGCGTGGTGATCCCCAACTACTTCCTCGATCCACCCATCACGGGGGCCGAGGTCGACCTCATCCGAGCGGGCGACCCGGGGACCATCATCGCGACGACCACGGTTCAGCCGAATGGGTCGTACTCGCTCAGCTTCCAACCGACGAGATCGGACGACTACGAGGTCCACATGCCGCAATCGCAGGACGGATTGCTGACACCGAATACGGGGTTCCGCCTGCCGATCACCGTGGACGCCGGGACGATGAAGGTCAAGGCGGTTCCCACGATGTCGGTGTCCGGCGTGAGCGGGCTGAACGTCAGCGTCCAGGGGACGACGTCACCGGCGACCAACCGCATCAACGCCAAGATCCAGATCCAGTACAAGAGCGGCGGAAAGTGGCTGAATCTGACGTCCATCGCCTTGTCCGAGGGTCAGGCTTCCTACTCCACGACCGTTTCGCTACCCTCAGCAGGCACATGGCAGATTCGAGCACACTACGTCGACAAGGGAGCCGTCACGGCCGGCAACTCGGCGGCCTTGCACGTTACGGTCTCCTGACACTGGCGCTGGCCGCGTTCTTCCCCGTGCCGGCGTCGTCCGCTCACGCGGACGACGCCGGCAGCGGCCTGCTGGTGTACGTGAACGGCCAGGAGGTGCCGGGCATCGCGGCGAAGCTCGAGGGGACCAGCCCCGACGTCGGCTCCCACAGCTACACGGAGGTCTTCGCGGCCAGCACGACCACGGTCAACGTGTTCAACGCCTGGTCCATCCAGGCTCTGATCGGGGCGGCCGGGCCCTCGCCGGATTCGGCGATCCAGGTGCAGGTCGATCGCGTTTCGTTTCCCGGGTCCGTCACGCTCACGGAGGCCGACTACGGTTCGAAGGGAAGCGACTTCCTTGAAGGCCCGGCGGTCATCTGGGAGCACGACCCCGACAACTTCTTCTTCTTTCGCCCGTACCGGCTCCCGCCGTTCCAGGACCCGAACTGGCAGGACTACGTGCAACCTCCGGTGGGCGAGCCTCTGACGATCCACATCACGGCCGGGGCTCCGTTGACCGTCCACGTCACGCAGAGCGTCTCGCACCCGGCTCCCGGACAGGCCGTGCGGTTCACCGCGACCTCGACCGGCCAGGTCGCCGGCGAACAGCTCTCCTACGTCTGGTCGTTCGCCGACGGATTCACTTCGCACACGGGGCCGACGATCACGCACGCCTTTTCGATGGCGGGAACGTACAGCGGCACCGTGACGGTCAGCGGCGACCACGGGTCGGGTGGCTCGGCGGTCGTCCACGTCGTCGTCGGCTCGAAGAAGGGGCCGCCCGGTCCCGGGAACGGACACCCCGGCGGCGGGAAGCAGAGCGGCGGCCCCAGCGGGACCCACGGCGGGACCAGTGGCAACGGCTCGGCGACGAGCGGGCAGGGAACCAACACGAAGCCGCAGGGCCAGCCTCGTCCCTCCCCCTCCCCCGCTCCGAGTCCGGGGGGCACACAGGTGCAGGGGTATCTGGTGAACGCCGCGGGCTCCCCGGGCCAGGAGGCACCGGCGCCGTCGCAGGCCTCGGGACCGAACGGGACGGACCGCGTGGCATCGCTGGGATGGGTTCGCGGAGCGGCGGCGGGCGCAGCGGCCGTCGGGTTCTTCGCGGCCGGAGCGTTCATGGAGTCCGACGAACCTCGGCGGCGGCTCCAACAGCGCCTCGCGCGGAAGAAGCCGACACCGTGAGCGCCCATGGCATCGAACAGGTCATCTTCGACGTCGCCGAGGCGCTGTTGTGGCCCGTGCTGGTCCTCGCGCTCGCGTCCCTCGTCCTCGTGCTGGTGGAGGCCGGGCGGGTGAGCGCGGAGATCTTCCGCCGGCGGCAACGTTCGCTGCCGCGACTCGAACGCGCGACCTCCGCCGCCCGTCGCGCGCTCGCAGAAGACAACCGCGAGCGCGCGGCCGGGATCCTGCTGACGATCTGCTGGAGCGACGCCATGCGGAGGAGCGCGACCCGCCTCGTCGCCGTGCAGGGACGCGCGGGAGCAGAGGAACGGGCGGCGAAGATTCTCGCCGACTTCGACTACCGGTCGCTCAAGCAGTTGGAGCGCACGAGGATCCTCGTGCGCCTGGGCCCCGCGCTCGGTCTGATGGGGACGCTGATTCCGCTGGCGCCGGCGCTGACCGCACTCGCGAACGGCGACGTGAACCAGCTGGCGGAGAACCTCCGGGTTGCGTTCAGCGTGACGATCCTCGGCCTGCTGGTCGGCGCTGTGGCGTTCGGGATCTCGCTCATCCGCGACCGCCTCTACTCGCAGGATCTCTCCGACCTCGAGTACGTCGGCGCGACGCTCGGCGAGGCGGTGGTCATCACGCTCGAACCGGAGGTCTCGGTGCAGGCCGACGGGGGGCGCGGATGAGCCGCGTGCACGCGCGCGCCAGGACGCACGCCGAGCGCGCCGGCGACCCGCTGGACGGGCTCGTGAACCTCTTCGACCTTGGCATCGTCCTGGCGGTCGCGTTTCTGCTCGCCGCGCTCTCGTACCTGAAGCTCACCGGAATCCTCTCCAACAAGGACGTGACGGTCGTGCAGACGACCGCCGGCCAGACGACGATCGTGGAGAAACACGGCGCGCAGGTGCACGTTCTGAAGGTCACCGATCAGAAGGTGGCCGGCGAAGGGACGCGCCTCGGAACCGTGTACCGTCTGTCGGACGGGCGCCTGGTCTACGTCGCGGGCCGCTGAGGGGACCGGTATGACGTTCATCTGGCAGGGGGTTCGCGAGGCGTTCTCGATGCTGCTGCACCCCACACCGGACCTGCTCTCGATCCTGCGCGTGACGCTCGAGCTCGTGCTGTGGGCGACCGTGCTCGCCATGCTCATCGGGCTGCCGATCGGCCTGGTGCTCGGACTCGGGCGGTTCCGGACACGCCGCGTGTGGCTCGGTCTCGCCAACGGCGGGCTGGGGCTCCCTCCCGTGGTGGTCGGGCTCTTCGTCGCGCTGCTGCTGTTTCAGAGCGGCCCCTTCGGCGGACTCCACCTCATCTACACCGTCCGCGGGATGGTCATCGCCCAGACGATCCTCGCGCTTCCGATCGTGATCGCCTTGACCGCCACGTCCGTCCAGGCGATCGACCCCGCGCTCCTGCAGCAAGCCGGCGCGCTCGGCGCATCCCGGTGGCGCCTCGGCGGCTTCGCGCTGCGGGAGGCGCGCATCGGCGTCTTCGTCGCCGCCATGGCGGCCATGGGCGCGTCGCTGTCCGAGGTTGGTGCCGTCGTCCTGGTCGGCGGGAACCTCGAGGGCGAGACGCGGACGATGGCCGGGGCTATCCTGACGAGCCTGTCCGGTGGCTACTACGCCGAGGGAATCGCGCTCGGCATCCTCCTCCTCGGGCTCACCTTCCTGCTGGCCGCCGCGCTCACCGTGGTTCAGCACGGGTCGCGGTCCGCGCCCACCTCGAGCGTCCGGTATCTCTCCACCGCCCGCCGATGAGCGCGTTGCTCACCTGCCGGTCCGTTCGCGCCCGGCAGGGCGACACCGAGGTGTTGCGCGGCGTGGACCTCGAGCTTCGACGAGGCGAGGTGGCCGTCCTGATCGGGCCGAACGGAGCGGGCAAATCCACGCTCCTCGCCGTGGCGGCCGGCCTGCTTCCGACGAGCGCGGGAGCCGTCGAACGCGGCGGTCGCGTCGCGGCGGCCATGCAGAAGCCGGCGTTGGCTCGAAGGACGGCACTCGCCAACGTCGAGCTCGCGATCTCGTGGTGGGAAGGCAGGCGCCGCGGCGGCCGCGACGACCGAAGGGAGCGGGCAATGAGCGCCCTCGCCGCCGTGAACGCCTCGCAGCTCGCCGGCCGGCCCGCCGGCTCTCTCTCCGGCGGCGAGGCGCGGCGCGTCCACCTCGCGCGTGTGCTCGCCGTCGAGCCGGACATCCTTCTCCTCGACGAACCGTTCGCCGGGCTCGATCCGTCGACGCGCGCCGACCTGCTGTACGACACGGCGTCGGCCATCCGGTCCGAGCGCCGCGCCACGCTCGTGGTCGTGCACGACCGCGCCGAGGCGTGGGCCCTCGCCGACCGCGTGCTCGTGATGACCCGCGGAAGGATCGACGCACAGGGGTCGCCGCGACAGGTCTTCGAGCACCCACCGACGGAGGAGGTCGCGGAGTTCGTGGGGTTCACCGGGACCCTCGACGAGGGCGACTCCGTCCTGCGCCTGCGCCCTTCCGACGTCGAGCTCGACCCTGCCGGACCCATCTCCGCCGAAGTCCTTCGCCGCGTGCCGCTCGAGGACGGGGTTCGGCTCGATCTCTCGACCCCCAAGGGCCGGCTGGTCACCGTCGCGCCCGAGCCGGCACCCGAGGTCGGAACCGTGACGCGCCTGCGGGTGACCGGCGGCGTTCGGTTTCCGAGTGAGCGTGCCCCGGCTCCGGACGACCCCGCTTCCGCGCTATTGTCCGGGGCGGACGGCTCCCGAACGGGGACGCCGGCGAGTCGACAGGAGGCGGGTCGATGAACATCAGCGCGCGTAATCAGCTGCGAGGCACGGTGACCTCGGTGACGCTCGGGGCGGTCATGGCGGAAGTGACGGTCGACGTCTCGGGCCAGGAGCTCGTCTCGGCCATCACGAAGAACTCCGCGGAGAGCCTTGGCCTGCGCGAGGGAAGCCGGGTCGTCGTGATCATCAAGGCCACCGAGGTCATGCTCGGGACCGAGAGCTAGGGTGAGCCCGAGGAAGGCGACCGCGCGCCGGGGGGCCGATCGGAAGAAGAGCGCCACGTCCGCAGGCACGAGCGCTTCCTCACGCTCCCTTCCGATCGGCGAGGCGGCGCGTGCCCTCGGAGTCAGCGTCGACACGCTCCGGCGGTGGGAGCGCGCCGGGCGCCTGACGACCACCCGAGACTCGGCGAACCGGCGCCTCGTCTCTGAGGACGAGGTTCGCCGACTCGGCGGGCGCTCTCTCAGCAAGAGCGGGACCGGCCTCTCGGCCCGCAATCAGTTCGACGGCGTCGTGACGGCGGTCGAGATATGGGGCGTGATCGCGCTGGTCGAGCTCCAAGCGGGGCCGCACCGGTTCGTCTCGATCATCACGCGCGATGCGGTGGAAGAGCTGGGACTCGCCGCCGGCGTCCCGGCGACCGCGACGGTGAAGGCCACCTCGGTCATGGTCGCCCGTCGCCGCGACCAACCGGCGAACGCCGACTAGCCGCGCGCCGCCGAGCCGTCAGATCACGCGGACGCCCGTGCGGTGGGCGTGACATTCGATGTTCACGGCCACCGGCAGCGACGCGATGTGCGTCGGGAGCGTCTCGACGTGGACGGCCAGTACTGTTTGCGTGCCCCCGAGGGCCTCGGGGCCAAGCCCGAGCGCGTTGCACTTCTCGTACAGCTCGGCCTCCAGCTCGGCGATCGCCGGATCCTCCGACGGTTGCCCCACCTTGCGCATGAGCGCGCGCTTGGCCAGCACCGCCGACATCTCGAAGTTCCCGCCCACGCCCACGCCGATGATGCCCGGCGGGCACGCGTTCGGACCGGATTCGGCGACCGAGCGCAGCACGAACGCCTTGACGCCCTCCAGCCCGTCGGCCGGCTTCAGCATGGTGTGCTTGCCCATGTTCTCGCTGCCGGCCCCTTTGGCATCGATCTGGATCCGGACCTGGTCACCGGGAACGATCCGCGTGTGCACGAACGCCGGCGTGTTGTCTCCGGTGTTCCTCCGGTCGAACAGCGGATCCCGGACGATCGACCCGCGCAGGTAGCCGTCCGAATACCCGCTCGCGACCCCGCGGTCGATCGCCTCGTACAGGTCGCCCCCGCTGACGTGCACGTCCTGCCCGATGTCGACGAACACCACCGTGTACCCGGTGTCCTGGCAGTACGGGTACTCGCCCTCCGCGGCGATCTCCTGGTTCTTCAGCAACTGATCGAGGATCTGGCGGCCGAGCGGAGACTCCTCGCGCTCCCGGGCGCGCTTCATCAGCTCGACCATCTCGGGAGGCACCCGGTAGCAGATCTCCATGCACAGCTCGCGGACGACCCGCTGCACCTCTTCAGCGGGAAC
>DASPTB010000191.1:0-4497 GCA_035623615.1 Actinomycetota bacterium
GGCGTCGCCGGGCCGCTGATCGGGCCGTCGGCGTACTTCATGAAGTCGCCGCCGGTGCAGTTCTCCGACGACATGGCGCGAGAGATGGTCGAGGAGTTCATCCTCGGCAATGGCGCCTCGAAGGCGCACGACTGGTCGGCGTTCTTCGACGCCGACGGGCAGGGGCTGGATGCTCCGATCGTCGTCGGCCATGAGGCCGAGGCGGGCGCGGCGGCCGAGTCGTCGCGGTAGCGAAGGCTGACAGCTCCCGTGGGCGGGAGCTTCGCGCGGGCCAGGGGGTCACTGCGCTCCCGTGACTTCGACAGACTGCTCGGTGCGCGACTCACGAGCCAGTTCGCCGACGGGGTCTTCCAAGCGTTCCTGATCGACCGGCTGGTGTTCCTTTCGGCGTCCCAAGGCACGGCCGCGAGCGTCGCCCGGGCCTTCGCGGTCTTGGTCATTCCCTTCTCGATCGTCGGTCCCGTTGCCGGCGTCCTGATCGACCGGTGGTCGAGGCGGGCGATCCTCACCATCACGCCGCTGCTGCGCGCGGTCGCGTGCCTGTGCCTGGTCTTTCTCACGGGAACGGGCTGGATGCTGTACGCGCTGGCGCTCGTGATCGTCTCGCTCGACCGCTTCTACCTGTCGACCGCCGGGGCGGTCATGCCGCTGGTCGTCCCCGAGGACGACCTGCTGGTCGCCAACTCGATGGCGAGCGCCACGGGAACCGTCGCGACGTTCCTGGGACTCGTCGTCGGGAGCCAGGTGGCCGGGCCCATCGGCGACCGCGGCCTGCTCGTGGCCACGTGTCTGCTGTGGCCCGCGTCGGCCGGCGTCGCGGCGCTGATCCGCAGCGACCTTCGCCTCGACGCGGGCGAGCTGACCCCGCGCCTCGCCCACATCCCGCGCGAGCTCTGGCGCGGGGCGCGGCGTCTGGTGGTCACGCCGCCGGCGCTCGGCGGCATCGTCACGATGTCGTTCGACCAGTTCCTGTTCGGGCTCATCACGGTCCTGTCGGTCGTGGTGTTCAAGGTCGAGTACAAGGAGGGCGTCGCGTCCTACGGGCGGATCATCGCGGCCGGCGGCATCGGCGTGATCGCCGGGCTGCTCTCAGTGGGGTGGTTCGAGGACCGTCTCGCGAAACCCCGGATCGTCGCGCTCGCCTTCGCCGCCGGCGGGATCGCCTGCGTCGCCGCGGCGCCGGCGATCGCCCCACCGACCATCCTCGCCGTGTCGTTCGTCCTCGGATTGGTGTTCCCCTGGAAGAAGATCCCGGTGGACACGGTCGTGCAGGAGACGACGCCCGACCGCTTCCGGGGCCGGGTGTTCTCGCTGTACGACCTTGGATACTCGGGCAGCCGCGTGCTCGCCGCGTTCGCCGCCGTCCTGCTCGTCCCGCACTTGACCTCGGGAGAGATCCTGGGCATCGTGGGCGCCGCGTACCTGGTGTGGACGCCCGTCTATCCCGCGTGGGCGAGGCGGCGGGCCAGGGTCGGCCTGCGGTTCTACGAGGGCGCGGCCGCCGAGGAGGAGCCGCGCGAGATGGTCGTCGGCGGCGAGCCCGAGCGCGTCGACGTCCTCGGCCGGTGGCTCGAGGAGCGCGGCGGCGTGCGGACGCGCAGGTTCCGTTTGCGAACGCCCGACGGCGTGGTCGACGTCGCCGCCCCCGAGGGATCGCGCCGGTGGACGGTGGAGCGCGAGCGGCCGATCGATCAAGGCCGGCCGGGGGGCGTGAGCAGATGAGGCGTTCGAGGCGCGTCATGATCGAGGACGAAAAGGCGCTCGACCGCATCGTCTACTTCAGCGACGCGGTCTTCGCGATTGCGATGACGCTGCTCGGGGTCGAGCTCCGGGTTCCGGTCTTCCAGGCGGGCCTGAACGTCCGGCAGGGGAATGAGCAGTTGTGGCACGCCCTGCGGGGCATGGGCGGAGAGTTCTACGCCTTCGCGCTCAGCTTCTTCGTCCTCGGCTTGTTCTGGATGGCGCACCACCGCAAGTTCCGTCTCATTCGCCGGTACGACGACCGTCTCCTGTGGGCGAATCTGCTGTTCCTCTTCTCGGTGGCGTTCCTGCCGTTTCCGACGGCCGTCCTGGGACGCTACGGCGGCGAGGTCGCAACGATCTTCTACGCCGCCGCGATGGCGGTGACGGGGCTGCTGTCCGGATACATCACGCTGTACGCCTATCGCGGCCACCGGCTGATCGACCCGGACGTCGACGACCGTCTCATCCGCCACTGGATCCAGCGGGCGTTCCTGCCCCCGGCGGTGTTCCTGGCGAGCATCCCGATCGCCTTGGGCTCGCCGAAGATCGCCCAGTACGTATGGCTGCTGTCGTTCATGGGGACGTTTCTGCTCGGCGCGGTCTACCGCCGGCACGGCGCGACGGCCGACGACGAAGGCTAGCCCGTTTCGCCGCCCTTCCCGCGCTCGAACCACTCCGACGACCAGTAGCGGACCCAAACGACGCCGCGAATGCGGCCGCGCCGCACGGGCCCGAACGTCCGGCTGTCGGTGCTTCGCTCGGGCAGGTCGCCCTCGACCCAGTACTCGTCCGCACCGAGCACGACACCGGCGACGTCGCCCTGTTCCCACGAGCCCGTCACCTCGAGACGGTCGCCGGGCATCCCGACGATCCGCTTCACGAGCTCGAATCCCGGTGTGCGCGGATCCTCGAGGACCACCACGTCGCCCCTGCGGATCCGCCTGGGGCGCACCACGACCACCCAGTCGCCCGGCATGAGCGCCGGCGCCATGCTCTCGCCCTCGACGGCGAGACGGAAGGGACGAAACGCCGCCCACGCGCCGGCGGCCGCCGCGATCGCGACCGCGAGCGGCCCCGCCGCCCCGCGACGTTTCCGGTCACCGTGATAGCGTTGCCGCATCTTGGGAACACGCTCCCGACGATCGACCACCCGAAAGGAGGCACGATGGTAGCCGAGACGCTCACTCGTCTGCTGCGTCCCACCCGTGTCGCGCACGCCCACTGCGACCTGCCGTGCGGCGTCTACGACCCGGCCCAGGCCCGCATCGAGGCCGAATCCGTCAGGGCCTGCCAGCAGAAGTACCAGGACAGCGACGACCCCGTGTTCAAGCAGCGGGCCGTCACGATCAAAGAGGAGCGGGCCGACCTGGTCAAGCACCATCTGTGGGTGCTGTGGACCGACTACTTCAAGCCCGAGCACCAGCAGAAGTTCCCCCAGCTGTCGGACACGTTCTGGAACGCGACCAAGCTCGCGGGCGAGTCGAAGAAGTCCGAGGACCCGGCCCAGGGCCAGAAGCTCCTGGACGCGATCGCCGAGATCGACAAGATCTTCTGGGAGACGAAGAAGTAGTCAGGCGACCTGACGATCCCGCAATGTCGAGGGGGCCCGGTCGGGGCCCCCTCTCGTGTCCGCTCTAGTCGCCGCGCTGCCGGCCGGCCCACCACTCGTCGAGGAGCTTGAGAGCCTCTTCCCGGTCCATCGGGCCGCGCTCCAGGCGCTGCTCGAGCAGGAACTGCCATGCCTCCCCCACCTGCGGTCCCGGTGGGATCCCGAGGTGCTGCATGATCTCGTTCCCGTCGAGCGCCGGCCGCAGGTCGCGCAGGTTCTCGGCTTCCGCGAGCGCGGCCAGCCGCACCTCGAACTCGTCCTGCAGGTCCGCGAGGTACTTCGCCTTCTTCGGATTCTGCGTCGTGCAGTCGGCCCGCACGAGCGCGTTCAGCTCGTCCAGCAACGGTCCCGCGTCGCGAACGTAGCGGCGCAACGCCGAGTCGGTCCATCCTTCCTTGAAGGAGTGGAACCGCAGGTGCAGCTCGACGAGCTTCGTCACGTCGTCGACCACCGCGCTCGGATAACGCAGCGCGCGGAGCCGCTCGGCCGCCATGCGCGCGCCCACGACCTCGTGGTGGTGGAACGTCACGCCCTCCTCGGTGATCCGGCGCGTCTCGGGCTTGCCCACGTCGTGCATGAGCGCCGCGAGCCGGAGCGTGAGATCCGGCTCGCATCCCTCGACGACGGCGAACGTGTGCCGCAGGACGTCCTTGTGACGGTGCACGGGGTCCTGCTCGAGCCGAAGCGCGGCCAGCTCGGGCAGGAAGCGCTCCGCGAGCCCCGTCTCCACGATCAGCTCGAGGCCGAGCGCCGGCGACCCCGCGACGAGCAGCCGCGACAGCTCGGCCTGGACCCGCTCCGCCGAGACGATGTCGAGGCGCGGCGCCATCTCGCGGATGGCCGCCACGACGCGCCGTGTCGGCACCAGCTGCAGCTGCGCCGCAAAGCGAGCGGCGCGCAGCATGCGCAGCGGGTCGTCGCTGAACGAGACGTGCGGATCGAGCGGGGTGTCGAGCTCCTTGGCGCGCAGGGCGCGGACGCCGCCGAAGGGGTCGATGAACTCGCGACCCGGGAGGCGCACCGCCATGGCGTTCACCGTGAAGTCCCTGCGGGACAGGTCGGTCTCGAGTTCGGACGAGAACGTGACCGCGGGCTTGCGTTCGTCCTCGGGATACACCTCCTGCCGGAACGTCGTGATCTCCAGC
>DASPTB010000210.1:0-2166 GCA_035623615.1 Actinomycetota bacterium
ACGGCCCGAGCGTACCAGCGGACCTCAGGCGAGATGTGCGCGAAGCAGGGTGACGCTGTCGGCCACGCCTTTGAGGTCGACCGGGCCGATGTCCGCGAACGCGATCCCCGGTTCCTCGGTCGCGTCCGCCACCGCCTGCGAGACGAGCACTTCGCCCGGCCGGGCGTAGTCGGCGATGCGCGCGGTGAGGTTCACGGTCTGGCCGAAGTAGTCGCCCTGCTGGTACAGGACGGGCCCGGCGTGCAGGCCGACGTGCGCGGGCGGCAGCCCGGCGGTCGCGAGCCCGTCCACCATCTCGATGGCGGCGCGCACGCCGGGGCCGGGATCACGGAAGTAGAACATCACGCCGTCCCCGAGCCACTTGATCGGCTTGCCGCCGTGCTGCACCGAGCCGCGCTGCACGAGTCGGGAAAGTGTTCCGGCGAGCTCGGCGGCGGCCTCGTCCCCGCGCTCCTGCGTCAGCCGGGTGTAGCCGGTGATGTCGAGGAAGCAGATGGCCGGCGGCCGCTCGAGACGGCTGTGGATGCCGGCGTTGGCGAGCATGACCTCGAACCCGTCGATGATGTTGGCGGTCCAGGCTCGCGCCTGTTGCGCGTTGTAGACGGCGAGCATGGCCTGTTGCCCGAGCGGGGAGAGGCGATTGGCCAACTCGGGGTTGCCGATCTCCTCGGGACTCTTTCCGGCGGCGATGGCCGGCTCGATGACCTCGGACTGCCACCAGGCCGCCTCCGCTTCGGCCATGCGGCGCGTGGAATCGCCGTGGACCCGAATGAGATGCTCGATGGCGGTAGGCCGGAACCCTTCGTTCACCTGGGCCTCGAGGAACGGGACGATCCGCAGCTCGTCCGTGCGCATCCGGTCGTCGGGCGAGGGCGGCGCCGAGCCGATGGACTCGCGGAGCGTGACGAGCAACTCGATCGGGACGCCGGTCCGGTCGCTGACCTGTTGGAAGGTCTCCTCGGCCAGTGATGCGAAGCGCTCGTAGGCGGCAGCGTCCATGAACCCGAGGGAGATCGCTCCCTGCCGGATCGCCTCGCCCACCCGGTCGAGGGGGATGCCGGCGTCCTCCAGCGACTTGGCCATCATGACGCGGCGGACGTCGCCGTCCGAGAATCGGCCGGCGTCGGCCGGAGCGAGGACGCCGAGCTCGACGAGTCTGGTCAGGTAGGCGGGCTCGACCCCGGCCCGCTCCGCGGCCTCCTCTTGTGAGCACGTCACGCCCGTAGCTTACGTTCCGGGGGTTGGCATGGTTCGAGGCCCTCAATTGACATTCTCGTTTCACGCAAGTTATTGTGCGTCATATGAGAACGAAGGCGCCCCCTCTTCTGCCCATCTTCCGGTCCGAGCTCCAAGGTCGGCTGCTCGCCTTGCTGTACTCGGACGCAGACCGTGGATGGACGATGTCGGATCTCGCCCGCGCGTTGTCGGCGCACGTCGCTACGGTGCAGCGGGAGGCGAGCCGGCTCGAGGAGGCGGGCATCCTGCAGAGCGAACGCGTAGGCAGGAGCCGGGTGCTCCGGCCGAACCTGAAATCGCCCTATGCCGAGGACCTCAGCTCACTGGTCACCAAGGCGTTCGGACCCGCGTACGTCCTTGCTCCGCTGCTCGCTGAGGTGCCGGGAGTCGATGAGGCGTACCTCTTCGGGTCGTGGGCCGCTCGGTATGCAGGAGAGCGGGGTCCTGCTCCCGGAGACGTTGACGTTCTCGTGATCGGCGGCCCTGATCTCGAAGCGCTCGACGCCGCAGCCGTCGATGCGCAGGGCCGGCTCGGGCGTGAGGTGAACGTCACGATCCGAAACCGCGAGGAGTGGGCTCGCGGGCGGGATGGCTTTGTCCGGACGGTGAAAGCGGGCGCCCTCGAACTGATCGATCTTGGCGACCGATGACCACGATCGAAGACCTGGTTCGCCGAGGCGCGGTGCAGCGCGTGCAGGTCGACACTACCAGCGTCCGGCGGCTGCTGGAGGACGCGGATCGTCACATGAAGACCGCCACAGCGGCCATGAAGTCGGGCGACTTGGCCGGCTCCTTCCAGCTCGCGTACGACGCGGCCCGAAAGTCGCTGACTGCGCTCGCGCTCAACCGGGGATTGCGCACAAGAGGAGAAGGCGCGCACGCGACGTTGATCGAAGTCATCGAGATCGATTTCTCCGGCGCTCCGGGCGT
>DASPTB010000246.1:0-11806 GCA_035623615.1 Actinomycetota bacterium
CGCGCAGTCGACGACCAGTACGTCGTAGTTTCCGCTGTCCGCGTGCCGCTTCACGTCGGTGAGGCTGAAGATCTCGTCGAGGCCGGGAATGACCGACAGCTCCTCGGCCTCGATCGCGTCGACGCCCGCCCAGTTGAGGAACGCGATGATGAACTCCTGGATGTCGCGCCAGTTGGTCTCCAGGCGCTCCTGGGCGTCGATCTGCTCGGCCCAAAGGTTCTTCCCGATCTCGCGCGTCTCGGGTCCGAGAGGGATGTCGAACGAGTCCGCCAGCGAGTGTGCGGGGTCGGTGCTCATCGCGAGGGTCCGCTGCCCGGAGGCCGCCGAGCGTGCGGCGGTTGCTGCCGCCACGGTCGTCTTGCCCACGCCACCCTTGCCGGTGAACAAGAGAATCCGCACGCGACTAGCCTACCTCGGCCCGGAAAGGGTCATTCTGCGGCCCCTTCGGCCAGCAGCGTCCCGCCGCCCCACGACACCCCGACGCTGCGGTGATAGCCCCCGATCATCTCCCGCGGGGCGAGTCGCGTGAGCTCCTCGACCGGTGACTCGTGCAAGGTGAGCTCGGCGTCGCCGGCCCAGACGGGCGAGCCCTCCCAGTCGTAGCTCTTCATCGTCACGAGCTCGTTCATCGAAGGCGCGGCGCCCGGCTCGATCGACGGGAAGTACCGGTGGTGCAGCATCGGGAGCGCGTTCACGAACCCGCTCGTCTCTGCCGGCGCCGTCAGGCGAACGCGCGCCTCGGCGACGCGCCTGTCCATCACCGAGAGCGTGGCGCCGAACCGTCCGCCGGGCTCGAGCCGCGGGCCCGCCTTCCCGTAGGCCACCGGACGTGTGATCCAGATCGATCCCAGCTTCTTCGGGTAGCCCTGGTGCCAGCCACGCGCGAGGGCGAAATCCTTGTCGACCCAGATATAGACGCAGCGGGAGTACAGCTCTCCCCGGTACGAGCATCGAACCACCACGAACGCCTCTCGATACTGCGATCGCACCGGATCGAGCAGTTCCTCGAACGAGGCGGAGCACGACTGCCAGTCGGCGAAGATGAACGCGACAGCACCGGGATCCTCGGGCGCCGGCTCGAGCGGCGCGGGCAGCAGCTCGGCCACGGCGGAGGGATCGGAGCGGTACTCGATGGTCAGCAGGTCGCCCGAGTAGTGCCACGGCGGACCCGGAACGATGGAGGCATGACCCTCCGGGGAACGCGGAGGCATGAACCCACGCAGTTCGCCCACCTCTCTCTTGTCTCCTCCCTCGCGACCGCCTTCGACGGCTCGCGAGCGAGCCATGGGGGTCCGCAGCTGCCTCGCTGCGCTCGCCGCCGCTACCCCTCGGACCCCGCGTTCCTCTTCCTCTCCCTCAGGTAGTCCCGCCCGGCGCGGCCATACTACCGGGGTGGAAACTCGGCGGATCCTCCTGGGCGGCTCGGCCGTTTCGGCGGTGGTGGAGGGCGACGACCTGGCCACGGCCGACGGCCGCCGGATCCCGATCGCGGACGCCGTCCACCTCCCGCCCTGCGAGCCGACGAAGATCGTCTGCGTCCACCTGAACTATCGGAGCCGGGTCGACGAGTTCATGGCGAAGCTCGGACCGGCGCCCACCTACTTCCACAAACCCGTGTCGGCGCTGAACGCCCACCACGGCGAGGTGATCCGCCCCGAGCGATGCCGGTTCCTCAACTACGAGGGCGAGATCGCGATCGTGATCGGACGGGAGACGCGCGGCGTGTCGCCCGCCGAAGCCGGAGCCACGATCGCCGGGTTCACGATCGCCAACGACTACGGATTGCACGACTTTCGTGACACGGACGCCGGCTCGATGCTCCGGGTCAAGGGCTCGGACACGCTTTGCCCGCTCGGGCCGGGGATCGCCGACGACTGGGACTTCCACAGCAAGCGCATCCGCACACTGGTGAACGGCGAGGTGGTGCAGGACGGCACCACCGACGAGATGATCTGGGACATGCACTACCTCGTGGCCGACGTCGCGCGCACGATCACCCTCCTCCCCGGCGACGTCATCTTGTCGGGCACTCCCGCGCACTCGCGGCCGGTGCAGCCGGGCGACGAGGTTTCGGTGGTGGTGGAGGGCCTCGGGACGCTCACCAACCGGGTCGTGACGGGTGCCGCTGTCCGCGACGACGTCGGCGCACAGCCGTCCGAGTCGGAAGAGGTCGTCTCGACGGCGCTGGGCGGCGACTGGGAGTTCCGCGGGATCCGCTCGCCTCGCAAGGAATGACGCGGGCCGGCCGCGACGGCCAAGGTCGAGCGGCACGGATCGCCGCGGTCGCCGGCGAGTTCGAGAGCTCCTGGGCGGCGATCGCCGCCCAGGAGGGTTGGTGGCCGGACCTGCGGCAGATCGAGCTGGAACGAGCCCTTGCCGACGCCGGGAGCATCGCGGCGGCCGTCGAGCGCGACGACTTCGTCCGGCTCCTGCACCGATCGCTCAACTCGTGGAAGGCGCTGCGGGGAGCCGCCGTCACCGACCAGCACTTGGCGAGCGTGCTCCGCGAGGCCGCCCCCACGCTCGATCGCCTGCGTGGCAGGAACATCGTGACGCTCAGGTTCTCCGCGGTGCCTCACGTGTTCGAGGCCTTCGACGCGGTCCGCAACCTGCGCCCGTCGAGGCGGAAGTGGGTCGCCACCTCGAAGACACTCCACCACCTGCTGCCCGAGCTCGTCGTTCCGATGGACAACATGATCACGGCGCCGTTCCTCGGACGCTCGTCCCTCCCCGAGCGATTCGACGTCGAGTTTCTCGGGGAGACCTACGCGGCGTTCCTCGGGCTGCGCGACGCGATCGGCGTCGCCCGCCTGCGCGCGGCGGCACGGGAGGCCCCCTTCCCGGTCCCGGGCGCGCGCATCCGCGAGTGCCGGGTGGGAATGGCACGCGCCATCGACTTCGCGATTGCGGGCTACGTCGGCCGCCAAGGCGGCAGGGCGCTTCGTCTCATCGGGAGCGCCAGGCCAACGTGACCCGTCTAGGACCCAGCCATCGCCGGTTCGATGTGCTCGTCGAGAAGGCCACGTCGCGAATGCGTGAAGTTCGCCGCCGGGATCCTTGGTGGCACCCGAGGGGTCCTGAAGAGTCCTCTCAGGTGGCCGGTGTATAGATGGCGCCGTTGTAGTAGAAGACCTCGCCGTCGGTCGCCTGGCCGCCCCAGATGAACATCTGCGTCCCGGTCCAGACGGCGAGCGGGTCGTTGCGCCCTCGAAGAGGCGACTCGGCCAGCGGGGCCCATGTGCCGACCGCCGGGTCGAACGCCTCTCCGTGAGGGGGTGCGACCGTGGCCCGACTCGCCGTCGTGACGCCTCCCCAGACGAGCATCTGGCTGCCGGTCCAGACGGCTGCCGCGCCGGTGCGCGGGTACGCCATGGGCGGCAGCGAGGCCCATGCGTTGGCGGAGGGATCGAAGGACAGCCCCCGCGTGTAGTAGCGCACGCGATCGCCGCCCACCCGGTCGCCGCCCACGACGAGCATCTCGGTTCCATCCCAGACCGCGACCGAGTCCTGTCGAGACGCCGGCAGCGGCGCGATCGACCGCCACGTCTTGGCGACGGGATCGTACGCGGCCCCCGTCGCGAAGCTCGTGAAGCCGGTCGTCTCCTCTCTGCCGCCACCGGCGACGATCAACTTCTTGCCGTCCCAGACGCCGAAGACGCCGTTGCGCCCGTCGATCGGACTGCGAGGTGGGTCCGACCACGAGTTGGTGTCCGGCGTGTACGAACGGACCACGTCGTAGGCCTCGCCGCAGCAGCCGCCGCCGAACCCCAGCGTCTGCGTCCGGGTCCAGCCCGTCACCTCGGCGAAGCTGCCGCGTCCGCCGGGCGGCAGCTTGCGCCACGTGTTGGTCCCCGGGTCGTACGCCGCGTTCGTGATCCCGATCAGCAACAGCTCCTTGCCGGTCCAGAAGGCGTTGTCGCCGCCTTGGAAGCAGCCCCGGGGGCCGGGGAACGGCGGCAGCTTGCGCCACGTGTTGGTCGCCGGATCGTAGGCGACCGTCTGCGTGTAGCCGAGCACTGATTCCTTGGTCGGACAGACGCGACCCGAGAGCAGCACCTCCTTGCCGTCCCAGACCGCGGCCGAGCTGTACATCGGAGTCTTCACCGGCGCGGGCGGCAGCAGCCGCCAGACCCCCGGCTTCGGGGAGGAGGACGGGGACGGCGGTGTCGTGGCGGGGTGGGTGGCCGGCGTCGTCGCCTTCGGCGTCTGGGCGGTCGACGAGCCTCCGCTGCTCGAGCAGCTCGCCCCCACGAGCGCCAAGGCCGCACAGACCCCGATGAGCGCGATGCGTCTTCTCACGGCGGCGTCCATCCAACCACGAGCGTGGGGTCACCGCGGGACGATTCCTCGGCCGAGCATCCCGAGAGCCGAAATGGAACCATCTCAGCGCCCGCGGTCGCTCAGGATCTCGTGGATGCCGTGTCGTGCGACGTCCGCGAGGCCCGGGTTGGTCCGCACGTAGTACGGGAGCGCGATGACGGCGAGCGACAGCGCCCAGCCTCGTCCGCGTGCCCACGTCGGCTCGTCGACCGACAGCTCGGCACGAAACGCCTCGCGAGTGCCCGCGGACAGGTAGAGCCAGGCGGGCATCAGGTCGCACGCCGGGTCGCCGACGCCCATGCAGCCGAAATCGATCACCGCCGCGAGGACCCGGTCGCGCGCCAACAGGTTCTCCCCGTGGAGGTCGCCGTGAAGCCAGACGGGCGGCCCATCCCACGGCTGCGCGCAGAGCGCCGCTTCCCACGCCGCCACCAGTGCGGACGCGTCGCCTTCGAGCCCCGGCCAGCCGTCGAGCGCGCCGATGCCTTCCCGCGTCTCCGCGTCGCGCTCGGCGAGCGGCCCGCCGCGGGGAGACCCGTACGGCACGGGCCCGTCGCCCGTGTCGATTCGCTGGAGCGCGGCGACGAACCTGCCCAGGTCGGCCGCGGCTCGTCGCGGATCGGCGATGTTCTCCATGGACGCGTCCCCGCCATCGATCCACCGGTAGATCGACCACTCCCAGGGATACCCCTCAGCGGGCGTCCCTTGGGCGACCGGAACGGGGATCTCGAGTGGAAGTAACGGAGCGAGCCTCGGCAACCAACGAAACTCGTCGCCCGCTTGGCCGAGGGCGTCGGCAATGCGCGGAAGCCGGACGGCCAGCTCGTCGCCGAGCCGGTACATCGCGTGGTCCGTCCCGTTCGACGGGACGCGCTCGATGGGCAAGTCCGCCCACTCCGGGAATTGCCCGAGGAGCAGCCGGAGCACCAGGCGGGCGTCGGTGTGGACCTCGTCGGCGTGCATCTTCCCGGCCGTCATGGATCAGTCCACTGGGGCCGTGACGGTCGGATCAGGAGAACCAGCGCGCGCGGCGAGTCGAGGCGAACGAGTCCTTCTCATCCGCGGTCTGGGCGGAGGCGGGCGTGAACTTCGCAATCGGCTTCCCGGGCGTGGAGAAGAAGTCGACGTCGACGCGCGCGACCCGGCGGTCGCCGAACTCGATGTAGCACGACCCCGTGCCGTCGAACCCGGGTGGCTCCGGCTCGCCGCGTACCCGCGCGATCACGTGGTCGGCGACCGACCGGGCGGCGTTCTCGGCGAACACGCCCGCCCGCGCTGTTCCCACGCTCGTCACGTCCCCGACCGCGTACACCCCGGGGAATCGCGTGGCCAGCGTCCGCTGATCGACGGCGATCCATCCGTCCTCGGCGGCGAGGCCGGATTCGGTCACGACCGAGGGAGCCCGATGCACTGGAACGCCCAGGAACAGGTCGAACGGCATGCGCGTTCCATCGTCCAGGAGCGCCTGGCGGGTCCCCTGATCCAGGGAAACGACGCGGTGGCCCGGCAGAAAGTCGATCCCCCGTTCCTCGAATCGCTCGAGGATCACCTTCGACGTCTCGGGCGACGGAGGGACCGGCGCGGGGACGGGCGTGACGACCCGGATCGTCGCGCCACCCCGCGTGCCGCGGGCGCGCAGGGCCTCGTCGAGCATGATGGCGGCCTCGCTCGGCGCAGGCGGGCATTTGAACTGGGGCCCGCAGACACCGACGATCACCGTTCCCTCGGTGAACTCGCGCAACGCCGCGCGGGCCTCCTGGACCCCGGCGACCGAGTAGAACTCGTGCCCGCACTCGGCGAGCCCCGGCGTCGCCGCCACGTCGTAGTCCGCGCCGAGGGCGACGACCAGGACGTCGGCCTCGTACGAGCTCTCGTCGGTAGCAACGCGGTGGGCGACAGGATCGATCTCGCGGACGGTCTCCCGACGGAACCGAACCCCCGGTGTCGCCAGCTCGGTGTAGGGAATCCGCACGTCCTCGAGGTCCTGGAGGCCGAGCAGGACGTGGAGCTTCGTGAAGCCGAAGACGAACGCGTCGGCGCGGTCGATCAGCGTGACGTCGACTTCGCCGCCGAGCTCGTGGGCGAGACGGCTGGAGAGCTCGAGCCCGCCGAAGCCGGCGCCGAGAACGAGAACAGAGGTGGCCACTCGGAGGAGGATACGCCGCGCCCCGCGGCGGCTTCGAATCTGTGGGCGGCGGTCAGACGACTTCCAGCAGCGGCGAGCCGCAGTCGGAACAGAACAGACCCGGCTCAGAGATCGCACCGCACCACTGGCAGCAGGGCGGAGCGGCGGCGTTCTCGCTCTGCTCTGGTGCGCCCGCCTCTTCGGCGTATTGCTCGAACAAGGCGTCCAACCCCGTCCTCGAGGTCGCTCGTGCCGCCGGCGAGGAGCCGCCGGTCACCGCCTCCAGCGGACTCCAGCAGTGCTTGCAGCGCGGCAGCGGCTGCCCTTCTGGAACCTGCACCTTGGTTCCGCAGCTCGGGCACCGCGCCTCGTGCATCTCGTGGACTCCTCCCAGGTCGACAGATCGTCCCTGCCCCCTATATCGAGGCAGGGTCCGTTTCCGTTACACCCGGGGGCGAGGATTTCCTCGGGGACCGGCCGGACCACCTTGAGCGCGGCCGGAGGCCCGGGTCAGGGTGCCGGGATGAGGGGGGACCGTTCCGGCCGCTACGCGTACGACCACGCCTGGGAGCTGGAGCGCGTCAGGCTGGCGGGCCTGGAGGGGGCGCTCGATCCCGGGGCCCGTGAGCACCTGACCCGGCTGAGCCTCGGGCCCGGATCGCGATGTTTGGAGGTCGGCGCGGGAGGCGGCCCAGTCGCGCGATGGCTCGCCGAGCAGGTCGCCCCGGACGGAGTGGTCGTCGCAACCGACCTCGAGACGGACTTTCTCGAGTCCGACGCGCACCACCATCCACCGGGCTTGACACAGCGCTCGCGCGTCCGGCTTCGAGACGGGCCGCCCCTTCACGCGGCGCTGGTAGGGTGCGGCCGTGAGCCAAGCCGCCTGCATCAACGACCAGATCACGTCCCGTTTCGCCTGGCCCGACTACGTCGACGTGCAGGACGAAACCGCGGGGGAACGGATCGTCGGGGTGATCGTCGAGCGACTCGACTCCTACACCGGCGATCCCGACGTGTCCGTCCGCCTGTCGCTGCGTGACGCGGAGGCGCTTTGCGTGTGGCTGAAGGAACAGCCCGCCGATCTCACGCTGGATGCATTCCTGAATCGCGCGCAGGGTCAGACCTAGCGCATTCGCGAAGCGCCGTCGCGACCGTGCTACTCGCCGGTCTCGCCGTCGACCGCTTCCCGGATCAGGTCGGCGTGGCCGTTGTGCCGGGCGTACTCCTCGATCATGTGGAGCAGGATCCAGCGCAGGCTCGGTGACTCGCCGTCGGGCCACTTCCTCTGAGCGGACTGGTCGAGACCCCCCGAGGCAAGCGCCTCGTCCACGGCCGCCCGTGCCTTCGTGACGGACCGCTCCCACTGGGTTCGAAGCTCGTCCGGCGAATCCTTGGCCGCCGAATCCCAGTCCCAGTTCGGATCGGCGTTCCAATCCACTGCATCCCAGGGTGGCTGCCGATCGTGGTCGAGAAGGGTGTAGGAGAACCAGTCCTCCTCGACGAGCGCGAGATGCTTGAGCATCCCGCCGAGGGTCATCGACGAGGCGGCGACCTTTGTGTTCAGGCCACCGACGTCCAGTCCCCGGGTCTTCCACTCGAACGTGGCCCGTTGATAGTCGAGGAAACCGAGGATGCTGGCGAGCTCATCCCCGTGAATGGGAGGCTCGGGCCGGCCGTGCTCGTCGACGTGGGTCATGTGCGAAAGTCTACTCGGCCGGCCGCGAGCGCCACGAGTAGGATCCTTCCGTGGCCTACTCGAATCAGCCCTTCTACGACGGGTGGGAGGACCACCAGCGCCACCTCCTCGACGCTCTCCGGGACCTGACCCCTGAACAAATGGGTCTGCGCGCGGCGCCCGACCAATGGTCGGTGTGGCAACTCGCCGGCCACACAGCGGGAGCGCGTGTCTACTGGTTCCACGATGTGTTGGGCGAAGGCGACCCGGCGATCCGCGACATGTTCCGCGTCACCAGCACGACGGTCCCCGGCCTGCCGGTGGAGGACGCCGGGTGGGAGGACGACGAGAACCACCCGCGGACCGCGGCGGAGATCGTCGAAGGCCTCGAGCGCTCGTGGACGATGATCGACGAGTGCCTGCGGCGATGGACACCGGACGACCTGGCGGCGGAGACCTCGCGGCCTGGCCGCAGCAGGACGTTCACGCGACAGTGGGTCATCTGGCACCTGATCGAGCACGACGTGCACCATGGGGGCGCGATCTCGCTCATCCTCGGGAGCAACGGCCTCCAGGGTCTCGACGTCTGAGAGCGCCGGCCCGAGCAACGTCGGAGCCCGGCTGGCCGCCTAGCCCCAGAGGCGGTTCGCGACGCGGCTGACGAGCTCCAGCTTGCGCCACTGCGTCGCTTCGTCGATCTCGTTGCCCACCATCACGCTCGCGAAGCCGCACTGCGGGCTGATCGCCAGCCGATCCATCTCACCGGCGATCTTCGCCGCCTCCTCCATACGTCGCAGCAGATCGTCCTCGTCCTCGAGAACCGCCGTCTTGGTCGAGACGACTCCCATCACCATGATCGAGCCCTCGCGCAAGAACCGGACCGGCTCGTAGCCCCCGTCGCGGCCGAGGTCGTCCCACTCCACCAGGAACGCGTCGTACGGAAGGTCGCCGAACACGCGCTCGGCCACCGGCTCCAGCGAACCCTCGCACATCCACGACGACCGAAAGTTTCCACGGCAGATGTGCAGCGCCGTCGTCACGCCGCTCGGGACCTCCTCGAGAACCGCCCTGTCGGCCGCGATGGCGGCGTCGAGCAGCGAAGCGACGCTCGATCCACGCTCTGCGAACCGAGCGATCCACGCTGGATCGACCAGATACGGATACAGGGGAAAGTCGAACTGGATGTAGGCGGCGCCCGCCGCGATCGCGTCGGCGACCAACCCTCGCTCGATCTCGACCGCGTGCGCCACGAACTCCTCCAGGCTCCCATACGCGCGGTCCGTGATGCCGACCTTCCATGTGAACGGATGCCCGAAGATCGACGCCGCGGGGAACGTCACCTTGAACGGATACGCGCCGGCCACCTCGCTCAGGTACGCAGCCTCGTGCGCGGCCGGCGACCCGACCACCCGCAAGCGCTCCTCCACCTCGTGGACGGCGAGTGGGACGTCCTCACCGCGCGCGTTGCGGAAGCGAACGACGTTGTCGGTCCTGATCCCCGCGACCGCGTCGTAGAAGGAGTTCATGAACATCCACCGGCGGAACTCGCCGTCGGTGACGACGTCGAGGCCAAGGTCGATCTGGCGCCGGACGGCACGGTCGACGGCCTCGTTCTCCAACCGCTCCAGTTCGGACCGGTCCTTCGCGCGCTCGTCCGCGAGGACGGCGGAGTGACCCGGCTCGTAGAACGCTTCCACGGCCGCCCGAAGCTCGGGAGGCCGAAGCAACGACCCCACCACCTCGGCCCGCGCCGGTGTTCGTGCCACGCCTCGAGTTCCTCCGCCTCGGCCCGTCGGGATACAATTCGGTACCGAACGATACCCCGCTTCACACGCCGCCGGAATGGCGCCGCGGCGGGACGAAGGAGTGGCATGGACGGCTCGCCGAAACGGCTGCGGCTCCTCTACTCGGACATCCTCGGCCTCGAGCGCGGCAAGTACCTCTTCGGCGAGGTCGCCGACGCCGGCCACGCGGCCTTCTGCATCGGCGTCTATCCCCTGACCACGGACAAGGAGATCCTTCCGATTCCCCGCCAGCAGTTCGACATCGGGCTGCCCGACATCGAGGCCGACCTCGACCGCGACACGGCACGCCCCGGCTGGGAAGAGGACACGACCGTCGGGATCGCCGACATCTCTCAGCACGGCAACCCGATGGAGGTCGACCCCCGCCAGGTCCTGCGGAAGGCCGTCGAGCCCTGGCGCGCGATGGGTCTCGAGCCCCAGGTCGCGTTCGAGCTGGAGTTCTACCTCATGGAACCCGCAGCCGGTGGCGGCTGGCAGCCCGCGACGCTGCCGTCGCATCGCGTCTACGGAACCGGCGCGTCGGTCGACCCTTCGGGCACCGTCGACGACATCGTCCGAGCCGCGCTCGCGTGCGGATTCCCGGTGGAGTGCTGGTGCAGCGAGTTCGACACGGCGGCGTTCGAGGTGAACATTCGCTACCGCGACGCGATCCCGGCCGCCGACGAGGCGTTCCTGTTCCGCCTGCTGGTGCGGGAGGTGGCGGCGCGACACGGCAAGCTGGCGACTTTCCTGGGCCGGCCACTCGGCGACCGCGGGGGGAGCGGCCTGCATCTGAACCTCAGCTTCCGCCGGGAGGACGGTTCCAATGCGCTGCACGATCCCACACATCCCGACGGCCTTTCGGAGATGACGGGAAGCTGCATCGCCGGGCTGCTGAAGCACCACCGCGGGGTCGCCGCCATCTGCGCCCCCCACGTCAACGCGTACAAGCGGCTGCAGCCCGACATGCTCAACGGGTACTGGGCCAACTGGGGTCACGACGACCGGACCGTCTGCGTCCGCGTGCCGCCCGCCCGCGGCGAGGGGACGCGCCTCGAGCATCGCATGTCCGACGCGGCGGCGAACCCGTACCTGGCGGCCGCGGCGATCCTGCACGCCGCGAGATTCGGCATGGAAGAAGGGCTCGATCCGCCGGCGGCGCAATCGCCGGGCGAGCCCCCCGCCACCGAGGTGCACGCGCCCGACACTCTCCAAGAGGCACTGAAGGCCTTCGAGGAGGATCAGCAGCTGCGCACGGCCATGGGCGAGTGGCTCTCCGAGTCCTTCGTGATGCTGAAGCAGGCGGAGTGGGACCGGTACGCGGCCGCCGTCACCGACACGTCCACGACCGACGTCACCCACTGGGAGATCGACTACTACCTCCCGTTCTTCTAGGACGCCGGTCGATGGCCGTGTCGCTCACCGAGATGCGCCTCGCGGATCCGGACAGCTACGTCGATCGCGTGCCGTACGAATGGTTCGACCGCCTGCGGCGCGACGCTCCGGTCAGCTGGCACGACGAGCCGGAACCGAACCACGGCTTCTGGGCGGTCGTGCGGCACAGGGACGTGGACATGGTGATGAACGACCCCGCTACGTTCTCGTCGGCGCGGGGCATCACCTTCGAGGAGATGGAGCCCGACGCGCTCGAGGCCCGGCGCTCGATGATGGAGACGGATCCCCCGCGGCACACGCGGCTGCGCAAGCTGGTCAGCCCGCTCTTCACGCCCCGCGCGATGCGCGAGTACGAGCCGTTCGCCCGCGAGATCGCGCGTGACGTCGTGGAGCGCGCGTTGGAGCTGGGCGAGTTCGACTTCGTCGAAGAGGTTGCGCGCCAGCTTCCCATCCGGGTGCTCGCGCGCGTCCTCGGGGTGCCCGACGAGGACACGCCGCAGCTGGTCG
>DASPTB010000259.1:0-4554 GCA_035623615.1 Actinomycetota bacterium
CGGCGTGCTCGTGAACAACGCGGGGTTCACCAAGGACGGCCTCGCCATCCGCTACCACGTCGACACGTGGGACACGACCATCGACACCAATCTGAAGGGCGCGTTCCTGTGCTCGCGGCGCGCGCTGCCGGCGATGCTCAAGTCGCGCTGGGGAAGGGTGGTCAACGTGGCGTCGGCGGCGGCGCTGCGCGGCAACGCCGGGCAAACCGCATACTCGGCCTCCAAGGCGGGCCTGGTGGGGTTCACCAAGTCGCTCGCCCGTGAGGTGGGCAGCCGCGGCATCACCGTCAACGTGGTGTGCCCCGGCTTCGTCGAGACGCGGCTGACGGAAGGGACGCCCGAGGAGATCAAGGAGCGCTACGTGGAGATGACACCCGCTGGCCGCGTCGGGAGCCCGGAGGAGATTGCCGCCGTGATCGTGTTCCTCGCGGGCGCGTCGGCTTCCTACGTCAACGGCGCCGTGATCCCGATCGACGGTGGCCTGACTGCGTAGCCCGGGAACGCATGGGGCGGGTAGAGTAGCGCCGGCCTGACCGCCCGGCGGGGCGGGTGCGCAGACGTTTCGAACCTTCTGGAGGGAGGACAAGGCATGGAGAAGCCGGAACTGCAGGACAAGGTGTGCTCGATCCTGGCGGAGCAGCTCGCGGTCGATCGCGACAAGGTGACGCCGGAGGCGCGGTTCTCCGAGGACCTCGACGCCGACTCGCTCGACCTGGTCGAGGCGGTGCTGGCGCTCGAGGAGGAGTTCAGCGTCTCGATTCCCGAGGACGAGATGGAGAGCGTGAAGACCGTCGGCCAGGCGGTCGACCTCGTCGCGTCGAAGGTGGGAGCCAGCGCGTGAGCCGGGAGCCCGGCGAACGGCGCCGCGTCGTCGTGACGGGCATCGGCCCGGTCACGCCGGTCGGCATCGGGCGCGAGGCGTTCTGGTCGGCGCTCACCGCGGGCCGGGGCGGCGTGGGGGTGATCGACGCGTTCGACACCGAGGCGCTACCGGTGCACATCGCGGGTCAGGTCCACGACTTCGACCCGACGGCGTACATGGACCGCAAGGAGGCGAAGCGCAGCGACCGCGTCTCGCACTTCGCCGTCGCCGCCGCCAAGCTCGCGTGGAAGGACGCAGGCGAGCCGGAGGTCGACCACGCTCGGACGGCCGTCATGTTCTCCACCGGAATCGGAGGTCTCTCCAGCCTCATCGCGCAACACCTCGTGTTCCTCGAGAAGGGACCGGACCGGGTGAGCCCGTTCATGGTCCCCCAGCTGATGCCGAACGCGTCGGCCGGTCACGTGGCCATGGCGTTCGGGTTCACGGGGCCCAACGCCTGCATCACGACGGCCTGCGCCGCAGGCTGCCACGCGGTCGGCGAGGGCGCACGCTGGATCCGCGAGGGTTACGCCGACGCGGCCATCGTCGGCGGAACCGAGGCGCCGATCCTGCCGCTGACCGTCGCCGCGTTCGCGCAGATGCAGGCCCTGACGCGCAACCCCGACCCGAGCACGGCGTCGCGGCCGTTCGACCGCCAGCGCGACGGCTTCGTGCTGTCGGAGGGTGCGTGCGCGCTCATCCTCGAAGAGGCCGAGGCGGCGAAGGCCCGCGGGGCGCGCATCTTCGCCGAGGTGGCCGGCTACGGCGGGTCCGCCGACGCGTACCACATCACCGCTCCCGAGCCCGAGGGGCTCGGCGCCATCCAGGCGATGGCAGCGTGCCTGGAGGACGCGGACGCGAGCCCAAACGACGTCGACTACATCAACGCACACGGTACCTCCACCCAGCTGAACGACGCGGCGGAGACCCGCGCGATCAAGAAGGCGCTCGGCGACCACGCTCGCGACGTCGCCGTGTCGTCGACGAAGTCGATGACGGGCCACATGCTGGGCGCGGCCGGCGCCGTCGAGGCTGCCGTCATCTCGCTCACCGTCGACTCCGGCGTCATACCGCCGACGATCAACTACCGGACGCCGGACGACGAGTGCGACCTCGACTACGTGCCGAACGAGGCGCGCAGGGCCGACGTGCGGTTCGCGCTCTCGAACTCGTTCGGGTTCGGTGGCCAGAACGCAGTGGCGGCGGTTCGGCGCTTCGACGGCTGAGCGGTATCGCGTCAGCTCATCGAACCGCCGACCCGTTCGCCGTCAGCCGAAGAACAGATCCAGCTCGCGGTTCGCCGACTCCGGCGAGTCGCTTCCGTGGATCAGGTTGTCGGTGACCGTCAGGGCGAGATCGCCCCGGATCGTCCCCGGCGCCGAGGCGGCGGGGTCGGTCGACCCCATGAGCGTGCGCACAACCGAAACGGCCTGGCGCCCGGCGACGCGAGCGACGACGACATCGCCGCTCGTGATGAACGCCACGAGTTCGCCGAAGAACGGCTTCTCGGCGTGCTCGGCGTAGTGGCGCTCGGCCAGCTCGCGGTCGACGCGCATCATCTTGAGCGCCTCGATCCGCAGGCCCTTGCGCTCGAGCCGCGACAGGATCTCCCCGACCAGCCCGCGCCGGACGGCGTCGGGCTTGCAGATCACCAGCGTGGCCTCGTCGCTCATGCCGTTGGTTCCTGCCTTTCGTCTCGTCACAGGCTCGGGGTCCCCCCACGCCGTACCCTGCCAGCGCGCCGCGCGGGCCGGCGGTCGCGGGTTCACGCGCCAACGAACAGAGGACGCGCGCCGGCCACAGTATAGAAAGAGCCCGTCACCAGGATGAGGTCGGCCTCGCCGGCCGCCTCGCGGGCGGCGAGGACCGCCTCGGGCACCGTCGGGGCGATCGCGACGTCGGCGAAGCCCGCGCGCTCGAGCGCCGCCGCGACCCTTTCGGCCCCGGCGGCGCGAGGCCCCTCCGGGCGGGTCGCGATCACCCTGGCCGTGGGCGCGAGGGGCGCCAGGCCGGCGGCCACGGCCTCGACGTCCTTGTCCTCGAACATGCCGATGACCAGATACATCGTGCGCCACGAGAACGCTTCCGGCAGGGTCGCCGCGAGGGCGGCCGCCGCGTCCGGGTTGTGCGCGCCGTCGAGGACCACCGCGGGCCGGCGGCCGACGACCTCGAGCCGGCCGGGAACCGCCGCCCCGGCGAGGCCCTCGCGGACGGCGTTCGGGTCGAGCTCCCGGCCGAGGACTGCCTCGCACGCGACCACGGCAGCCGCCGCGTTACGCGCGGCCGGGTCGCCGTGCAGAGGGACCACCAGGTCCTCGTAGTCGGCATAGACGCCGCGCATCCGAATCACCTGTCCCCCAACGGCTCTCGTGCGTTCCTCGAGCGCGAAGTCGCGATCCTCCAGCAGCAGTGTCGCCCCCACCGCGGCGGCCCGTGCCTCGATCACGCGGAGCGCGCCCGGCCGCTGACGGCGAACCACGGCGGTGCGGCCGTCCTTGACGATGCCGGCCTTCTCGTTGGCGATGGCCTCGACCGTGTCCCCGAGGACGGTCATGTGATCGAGTCCGATCGGACACAGGACGGCGACGTCGCCGCGCACGACATTCGTCGCGTCCCACGTGCCGCCCATGCCCACCTCGAACACGCCCAGGCCGACGGGCTTGTCGGCGAACCACACGAACGCGAGCGCGGTGAGGGCTTCGAAGTAGCTCACCGGGCCAACGCGGTCGTCGACGAGGAGCAGGTACGGAAGGAGGCGCTCGTATTCCTCGCCGAACTCACCGTCGTCGATGGGGGCGCTGCAGACTGAAAGACGCTCGGTCACGCTCAGGACGTGCGGCGAGACGAACGTCCCGGTGGTCAGGCCGTGGGCGCACGCGAGCGACCCCACGGCCCGGGCCGTCGTGGTCTTGCCGTTGGTCCCGGTGACCTGAACCGATGGATACGTCAGCTCGGGATGGTCAAGGAGCTTTACCAATTCCTCGATTCGCGTCAGGTCGGGCTTCGGCATGTGCTCGGGAACCCGGGACTGCAGATCGGCAACCGCGTCAGTGAGGTTCAGCGATCGCTCCCCGCGTCACTCGAGGCCCGCGAGTTGTTCGCGGAGCGACTCGACCTGCCGGTCGAGCTCCGCGACCTGCGCCTCGACCTTTGCGCGGACCTCGACGGGCGCCTTCTCGGCGAACGCCGGGTTGGCGAGCTTGGCGGCCGCCTTCGCACGGTCGGCCTCTCCGGCGGCGAGCTTCCGGGACAGCCGTGCGAGCGCGACGGCCGGGTCGAACCCGGCACCGGGCTGCAGCCGGAGCTGGGTGGCGCCGACGAGCAGCCGGATCGTGTCCTCTCCGTCGGCGTCGCCGGACGCGACCACGATGCCCGAAAGCCCGGCCATCCGCCTGACCGGCTCGTCGTACTCGTGGAGCAGGAGCCGAAGGGGTCCGTCGGGCACGGCGAGCCCAATCGGCGTCTGGGGCGGCAGCTCGTAATCGCTGCGCGCCTGACGGATCCGCGTAATGACCTCCTGCAGCAGTCGGAACCCGCCCTCGACGCCGGGCTCCTCCTCGAAGACGTGCTCCTCGTGGCGTTCGGGCCACGGCGCGACCACGATCGACTCCCCCACCCCGAACCGCTGCCAGATCTCCTCGGTGACGAACGGCATGAACGGGTGCAGCAGCCGCAGGCTTCGCTCGAGGATC
>DASPTB010000263.1:0-8036 GCA_035623615.1 Actinomycetota bacterium
GTTGGACGAGTTCTCGGAGCCGATCACGAGCATGAGGTCGGACTCGCGTGCGAGCGCCTTCACGGCGTCCTGCCGGTTGGTGGTCGCGTAGCAGATGTCGTCCGAGCCGGGCCCCGCGAGCGACGGGAAGCGCTGCCGCAGGCGGTCGATCACGTCCTCGACCTCGTCGACCGCGAGCGTCGTCTGCGTCAGGTAGGCGACGCGGTCGCCGTCGCCGACCTCCAGACGGTCGATCTCGTCGGCGCTGCCGATCAGTTGGATCGCCTCGGGCGCCTCGCCGGTCGTTCCCTCCACTTCCTCGTGACCCTCGTGGCCGACGAGCACGATGCGGTACCCGCCGGCGGCGAACCTGCGGGCCTCGGTGTGCACCTTGGTCACCAGCGGGCAGGTCGCGTCGATCACCTTGAGCTCACGGCCCTCGGCCTCGGCGCGAACCTGCGGCGAAACGCCGTGCGCCGAGAACACCGTCACCGCGCCTTCGGGCACGTCCTCGATCTCGTCCACGAACACGGCGCCTCGCCGCTCGAGATCCTGCACGACGTGGACGTTGTGGACGATCTGCTTGCGGACGTACACGGGCGGCCCGAACCGGTCGAGCGCGCGCTCGACGATCTGGATGGCGCGCTCGACGCCGGCGCAGAACGAGCGCGGTCCTGCGAGCAGGACGGTGCGCGATCCGGCCGCCCGACCCCACTCCGCGAGTGCGGGTGCGGCCCGACGGAGCGAGCGGTAGGCGGTCATCCCCCCGGTCACCGTTCCGAGGTTCGGCCCGAGCTCGCGCTCGGGCGAGTCGCTGACCGCGCGCAGGACCGCGACCGGCCGGTCACCTGCCGCGCGGACCGCCCAGTACGACTCCATGTCCACCGCGATCGCGCCCGTCTCGGCGAGAGCCGCGCGCCCGTCGCCACGGACGATCTTCTCCGCCGACGCCACGGGCCCGTAGTGCACGCCTGGGATCCCCATGCGCCGCAGGGCGGCCACGAGCGGTCCGCCGGCGCACGCGATGGTGTCACCGTCCGGTCCCCGGATCTCGCTGGCCACCACCACATCGCCGGGTTCGATGCCGGGAGCGAGGGCGCCGCAGAAGCCCGCGACCGCGACCGGTCCGGCTCCCGGCGTGAGGCCGGCCGACGCAGTTCGCGCGCGTTCGGGTCCCATGCCGACCCGCATCATCGTCGCGTCCGGCAAGCGTCCCCGCAGGGCGGACCGCTCGATCGCCAGCGGGACGAGGACGGTGAGACGCTCGCCGTTCGCGATGGTCATGCCGCCGCTCCCTGCCATCCGTTGACGAACCGCCCCAGCGCCTGGATCGGGAACACGATTCGGTAGAGGTGATAGTTGATGTAGAAGTCGCCGGGGAACCCGGTCCCCGTGTACTCGGGCTCGTTCCACGTTCCCGTTGAGAGCTGGGTCTCGACGAGCCACTCGACGCCGCGCGTGGTGGTTGCCGAGGATCGCTCGCCGGCCGCGATGAGCGCGAGCAGCGCCCACGCGGTCTGGGACGCGGTGCTCGACCCTCGGCCGATCCACGCGTCGTCGCGATAGGAACGAAGGTCCTCGCCCCAGCCGCCGTCGGGGTTCTGGTTCCGCTCGAGCCAGCGGACGGCGCGACGGATGCGTGGGTCGGTGGGCGACACTCCGGCCGCGACGACGGCCGGAACCACCGCGCCGAGCCCGTAGACATGATTGGCGCCCCAACGTCCGAACCACGAGCCGTCGTCCTCCTGACGCCGCGCCAGCCAGCCGAGTGCCCGGCGCGCGGCGCTGCTGCCCGCCAGCCCCTGGGCGGCGAGCATCTCGACCACGTGCGCGGTCACGTCTGCCGAGGGCGGGTCGATCACCTCGCCGAAGTCGCAGAAGGGGACCCGACGGCACAGGCCGGTCGTGTTGTCCACGTCGAACGCCCCCCAGCCGCCGTCGCCGGATTGCATGCCGATCGTCCACGCGACCCCGCGCTCGACGGCGGCACGTGCTCGAGCGGGCTCCGCGAGCCGAACTCGCCGAAGCGACAGGATCACCTCCGCGGCGTCGTCGATGTCGGGGTAGTGCTGGTTCTCGAACTCGAAGGACCACCCGCCGGGCGAGAGCGCCGGCCGGCGGATCGTCCAGTCGCCCTCGGTGTGGATCTCCTTGCCCAGCAGCCAATCCGCTGCGCGGACGAGCGCTGGGTCGTCGGGCGCGACGCCGGCGTCGGCGAGTGCGATCACCGACAGGCACGTGTCCCAGACGGGCGACTGGCACGCCTCCAGACGGCGCGTGCGGTTCTCGGGATCGAGGATCGTGAAGCGCTCGAGACCCTCGAATGCCCGGCGCATGACCGGGTGGTCGGTCGCGTAGCCCATCAGATTCAGTGCGATCATCGAGTAGACCCACGGCGGCTGGATGCCGCCCCACGAGCCGTCGTCTTCCTGCCGACGGAGGATCCACTCCACCGCCGTTCGCATCGCGCGGTCGCGAAGCCACCGGTTGGGGGCGCGTGCGTACGTGCGAAGCGCGTCGTCGCCCCGCTCGATCAGACCTTTCGCCGATATGAGCGGCCGTCGGGCCGGCGGCGGCCCGCCCGTCCGGATCTCCGCGAGGTCGAACGCGCCGCGTCGAACCGGTCGCAGGGACGACACGATCGCGATGGGGACCATCGTCTGTCGCGCCCAGCAGGCGAAGTCGTAGACGTTGAGCGGGATCCAGTCGGGCAGCAACACGAACTCGGGCGGCACGGCCGGAAGCCGTTCCCAGGGCCACCATCCGAACAGCGCCATCCACAGCCGGGTGAACACACGCGCGCGCTCCATGCCGCCTCTCGCGAGGATCCATTCGCGGGCGCGACGCATGTGTGCGGCGTCGGAGGGGTCGCCTGCGAGGCGCAACGCGGCGTACGCCTCGACGGTGGTGGAGAGCTCGCCCGGCCCTCGCCAGAAGTTCGCCCACGTGCCGTCCTCTCGCTGCTTCGACCGGATCCACGCCGCGGTGGGTGTCACGAGGTCGTCGGTCAGCACACCGAGGAACGCCCGGAGCATCAGATCCTCGGCCTCGATCGTGACGTTCGTCTCCAGTTCGCCTTTCCACCAGCCTGCCGGGTGCTGGAGCGACAACAGATGCTCGCTGGCCTTCGACATCGCTTCCGCGGCGACGTCCTCGACGACCGGCCGGGTCCGGACCGACATCAGAAGTCTCTCCCGACCACGAAGCGCGCGATGTCGGCGAGCTCGGCCGCCGGTCCGGCGTTCAGGTCGGCGCTTCCGAGCGCCTCGAGCGCCAGGCGCAGATGGCGTTCGGCCACGTCCACGCACCACTGCCGGCTCCCCGCGTTCGCGAGGATCTCGAGGGCGCGGGGCAAGGTCGCGTCGGTGACGCCGCCCTCCGAGAGCATGCCGGCGAACTCCGACGCCTCTGCGCCGGGCCGCGCCAGTGCGTGCGCGACGGGAAGTGTCTTCTTGTGCTGGCGGAGGTCGCTCGCCGCCGGCTTGCCCGTGACGTCGGGCTCTCCCCAAATGCCCAGCACGTCGTCGACGGCCTGGAACGCGATCCCGACGTGACTGCCGAACGCGCGCAGGGCCGCGACCTGCGCATCGTCGCCGCTTCCGAGGATCGCGCCGAGCGCGGCCGCGCACGCGATCAGCGCTCCCGTCTTGTGCGCGCACATCCCCAGCACCTCGTCCTCGGTCACGTCGATCCGCGACTCGAAGTCCATGTCTTCGGACTGGCCGCGGATCATCTCGAGCGTCGCGTCGGTGAGCGCGCGCGCGGCGCGGCGCCCCTGCTCGCCGGGCGCCTCCAGCAGGACCGCGTACGCGAGCGCGGCCAGCGCGTCGCCCGCGAGGATCGCCTGGCTCGATCCGAACAGCGCCCACACCGTCGGACGGTGGCGGCGCTCGCGATCGCCGTCCATCAGGTCGTCGTGGACGAGCGAGAAGTTATGCACGAGCTCGAGCGCGACGGCGCCCGGCACCGCGTCCTCGGCCGGGGCTCCCACGGCGGCCGCCGCGAGAAGCGTGATCGTCGGGCGCACCGACTTCCCGCCGGGCTGGTCGACCTCCTTGCCCTGCTGATCCTTCCATCCGAGGTGGTACGCGATCACCTGGGCGAGCGCCGGGTCGAGCCGGGCGGTCGCGTCGTGCAGGCCGCGCTGGATCAGGGCCCGCGAACGAGCGAGCGAGTCCGGGACCGTCGCGGCCGGGCCGCCGTTCACGCCGCCACCTCCGCCGGGAGCCGGTCCGTGCGGCCGAGCGCCATGAGCGCCCTGCGGGCCGCGATCAGCCCGCTGCGGACCGCGCCCTCCATCGTCGCCGGCCACCCCGTGTCGGTCCATGCACCCGCAAGGTACAGCCTGGGCACGTTCGTGCCGGCCCCCGGTCGCAGGGCGAGCGTCCCGGGAGCCTGCAGGAAGGTCGCTTGGGGCTCTCTTGTCACCAGGAACCGTTCGACGCGGGCCTCCCTGGCGGATGGGAAGAGTGCCTCCAGGGCAGGAAGGAACGTCGCTCGCAGGTCCTCGACGGGCCGGTCGGCGTACTCCTCGGCACCGGACAGCGACACGGCGAGGTACTGACCGTCGAAGAGCCCGGCGGCGGCGGTGCGGTCGAAAAGCCACTGCACGGGAGACTCCACCGCCGCCGCGAACCGCAACCGCGTGACGGGCCGGTCGTACACGACGTGCAGGTTGACGATCGGCGAGGAGCCCAGGCGGGCGAACGCGCCGGCGTCGTCGACCGCTCCGGGAGGGAGCAGCGGGGCGGCGCGCTCGTTCGGCACGGCCAGGACGACGGCGTCCGCGTCGACCGTCCCATCGTCGGTCGCCACGCCCGTCGCGCCGCCCGCCGACGCGAGGATCGACCGCGCCTTGGCACCCAGGCGCACGTCGGCGCCGGCGGTCTCGAGCGCGGCCAGACCGGGGGTGCCGTGGACGTCGGCGAGTGGCGCGAGCGGCACGCCGATGTCCGCGGCGTCGGCGGCGTCGAGCAGTCCCGTCCGGAACACCTTTGCGGCGAGCGCCAAGCTCGCACCGCCGGCGTCCACGTTCAACGTCGGGAGTCCGAACAGGTTCCACAGGTTCGCGATGGCGCGCGGCGATTCGCCGCGTCCCGTCAGCCACTCGCCGAACGAACGCGCGTCGACGTCGGGGTCGCGCGGGTCGAGACGGCGCAGGGCGAGCGCGGTCGTCCCGGCGTGCACGCGCTCGACGGGGGACAGGAACGAGTAAGAGAGCAGGGCTCCCCCCAGGTGCAGCGGGGCCGGGAGACCGCTCCGGCGCAGGGCACTCCGGCGATCGCCGGGGGCGACCACGGGGATGTCGAGGCGGCGCTGCATCGCCGTCCGTCCCCCGCTCCCCACCCGGCGGAGAAAGTCCGCGTACGCGGTGCAGCACCGCAGGAACACGTGCTGGCCCGTGTCGAGGATGAGCCCGTCGCGCGTGAACGACGCGGTGGCGCCCCCGAGCCACTTCCGAGCCTCCAGCAACGTGACGTCGGCGCCGCCGTCGGCGCACGCGAGGGCCGCGGTCATGCCGGCGAGGCCGCCTCCCACCACGACGACGCGCGGCGGGGCGTCGGACGGGCGGGTCACGGCCTCGCTCCCGCGACGGCTCGCGCCGCGACCCACGCCTTCTCCCACGGCGGCAACGAGATTCGCCGCGCCAGGACCGCATCGGGATGCGCGTCGATACGGTCGAGCAGGCGCCGGTAGATGCCGGCCATCGCGCCGGCGCACGCGGCACTTCGACGGTCGAGCCGAGGGAGCAGCGAGAGCCCGGTGTCGAACCACTCCCGGGCGCGGCCGACCTCGAAGCGGATCAGGGGAGCCGGATTCGATCCGCCGCCTCCGTTGCCGGCTCGGGCCAGGTCGTCGCGGCCGAGCCCGAAGCGCGCGAGGTCCTCCTCGGGCAGGTAGACACGGCCGCGACCGAGGTCCTCGCGGACGTCGCGGAGCACGTTCGTCATCTGCATGGCGACGCCGAGGTCGTCCGCCAGCGAGGCGTCCCGCCCGGGGTCCCGCGAACCGAACACCCCGAGCGACAGGCGCCCGATCGACCCGGCCACCCGCCGGCAGTAGAGCTCGAGATCGCTCCACATCCGGTACGTGTGGTCGTCCAGGTCCATTCGAACTCCGTCGATCAGGTCTGTGAAGGCTTCCAGTGGAAGGGGAAAGCGCACCGCCGCGATGCCGATCGCGGCCAGGACGGGGTCGTCCGACTCGGGCGACACGTGCGCGAGCGAGGTCGCGATCTCGTCGAGGGCCGCGCGCTTGTCGCCGGCCGGCAGGTCGCCGTCTCCGACGTCGTCGATTCGCCGCGCCATCGCGTACACCGACGCGAGCGCTTGTCGCTTCGGTTCGGGGAGCAGGCGGATCCCGTACCAGAAGTTGCGCGCCCGCGTTCTGGTGATGTCCTCGCAATATCGGACGGCCGCGACGTCGTTCACCTCCTGCTCCAGGAGACGGCGCCGACCAGCTCGCGGGCCGCGAAGGCGGCGCGCCGAGCCCGGCTCGAGTGGGCGCCCCGGCCGAACGTGTCGTACCCGCGCCGCGCCAGGTCGTCGAGCGCCGCAAGGCCTCCCGCGGTGAACAGCCGGACGGCGAGGCCGATCCGTCGCGGCAGGGTGCTGGCGAGCGGGCGGCCTCGACGGAGCCACTCGCGGGTTCGTTCGGCCTCGAACGCCATGAGAGCGCGGAATCTCCGATCGGCGAGGCCGGCGAGCATCCGGTCCTCGCCGTAGCCGAAGCGTTCGATGTCTTCCAGGGGCACATAGATTCGCCCGCGCGCTGCGTCCTCGCCGAGGTCCTGCCAGAACTCCACCAGCTGCAACCCGGTGCACGTCGCGTCCGAGAGCGCGATGCGGTCCGGCGTCGCCGCCGAGCACACGCGCAGGACGAGCTCGCCGACAGGATTCGCGGACAGCGCGCAGTAGCCGAGCAGGTCGTCGAAGGTGGTGTAGCGACGCGTGGCCTGGTCGCGGCGGTTTGCTTCGATGAGCCGGTCGAGCGGCGCGCGCGGAACGTCGAACGTGTCGACCGTCCACGCAAGTCGCGCCATCAGCGGGTGCGCGGGCGCGGCGCCTGCGTAGATCGCGTCGACGTCCGCCTCCAGACGGTCGAGCAGGCGCAGCCGGTGCTCGCCGGGGCTTCCCGAATCGTCGCCCAACTGGTCCGCCAGCCGAGCGAACCCATAGATCGCCATCAGGTGCGGGCGCAGCTCGCGTGGGAAGAGGATCGATGCGACGGGGAAGTTCTCGCCGCCGGAGCGGGAGAGGACCTCGGCCGCGGACGGGGCCTCGGCCGCCGAGGGCATCAGTCCCCCAGGACCTGGATGAAGACCTTGCGATCGCGCGCGCGATCGAGCTCGACGAAGAAGACGCGCTGCCACTGCCCGAGCTGGAGCTCGCCCTCGATCACCGGGATTGCTTGGGACGCAGAGCCGATGAGGGCGTGCTTGAGATGCGCGTGCCCGTTGGGGAACTCATGGTCCTCGGGAACGATGTTCTCGGTGCGGATCGTCATGTCGTCGTGGCGGTAGTCGGCGTCGGCGGGGACGAGCGCGTGGATCATGTCCTCGAAGTCGCGGATGAAGCCGCTCTCGCTCTCGTTGATGAGGACGGCGCACGTCGTGTGCGGCGAGAAGACCAGGGCCATGCCGTTCTGTACCTGGCTCTTCGCGACGGTGTTCTCCACGTCCTCGGTAAGGTCGATGAACTCCGCGCAACGCGTCGTCGCGAAGCTGTGGTTCTCGAACACCATCCTCATGCGCAGAACCCCCTGGGTCGCCGTCCGCGCATGCGATTCGGTGCGCCGACAGAGCGAACGGCCGAACGGCGATACCCCCCCGGTCGGCCGAGTTGCCTGCGATTCTCCGACCGGATCAGCGGGGTGTCAAAGGCGGCTTCGCGGCGGTGGTCCGGAAAACGGGGGAGCGCCCGGGCGACCCTCTCGGCATCCGGCCTGTCCTGAGCCCGGCGTATACTCGCCGCGGTGGCCGTGCTAGGCGGGGAGCTAGCGGTGCCCTGCACCCGCAATCCGCTCGAGCGGGGCCGAATTCCCGCCCGCGGCCCGTG
>DASPTB010000190.1:0-2173 GCA_035623615.1 Actinomycetota bacterium
ACGGATGGCGCTGGCACGCGGACGGCCGCTGCGCGTTGGTGCCGTCGCAGCCGGGCGCGCATCCGGGCGCGACGCTCGAGACGCTGCCCGTTCGAACGCGCTTCGGCCTGGTGTGGGCGTCGCTCGCGGCGCCTCGTCTCGACGAGCCGCCGACGATCCCCGAGACCGACGACGCCGACGGCGGCTGGGAGTTCGCCGACGGCGAATGGTTCGAGGTGGCGTGCGGGCTCCGCAGCATCACCGAGAACTTCCGCGACTCGAGTCACTTCGCGTTCGTCCATCGCGAGACGTTCGGCGACGTCAGCCCGGAGGTCCCCGCGTACACGGTGCGCACCGAGGGTCGACGGCTCGAATGGGAGTTCCCGCTGACATTCGGCTCGGCGTGGGCGGTGGACGACGGAGCGGGGGACAAATACCGCTTCGGCGCCGTCGACGGCGAGAGTCCGGGCGGCGACACCGAGGTGGTGCTCCTGCACTACCGGTTCGAGCTTCCGTCGCTCGCGTACGTCTACACCGAGCACGACGGCGGGTCGCGGCGGCTCGTGTGCCAGACGGCGGCCCCGCTCGACACCGAGTCGACGAGGTGCCGGGTGTTCTTCTTCGTCGCCGGCGACACGGCGTTCCGGGAACGCCACGGCGACCTCGCGACGCAGGTCGCGATCGAGGCGAAAGTGTTCTCCGAGGATGTCCCGATCGTCGAGAACCTCGACCCGGCGGAAGCGCCCCTCGACCTGGAGGGCCAGGCGCACGTGCGCGCCGACCGTTACGCCATCGCGTACCGGAAGCTCTACGGGCAGCTGATCGAGGACCTCGCCGGCTCCAGGACGTAGCCGCGCGCTACAGCGTGTCGGCGTCGAGGAAGATCTCGCCGGCCGGCGCGTCCAGCACGATCCGCACGACGGCCGGCTCGCCCGGACGCACGGCAACCGGCAGCGTCTGGTCGCCGAGCCAGTCGGCGAGGACCGACGCGTCGCCGCGCAGCTCCAGCCGCGCGATCGCGACGTCGCCTGCGGGATGGCGCACCTCGATGCGGCCAGGGAACGGCGTCCCCTCGCCCCATTGGATGAAGAACGGGAGCAGCGGCGTCTCGGCCGCGCGGTCGACTCCGGCCGTGCGCCAGCTCAGCCGTCGTCCCTCTGGAGTCTCACGGGAACCCGGTTCGGGCGTGAGTCCCAACCGGCGGGCGATGTCCTCGATGTCGTCCGTTCGGATGGCCCATCCGAGCGGCCGGCCCTGACCGCCGAGGTTCGCGGCCACCCACCGTCCGAAGGTGTTCCGCCGGGCGAGCTCTGGGTCGACGACGGTCACCAGCTCGATGTAGGTGTCGCCGAGCGGCACGATCCGATTTCCCGTTCCCCAGCCGGGATGGACGCCGCCCTCCACTGACGCGAGGCCGAGATTCTGGGCGAGCCGCTCGCCGGCGACGGCCAGGTCGGGAACCGCGATCTGCACGTGGTCGAGCTCCACGGCGCCGAGCGTACCCGCCGCGCGGGCTCCCGAGCGGCGCCCGGCCCAGCCCTGAGTTGACTCGCGCTCACGGCCTGGGATAGCTTCGCCGTCAACTGTCGACACTTTTCGAGGGCGCCGGGGTAGCCTGAGTCTCGCGCACGGGAGAGCGGCGATGACCGACCGGACGGATTCCGCGGGCATGAGCGGCGAGGACATGGTCGCCCTGTCCAAGCGCTACACCTTCTTCGACTGGCAGGCGCAGCAGAACGCCAACCCCATCCCCGTCGAGCGCGCCGACGGCGTCTACTTCTGGAGCGCCGACGGCAAGCGGTACCTCGACTTCAATTCCCAGCTGATGGGGGTGAACATCGGCCACGGGGACCGCCGGGTCGTCGAGGCGATCGAGCGCCAGGCGCGGCAGCTCCCCTACATCAGCCCGTTCATGACGACCGAGGTGCGGGCGCGCCTGGGTCAGAAGCTCGCCGAGATCCTGCCCGGCGACATCGAGAAGGTCTTCTTCACGCTCGGCGGCGCGGAGGCGAACGAGAACGCGATCCGCATGGCGCGCGCGGTTACCGGCCGGCACAAGATCGTCGCCCGGTATCGCTCGTATCACGGCGCGACCGGCGGAGCGATCACGCTCACCGGCGACCCGCGACGCTGGCCCAACGAGCCGGGACTCTCCGGGGTCGTCCATGTCCTCGACCCGTACCACGGGCCGTTC
>DASPTB010000269.1:0-17582 GCA_035623615.1 Actinomycetota bacterium
ACGTGGAAGATCACGTCTCGGCCCTTCGGCTTCGGCTCGTCGAGCTCCAGCAGGATCAGGCGCTGCCATCGCCCGAGCATGGGCTCGCCTCCGCTCACCGGGATGGCGTGCGACGTCTGGCCCAGGAGCATCTGTCCGACGTGCGAGCGGCCGTTGGGTCGCTCGTGCGCCTCGTCGAGGTTCTGCGTCCGGCGCTGCATGTCGTCGTGCGCGTACGCGACGTTCCCGGGCACCAGCTCGTCCAGCCGCGACCGGAAGTCGTCGAGGGCACCGTCCTCCCACTCGTTGATCAGCAGCGCCGCGGTGGTGTGTGTGCAGAAGGCCACGGCGCAGCCCTCGGTCACGCCCGTGTCCTTGATCGCGCGCCGGAGCTCGTCGGTGATGTCGACATACCCGTGCCGCCGCTCGGTCACCACGTTGAGGGTCTCGGTGCGCGCCTTCACGACGCCTCCCGCACTCGCGCGCTCGCAGGGACCAGGACCTGCCGCCCATGCGCCGATGATGCGGCGGCCGTCGTCTCCGCGTCGCCGCCCGTCGCGCGCATCGGCAGGACGAAGGTGAACCGGCACCCGCCGCCCTCGGCCCGCTCGGCCCAGATCCGCCCACCGTGCGCCTCGACCACCGACTTCGCGATGGTGAGCCCGATGCCCGTTCCGCCGTCGCCCCGCGCCCGGGCGCGGTCGACGCGGTAGAAGCGTTCGAAGACGAACGGCAGGTGCTCCTCGGGGATCCCCGGACCGGTGTCCTCGACGGAGATCTCACACTCGTCGCCGCGGCACGCCGCGTTCACCGTGATCGATCCCCCGGCCGGCGTGAACCGGAAGGCGTTGTCGAGCAGGTTGAACAACACCTGGTACAGCCGCTCGCGGTCGGCGTCCACGGGCGGCAGGTCGGCGGGGACCCGGTTCCGGAACGTGACGCCGTGGCTGCGCGCCACCTGCACCTCGCGCCCGACCTGGTCGACGAGGGGCTCGATGCGCACGGGCTCCAGCTGCAACGTCACGCCGCCGGACTCGAGGCGGGACAGGTCGAGCAGCTCGGCGATCAGGCGCGTCAGCCGTTCCGCCTGCCCCAGCATGAGCTGCAGCGTCTCCCGGTTCGGCTCCTCCACGCCGTCGAGGAGGTTCTCGAGATGCGCACGCAGCGCGGAGATCGGCGTCTTCAGCTCGTGCGACACGTTGGCGACCAGGTCCCGCCGGAGCCGCTCCAGGCTCTCCAGCTGTCCGGCCATCTGGTTGAACGTCTCCGCAAGTCGCCCGAGTTCGCCGCGGCTCTGCACGGGAACGTCCGTGCCATACTCGCCGCGGGCGAGCCGCTGGGCGGCGGCGGCCATGTCGCGGATCGGCTGCGTCATCCCGCGCGCCAGCACGCGCGCAAGCCCGAGGGCGATCGCCGCCGAGATCGCGCCGGCGAGCAGCAGCTGCCACCACACCGACTTCAGCAGGCTGACGGTCGCCTTCGTCGCGCCCACCAGGCCGCCGCTCTGCCGGGGGCGAGCGAGGAAGACGGCGGCGACGATGTGCGACTGCCGCACCACCGGGACGCCGTAGAACTCGAGGCCCCCCGCCGTTCCGTGGACGGCCTGGCCCTGCAGCACCAGCGCGGTGCTCGACGGCGTGGGGAACTGCTGGAACAGGACCGTGCCGTTCGCCTCCACGATGACCGCGCGGCGCTGGTACTGGTTCAGCAGCCGCATGACCTGTTGCGACGCCGGCGGGCGCCCGAGGTTGGTGAACCCCGCGACCACGCTCTGCGTCTGCGCTTGCAGCTGCACGAACTGCTGGCTCTCCTCCTTCTGCCGCAGCGCGAAGCCGACGGTGACGTACATGATCGCGATCGTGACGGCGACCGCGAACACGATGACCGCGCCGAGCTTGGCGCGGATCGAGGGAAGCAGGTCGAACGGCCGCAGCAAGCGCCGTTGCCGGGAGCCGTCCTGCGTCACTCGGACTCCTCGCGGAAGGCGTAGCCGACGCCGTGAACCGTTCGCACGTAACTGGGCTCGGCCGCGTCGTCGCCGAGCTTGCGGCGGATGCGCGCGACGTGCGAATCGACGACGCGGCCGCCCGCATAGTCCCGGTATCCCCAGACGCGGTCCATCAGGTCGTCGCGGCTGAGGACCACGCCCGGCTGCCGCGCCAGCGCGGCCAGGATCTCGAACTCGAGCGGGGTGAGGACGACCTCCTCGTCGTCCTTGGTGACCCTCCGGCGGGACGTGTCGATCACGAGGTCGAACCGCGTGATCGGCTCGCCGTCGGCCGACGAGCGCATGCGGTCGATGCGGCGAAGGATCGCCCGCACCCGCGCGGCCAGTTCCCGCGAGCTGAAGGGCTTCGTCATGTAGTCGTCGGCGCCAACCGCGAGGCCGGCGATCTTGTCGGCCTCGTCGGCCCGGGCCGTGAGCATCAGCACCGGCACCCACGAGTCGCGCTGGAGCTCGCGGCAGACCTCGAGTCCGTCCATCCCGGGAAGCATCAGGTCGAGGACGACCAGGTCGGGGCGCTCCTCGCCGGCCAAGCGAAGCGCCTGCGGGCCGTCGCCCGCAACCCGCACCGCGTATCCCTCGCTCTCGAGGCGCACGCGAACTGCCTCGGCGATGGGCTCCTCATCCTCGACCACGAGGATCGATCGTCCCGGCATGCCGCCCCAATCGTAGCCTGCCGGCCGCCCGGTGCCGGGCTGCGGCCGCCGGGGCCGCCATGGAGAAGGTGTGCTGAGGCCCTAGTGGAAGGGGTTGGGGATGGGGTTCACGATGTCCAGGTACAGAACCGAGACCGACACGAGCATCAGGAACGCGAACACGACCGCCGCCACCGGCACGAGCCGGCGTGTGTCCACCCTGCGCTTCGTCACCTTCTCCCAGACGGCGATCGCCAGGTGCCCACCGTCGAACGGCAGCACCGGGATGAGGTTCAGGATTCCCACGAAGATGTTCACGGTGGCGAACAGCAGCAGCAGGTCGCTCCACTCGTGAGCCTTCGCGGCCTCGCCCGCGAGCTGCGCGGTCCCGACGATGCTGCCGACGTCGGTCGTCTTGCGCGGCGCGCCACCGAGGAGGTCGCCGATCCTGCGGATGCCGGCGGGCCCGAAGACGTCGCCCAGGCGAACGATCACTGCCTTGCTGATCTCCCACGTCCACGTCACGCCGCGCGCCAGGCCCGTGAACGGGTTGGTCCGGTCGTAGCCGACCACTTTCGCGCCCACCTCGACGCCGATGCGACCGATCTGCTTCCCACCGACGGTCACCGCCACCGGCGTGACGTGCGCAAGACGACGCTGCCCATCGCGCAGGTAGGCGATCACCAGCGGCCGTCCGGCCGAGTCTTCGGTGACGCCTTGGACCGCCGCGGAGGACTTCGTCGTCTTCCCGTTGATCGACGTGATCAGGTCGCCGGGGCGCAGGCCGGCCGCCACGGCGGGAGATGTCTGTCCCTCGAGCGTCCTGACGACCTGCTGGATCTCGGGGTACGGCGCATACCGCTGCGTCCCGAAGAAGACGAACACGACCGCGAGCGTCAGGATCGCGATGAGGAAGTGCGTGACCGGGCCCGCCAGGATCACGGTCGCGCGCTGCCACGGAGGCTTGTCGGCGTACGTCCGGCCGGCCTCCTCGGTCGGCGGCGGCTGGAACGGGTTCATGCCCGCGATCCGAACGTAGCCGCCGGCGGGGATGAGCTTGACGCCGTATTCGGTCTCGCCGCGCCGCACCGACCACAGCCGCGGCCCGAAGCCGACGAAGAACTCCTCCACCTTCATCTTGAATGCCTTGGCCGCGGTGAAGTGGCCGGCCTCGTGCACGAGGATGACGCCGACGATGGCGACGAAGAACAGGATCTCGTAGACGATCTGCGACATCAGTCGGCGTGGGTCGGGTGCATCGGCTCTGTGTTGGTCAATCGCCCGCGCCCCCCGGCCTGGTGTGGGCCGGGACTGCGCTCATTTGGCGATCGCGTCGATGGTCTCGGAGGCTCGCCGCCGAGCCCATGCGTCCGCTCGGTTCAGTGTAACCACCGAGACGACTTCCGCGGGCTCGTGATCGGCGAGCGCGGCCGCGACGACCTCGGGGATCGCCGTCAGCCGGATCTTGCCTTCGAGGAACGCCATCACCGCGACCTCGTTCGCCGCGTTCAGCACCGCCGGATACGTGCTCCCCATCTCGCCGGCGCGATACGCGAGGTCGACCGCGGGGAACGCCTCGCGATTCAGCTCCGCGAACGTGAGCTTCCCGAGCGAGGGAAGGTCGAGCCCCTGGATTCCCGTCGGCAGCCGGTCCGGCGCGCCGAGGGCCAGCTGGATGGGCAGGCGCATGTCCGGCGAGGCCATCTGCGCGATCATGCTGCCGTCCGCGAACTCCGCGATGCCGTGGATGATCGACTCCGGGTGCACGACCACATGGATGTCGCGGTACTCGAGGCCGAACAGGTAGTGCGCCTCGATCACCTCGAGCCCCTTGTTCATGAGCGTCGCCGAGTCGATCGTGATCTTCGGCCCCATCGTCCACGTCGGGTGGGCGAGCGCCTCCTTCACCGACGCCTTCGACAGCTCCTCGAGGCTCCACTCCCGGAAGGGCCCCCCCGAGGCGGTGATGATCACGCGCCGCAGGTCCTCCTTGCGCTCGCCGCGAAGGCACTGCGCCAGGGCGGAGTGCTCGGAGTCCACCGGGACGAGCCGGTCGGGCTCGCCTTTCACGAGGTCCATGACGAGCTCGCCGCCCACGATCAGCGACTCCTTGTTGGCGAGGGCAAGCGTCTTGCCCGACTGCAGGGCCGCGAGCGAAGGCGCGAGCCCCACGGCCCCGACCATCGCGTTCAGCACCATGTCTGCCTCGACCTCGCGCGCGAGCGTCTCGGCAGCGTCGGTGCCGGTCAGGATCTCGACGCCCCGCATCGATCCGAGCGAGGCCTTCACCTCGTCGGCGGCCTCTTCCTGCGCGATCGCCACGACGGGCGGCAGAAACTCGCGGATCTGGCCCGCGAGGAGCTCGTGACTCGTGCCCGCCCCGAGGCCGACGACACGGAACCGATCGGGGTTGCGCCGAACGACGTCCAGCGCCTGAGTCCCGATCGATCCCGTGGAGCCGAGGATCGCAACAGTTCGCATGATTCTCCTAGAGGTTACCCCGCCCCGCCGTCAATCGGAGGGAGCGCGCTCCATACCACTGGGAATCGGCGCGACGGAGTCCCATCATGAGCCGCGCGCGAGGAAGTTCCGCCGACGCGGGGCGGCTCGAGCCCCGCGACCTGCGTCTTCGCAGGTCAGCCCAGTATGAGCCGCAGGAAATAGAGAGCCGCGGGAACGACGAACAGGGCCGAGTCGATCCGGTCGAGCACCCCGCCGTGACCGGGGAGCAGCGTGCCCATGTCCTTCACGCGAAGGTCACGCTTGATGAGCGACTCCGCGAGGTCGCCGAGCGGCGCGAAGATGACGATGACCACCGCCATCCCCGCCGCGCGCGCGAACGACGGATCGATCGGCGCGACGCTCGGCAGGAGCGCGAGCCCGACCGCCACCGTGACGACCGTCGCGCCGAGCAGCCCTTCCCACGACTTCTTCGGGCTGATCGACGGCGCCAGCGGACGGTGCCCGTAGAACGATCCGACGGCGAATGCGGAGATGTCGTAGAGGAACGTCAGACCGAGGATCGAGAGCACGAGCACACGTCCCGACGGTGCCGACAGCAGGACGAGCGCGTAGCCGGCCAGGAACGGCACGTACACGATTCCGAGGACCGTGACGCCGATGTTGCGCACCGCGCCCTCGCGAGCCTTGGCGGGCTCGACCATGTACCAGAGGAACGAGAGCATGGTCCCCATGACCACGAACAGGAGCATCGCCTGTTCGCCCTTGAGGTAGGCCGCCGCGAGCAGCATCGCGCCGACGACCAGGCCGAGCGCGGTGGCGGGCCGGTACCCCCTCCGCTGCATGGTCGCGTAGAGCTCGGCCTGGGCGAGCAGCACGATCAGGCCGGCTACCGCCGCGAACGCGGCCGTGCTGATCGCGATCGAGATCAACGCGGCCGCGACGAGCACCAGCGCCGTGATGGTCGCGGCGGGAAGGTTCCGCTCGCCCGTGCCGGGACCACCGGGGTGATCGCCACCGACGGCGTCCGGCGCGGACTCCTCCCACGCGGGTCCGCCGAGCGCGTCGTCGGCGAGCGCGTCCGCTCCGAGGCCGAGGCCGCTACCGGCCGCCGGGACGAAGTCGTCCTCCTCTTCCCACTGGAGCTCTGCCGCAGATCCGCCGACGGGAGCGCCCGGCTGCCCGGGCGGGACGTCGGCGGCGACCGGCGGATGCTCGCCGGTCTCCACGCGAATGCTCTCCGCGAACCGCTCGGCCGCCTGCTCGACGTCACCAGGCTCAGGGGCGGCGATGAACACCTCCGCCGCCTCCGCCGCGGAGATCGTCGCGTCCTCCGGCTCCGTTGGACGGGGCAGTTCGTCGTACTCCGGCGGCGCCTTCTTGAGGTCGTCGAGCGTGAGGCCGGAGCGTTCCTCGTCCTCCGCGCTCGCACGAGCCGCCGGTGTCGTCGCCTCGACGAACGTCTCCTCCTCGGCGCCCAGGGGCGGGCCCCACGCCTCCCGCTCGTCCCCGGGCTCGCCCAGAGGCGGCGGCTCGACCGTGGCTGAAGGCGGCTCGTACGGTTCGGGCTCCGGCGCGGGAGGCACCTCGTCGTCGTCGTCGCCGAGCACGTCGCGCAGGCGCTTCCAGTCCTCGCCGCTCATCTCGGCCGTCGGGTCGCCTCGCGGCGCCGCTGGCTCCTCGGCGGGAGGGTCTCCGGCCGACGCCCGTGGGCGCACGTCGGGGGCGGCAGCCGCCGGGCCGGTCGCGGCCAGGCCGGACGGCACCGCGGCTGCGGGCTCCGGTGCGGGAGCCGTCTCCCGCAGGTCGATGACGATCTCTTCCTCGACGGCCGCCGGCAAGACGATGTCGGGGGGCGCGGTCTCGCCGGAGGGAGCGGCGCCGGGCCCCGGCTCGTCGGCCGGCCAGTCGACCTCCTCGATCGGCGCGAAGTACCGGTCGAGATCCTCGAAGAGATCCTCTCCACCGCGGTCATCAGGTCCGGCCATCTAGACCTCCCCGAGCTCTTTCTCCTTGTGGGCGAGGGCGTCGTCGACCTCGCCGACGTGCTGATCGGTGAGGCGCTGGAGCTCCCTCTCCGACCGCTTCAGGTCATCTTCCGAGATCTCGTGGCCGTGCTCAAGCCGCTCGAGCGCCTCCTTGGAGTGGCGCCGGACGTTCCGCACCGCCACCCTGCCCTCCTCGGCCCGCTCGTGCGCGATGCGGATGAGCTCCTTGCGGCGCTCCTCCGTGAGCGGTGGGAAGGCGAGCCGGATGACCGCGCCGTCGTTGGAGGGGGTGAGCCCCAGGTCGGACTGCATGATCGACTTCTCGATCGAGCCCATCGCGTTTCGGTCGAACGGCTGGATCACGAGCAGGCGCGGCTCGGGCACCGAGAACGACGCGAGCTGGTTGAGGGGCGTCCTGGTCCCGTAGTAGTCGACGGCGATCCGGTCGAGCAGCTTCGGGTTCGCCCGCCCCGTGCGGATCCCGGAGAGCTCGTCTCGCGCGACGGTCACCGCGCTCTTCATCTTGTGTTCCGCATCCCGCAGCGTCTCCTCGACCGTCACCCGGCGACATCCTCCTCACTCGAATGCTGGAAAGGCTGCACCGGCCACGCGGTGCGCCCGGGCGGCATCCGAAGCTGAAGCCTACCCACTCTGCACCCCGCCGAGCCACCCGGGCTTTCGGCGGAGGCCGGCGCCGGGGGGTTTCGGCCCCGTCGCCTGGTCGCCGCGGATCAGGCGCCGCCGCCGTGCACGAGCGTCCCGATGGGCTCGCCCAACAGGGCCCGCTTGATGTTTCCTTCCTTCCAGAGGTCGAAGACCAGGATCGGAAGGTGATTCTCCATGCAGAGCGAGATGGCGGTCGCGTCCATGACGGCCAGGCCGCGCGCGAGGACGTCCATGTACTCGAGGTCGTTGAAGCGGACGGCGTCGGGATTGAGGACGGGGTCGGAGTCGTAGACCCCATCGACCTTGGTGCCCTTGAGGATCGCCTCGGCCTTGACCTCGAGCGCGCGCTGCGCGGCGGTGGTGTCGGTGGAGAAGTACGGCGCCCCCATGCCTGCCGCGAAGATCACGACGCGTCCCTTCTCCAGGTGGCGGATGGCCCGCAGCGGGATGTACGGCTCGGCGATCTGCGCCATCTGGATGGCCGTCTGCACGCGGGTCACGACCCCCATCCGCTCGAGTGCGTCCTGCAAGGCGACCGCGTTCATCACCGTCGCGAGCATGCCGATGTAGTCGGCCCGGCTCCGATCCATGTCGGGGGCCTGCCGCCCGCGCCAGATGTTGCCTCCGCCCACGACGATCGCCATCTGCACGCCGAGCGAAACGACGTCCTTCAGCTGGCTCGCCAACTGCTTGGTGGCCTCGCTCGAGATCCCGAACCCCTGGTCCAGAGGAACGAAGGCCTCGCCCGAAAGCTTCAGCAGGACACGCCGATACGTCGGTACGGACGCGGCGCCGGCCGCGGGAACGTCGAGGGACTCGAGCTCCGTCGTGCCGTCCGCGCCCGTCGCCACCGCCGGCTCAGGCCTCCTCACCCAGCTGGAACCGGGAGAAGCGCCGCACGACGACGTTCTCGCCGACCTTCGCGGCGATCTCCTTGACGAGGTCCTCCACCTGCTTCGCGTCGTCGCGGATGTAGGGCTGGTCGAGCAGCACGGTCTCTTTGAAGAAGGCCTCGAGCATCCCGTCGACGATGCGGTCCAGCACGTTCTCGGGCTTCCCCATCTGACGGGCGCGCTCGGCGTAGATCTTCTTCTCGCTCTGCACGACGTCATCGGGAACCTCGTCGCGGGAAACCCACCGCGGAGCCTGCGCCGCGACCTGCATGGCGAGTTCGCGGGCAAGGGTCTTGAACTCCTCGGTGCGCCCGACGAAGTCGGTCTCGCAGTTGAGCTCCACGAGCACGCCGATGCGGCCCTCGCCGTGGACGTAGGACTCGACCACGCCGTTGTTGGCAGCGCGGCCCTTGCGCTTCTCGATGCCGGCCTGGCCGCGCTCGCGCAGCAGCTCCATGGCGCGGTCGAGGTCGCCGGTCGCCTCCTGCAGAGCGCGCTTGCAGTCCATCATGCCCGCGCCGGTCAGCTCGCGGAGCCGCTTGACGTCCTCCGCCGAAACCGGCTGGTCGCCGTCCCCGGTCTTCGGTTGGTCGCTCATTCGGCGGCCCCTTCTTCGGACGCGACCTCCACGGCTTCGGGGGCTTCGTCCGGCGACGTGGCGACGGCCTCGGCCGGGCCCTCGAGCACGACCTCCGCGAGGACGGCCTCGCCGTCGGCCGGCGCCACGTCCGCGTCCGCGTCCGTCCGGGTCCCCCCGGAGCCGTCGTCCACGCTCGCGCCCATCCACTCGGCCTCCTCGTCGGAAAGCCGGACGGGACGCTCCACCTCGGGCACGCCGACCGGGACCGCCGGCTCCTCGGGCTCGAACTCGGGCTCGGGTTCCTTCTCCTGCATCCCCTGGTAGGCGAGGTACTGCCCCTCCTGGAGCGCGTCGGCGACCACGCGCGTCACGAGCGCGCACGAGCGAATGGCGTCGTCGTTGCCGGGGATCACGTAGTCGACCTCATCGGGGTCGCAGTTGGTGTCGACGATCGCGACGACCGGGATGCCGAGCCGGCGAGCCTCGGTGACGGCGATGTGCTCCTTCTTCGTGTCGATCACGTAGAGGGCGTCGGGCAGGCGGTCCATGTCGATGATGCCGGACAGGTTGCGCTCGAGCTTCTGCTTCTCGTGCCGAAGCCGGAGCGCCTCCTTCTTCGGCAGGAACTCGAGGACACCACCGCGGTCCATCTCGCGGAGCTCCTTCAGGCGGCGCAGGCGCGCGTGGATCGTCTGGAAGTTGGTGAGCATGCCACCGAGCCAGCGGGTGTTGACGTAGGGCATCCCGACGCGCTCGGCCTGCTCGGGAATGATCTCCTGTGCCTGCTTCTTGGTCCCGACGAACAGGACCGAGCCGTGGCGTCTGCCGATCTCCCGAAGGAACGCGTACGCGCTCTCAAGACCGGTCAGGGACTTCTCGAGGTCGATGATGTAGTAGCCGGAACGCTCCCCGAAGATGTAGCGCCGCATCTTCGGGTTCCACCGTCTGGTCAGGTGCCCGAAGTGCACGCCGGCTTCCAGGAGCGCCCGCCTGGTGACGACGGGCACCGCGAAGAACCTCCCTTGTTCGGTTTTCTCCTCCGTCCGCGTCCCTCCGGCGCCGGCCCGCATGGCGGGACCCCGGTGCCGGTCGGCGGACGTGTGTTCTAGCCCGCGAGCGGGCCGAGCAGGCAGTCTACCAGGGGTCCCGGCCTGGCCCCGGCCCCACTCGACGGGCGCGCCCCGTGAAGCCGGGCTCGGCATCTGGACGGCTTCGGCCACCTAGACGCTGCCGGCGGGCTCCTCGCGGGAGTCGCGATCCGGTCGCTCGTCGTCAGCGCCCTCCAGCACCAGTGGCCGCAGGAGCAGCCACCGGTGGACGAACGCGGACAGGAACGCGACGTTCAGAAGTCCGCCGACGAGCGCGTAGACCCACAGGGCCACGGTCGGCGTGGCGACGCCGGAACGGCCCGGCGCGACGATCACAAGCACGATCGTCAGCGCGATGTAAGCGGACACCATCAACGAATGGCCGCTGCGAAGCAGCTTGGTGACCTCGAAGGAGGCGCGGAGCGCCTCCCGGGGACGCAGGTTCTCGAGGACGGCCACCGGCTCGACGAACGCGCCGACGTAGAGCGCGGCCACGAGCGGCAGGATCACGCCCACGGGCCCAAGGAAGCCGACGAGCAGGAACAGCGACAGGAGCACCACGAGCAGGAACACCGATTCGACGACGAACAGGGCGGCCATCCTTCCCCGAAGGAGCGAGAAGGCGTTGGCGACGGTCCCCGCCGAGCGGACTCGCAGGTGCGAGTCCGCGGCGAGCGAGATCGCCGTGATGGCAAAGAACGCCCGGAACACGATCAGGACGAGGAACGCGACGAGCGCCGCCCCGCCACCACCGCCCGCGTGCGCGGACGTGATCAGGAAGTCGAGGTCGATGGCGGAGTGGATGGGCGGAAGCGCGAGGTACTGGCTCATGACGGCGGGCTGCGAGGCCGCCCCCACCGACACGAACGCGCCCCACAGCAGCAGGGTCGACGCGAGCACGAGGAATACAAGGGGGACGGAGGTCACGGTGGCGAGGAGTCCACGCGCCATGGAGACCGCGATCGACGGCGTTTCGTCGGGAACGCGAACCCGAGGCCGGGGTGGCGGGCGCCGGCCGCCGCGCGAGCCGCGGTCGGCCGGCCGCTGGCCGGACCGCCGCGGCGGCGCGCCGCCGCTGCGCTTGCCGGAGGACGAACTCCTCGTCGAAGCGTTCTTCGAGGACGAGCTCCTCGAGGACGAGGTCCTCGGTGACGTCCGTTCCCCCGAGCCCTTCGACCCGTCGCCCCGGCGCCGCGGGCCGCTCCCGCTCCCCTGGTTGCTCACGTCGCCGCCTCCGCTCTGCGGCGCTGCACGCGCGCCTCGAGCGCCCAGAAGATGGCGAGGAACACGAGGACGATGACCGCTGCGACGAGGTAGTCGAGCAGCGCGCGGCCGAGGTCGAGCCGCGACGGCGACGCGATGTTCGTCAGGGCTCCGGCTGGCTCGTGAACGAAGGCGGCGATGGATCCCTCGGCTCCCTGGTGCTGCGCGATCAGGAGGTCACCCGACGGTGCGAGCGGACCGACCCCACCCGTTCCCGGGGCCGAGCGCCACACCAGGTTGCCGGTGGCCCGGTCGAGCGCCGCGACCGAGCCGTCGCTCATGCCGGCGTAGATGATCGACGACGCGACGAGCGGCGCGGACGCGGTCGCTCCCGGCTCGAAGAGGAAGTTCCACACGCGTCGTCCGTCGTCGACGCGGAACCGCTCCAGCCCGGCGCCGGCGTCGGCGACGTACACGCCGTCGCCCGCCACCGCGGGAGCGGAGTCGGCCCTCAGGGTGGTGCTGCCGCCGACCGCCCAGAGGGGGTCTCCATTCGCCACGCGGAACGCGCGGATCGAGGCGTCGCCGAGCGCGACGAACACGCGGCCGTCCGAGGCTGTCGGCGCCGTCGCTCCCACCCCGCCGACCGTCTGCGTGTACGACCACGCCACCTTCCCCGTCGACTCGTAGTAGGCGATCAGGCGGTCGAGGAAGCCTTTCCCGCCTTGGGCCACGACGAAGACACGGCCGCCCGAGACCGTGGGCGGCCCGACGATCGAGCCGCCCGCGGCCGCGTGCCACACCTGTGCGCCCGTCGACTCGTCCACGGCATCGACCGACCCGCCGTCGGTGCCGACGAAGACCTTGCCGTCCGCGATGGTGGGGCCGCCGCGCGTCGGCCGATCGAGCGCGAAGGTCCAGCCGGGGGACTTGGCGGGAGTCTTCGAGGACGCTCCGGACGCGGGCGTCGAGAGCGAGGACAGAGGCGTCGCCACGAGCTCCGCGTCGCTCGCCTGCCCCTGCGAGGAGACGATCAGGCCGCCCTGCGCGTCGGGGTCGAACGCGACCGGCGCCACGGGGCCCGGGGCGCGCGGCCGCGTCCACGAGGCGCCGCCGGTGGCGGCGTCGATCCCGACGATCGAGTCGGAGGTCTCCACGACGACGGTTCCGCCCGCCACCACCGGCGGCGACACCACCGCTCCCCCCGAGGCCGGGTATCGCCACGCCGCCTTCAGCGGCGGCGTCACCGCCCCCGGGGCCGAGCCTGTGTGCTCCGGACCGCCCTGGAACATGGGCCAGTCCGTCGTCACGGCGGCGCGCGCAGCGGGAAGGCCGGCGGCTCCGGACACGAGGACGAGCCCGGCCAGCCACGCCGTCGCCCGCCTCGCGGACGCGGGGCGCGGACGACCTCCGCGTCGGGGAAACGTGGGGTCAGAGGAACGCGTGGGCGGACGAGGGAGACCGGCGGAGGGCAAGGTCCGCACATTCTATGGGTGGAGCAATCGTTGGCATGGGCCCGTGGGCTCGGGCGGCACCACCTCCCCTTTCTCCCAACGTGCCGGTTCACCCCAGCGGCGCCAGTCGGATCAGCGCTGTGAGGTCCGGCGCTTGGAGCAACAGCATCGGGTCGATGTACTCGCCGTCGAGGCGGGCACCGAAGTGAAGATGGTCCACCGCGATCGAGGGGTGTCCGTGGCCACTTGCGCCGATGACGTCGCCCTGCGCCACCGGGTCTCCGCGGTGGACCACGATCGCCGAGAGGAACGAGTACGTCGTGCGCACGCCGTCGGGGTGATCGATCGACACGTACAGGGATCCCGCGATCGCTCCGGCGAACGCGACCACGCCTCCGGCCGCCGCCTCGACCGGCGTTCCGATCGGCGCTGCGATGTCGATGCCACGGTGACCCGGCCCGTACGGACTCGATGGCGGCAAGAATCCGTTGATGACCGGACCGACGACGGGCCACACGTAGGTTCCGTACGCCGGGCCGCTCGGCGCCGGTGCGGCCAACGGTGACGGTGACGGCGTTGGAGGCAAGGCAAGCGGCTCCGTTGCCGGCAGTGGGCGTGGCGTCGCGAAAGACGCAGAGGGGGCGCACACGGCCGGAATCACAACACCAATGGTCGCGCAGGCAACCAGCGTTATGCGAAGGCGCGTCACGGACGATTCCCTTCCGCTCACGCACCCGGAGGTCGGGCTCAGGCTAGCGCGACGATCCTGGGTCGCGCAATGACGGAGCGCACACCGGCAAAGGGATCAGTCGTAGTCCTCGGACGTGTCGGTGAGCCGCAGCCGCAGCTGCCCGACCGCCTTGGTGTGGATCTGGCAGACGCGTGACTCGGTGACGCCGAGCACGTCGCCGATCTCGGACAGCGTCAGGCCTTCGAAGTAGTAGAGGGTGACCACGATCTTCTCGCGGTCCGACAGCGAGTTGATCGCGGCCGACAGCATCGCGCGCATCTCGTCGCCCTCGAGGCCCTCGATGAGGTCGCCGTGGGCGACGTCGGTCAGCGTGTCCATGAGCGAGATCGTCTCGCCCCGGTCGGAGCCGACTGCCACCGGCTCGTCCAGCGCGAGGAGCGACACCGAGGAGATCTGGTGGTGCAGGTTGTGCAACTCCGCGAGGCTGATCCCGAGGTGCTCCGCGATCTCGCGGTCGGTCGGCGCGCGCTTGAGCCGCGACTCCACCTCCGCGTAGGCCTTCTCGAGCTCGCGGTGCTTGAAGCGTACCGAGCGGGGGACCCAGTCGAGCGACCGGAGCTCGTCGATGATCGCGCCGCGGATGCGCGGGATCGCGTACGTCTCGAACTTGATGCCGCGGTCGAGCTCGAATTTCTCCAGCGCGTCGATGAGCCCGAACATGCCGTACGACACGAGGTCGGCTTGCTCGACGCTCGCCGGGAGACCGGTCGCAACGCGGCTCGCCACGTACTTCACGAGCGGCGCGTAATGCAGGATGAGCTTCTCTCGCGCGTCCGGGGATGCGGTGTCCTTGAACTCGATCCAGATCCGCATCAACTCCTCGGGCACGCCGGCCGGACGCCCGTCCGCCGACGGCGCGGGCCCCTTGCGTCGCGCCGCGTCGGATTTCGCCGACCGCGGGATGGGACGGATCAGGGGCTTGACGGTCTTGGTGGCCGTGCGCCCGGCGGATGTGCCGTCCGGCTTCGGCGCGGCAACGCGGGTGCGCGCTCGGGTCGCGGAACCCGTCGCCGCGGCTTTGTTCTTGGTCTTGGGGGAGGTCTGTCGCGCCATGGGATCAGGCTCTGGGATGGCTGCGGCCGTAGACATCGAACAGCCTACGCCTCGAGACGTGGGTGTAACGCTGCGTGGTGGCGAGCGAGCTGTGCCCCAGCAGCTCCTGGACGACGCGGATCTCGGCGCCGCCCTCGAGCAGGTGAGTGGCGAAGGAATGCCGCAGCGTATGCGGAGTGATGCGGCGGCCGGCGAGGGTTCCGGTTCGACGACGCTCCAGCAGCGCCCGGACGGTCCTGGGTCCCAGCCTCCCCCCACGGCCGTTGAAGAACAGCGCCCCCGAGGCATCTCCCTGCGGGCGCATCCGCGGAAGGCCGCCGGCCAGATAGGCGCGCAACGCGTCCACCCCGAAGTCCCCCACGGGCACCTCCCGCTCCTTTCCGCCTTTGCCGAACACCCTGACCCTTTGCCCATCGACGTCCAGGTCCCTCTCATTGAGCGCACAGAGCTCGGCAACTCGAAGACCGGAGCCATAGAGAAGCTCGAGGACCGCCCGGTCACGGAGCCCCACGGGATCGGGCGTCAGGGGCGATTCGGTCAGCCGCTGGGCTTCTGCCCTGGTCAGGACCACCGGAAGCCGGTTCGACGCCCGGGGAGAGGCCAGTTGGACGGCACTTCCCTCGGGGATCCGGTTCCGGCGCGCCGCCCACCCGTAGAAACTCCGGACCGCGGCCGCGCGCCGGGCCACCGTGCTGCGCGCGTACCCGAGCGTCGTGAGGCTCGCCAGCCATCGCCGAAGCGTCGCCCGGTCGGCGTCCCGCAGCGACGAGTCTTGCCGGGCCAGGAACTCGCCCAGCGACTCGAGGTCGCGGCGGTAGGCGGCGCCCGTGTGGGCAGAGAGCCGCCGTCCGAGCATCAGGTGGTCGAGGAACTCGTCGATCAGGGCCGCGTCGGCGGGCGACGGGCCGTTCTCTGCTCGTGCGGTGTTGGGGGCCAGCGCGGGGGACCTCCGGCGAGACGTGAACAGGGGCAGCATCGACTTGTAGCACAAGCATCGGCAGGTTTCGGGAGATCACACAAGCGGAACGGGCGCTTCGTACCGGCCGGCGCGCCGACGGACCAACCCTCGCACCTCGAGCGCCCCCAGCGCCGCGAGCGTCCTGGGGAGCGTGAGGCCGGCCCGTGCCGCGACGGCGTCCACCGTGGAGCTTCCCGACAGGGCGGCGGCGACCGCGGCCTCGTCGGGCGGAAGATCCGGACCGGGCCCCGTCCGGGGAACCCCGCGGTCGCCGCCGACGCCCGCCGAAAGGCCGAGGTCGTCGAGCAGATCCTCGGCGCCACGGATCATCGTCGCCCCTTCGCGGATGAGGGAAAGGGGAACCTGCGCCAGCTCGCTCGTGACGAGCCCCGGCACGGCGAAGACGTCCCTCCCGAGCTCGAGCGCATGATCGGCCGTGATCATCGAACCGCTGCCCGCCGCGCCCTCCACGATCACGACGGCGCGGGCGAGGCCGGCCACGATGCGGTTGCGCGCGGGGAACCGGAACGGGAGCGCCTTCGTTCCCGGCGGATACTCGCTCACGACGGTCCCCGTCCGCGCGATCCGCTCGATCAAGCCGGCGTTCTGCCGCGGATACGCCACGTCGATCCCGGACCCGAGAACGGCCACCGTGACGCCGCCGTGGTCCAGCGCTCCTTGGTGCGCCCGCGCGTCGATTCCCCGTGCCGCTCCGCTGACCACGCGGACACCGGCCCGCGCCAGCGCGGCTCCGAGTGACGCGGTGACTTCCTCGCCGTCGGCGGACGCGTTGCGGGCGCCGACGATCGCCACCGTCACCGCCGGGGATCGCAGGTCGGCGCCGCGGACGAACACTCCGGCCGGCGGGTCGAACAGGTCGAGCAGCGACGCGGGATACTCGGCGTCGCCCACCGTCACGAACCGCGCGCCGCCGCGCGCCGCCGCGGCGAGCACCTCCTCGCCGTCGAGCTCCCGCGCGCGATCGCGATCGTCGCCTCCGGCCCGTCCCGTCCCCCGGACCGCCGCGAGCGCGAGGCTTGCCGTGGAGGTTCGCTCGGCGAGTGCGAGCAGCCGGCGCGGTGTGAGCGAGGGCAGGCTGAGAAGCGCCGCCAGCGCGGCACGGTTCTCGCCGCCGCGCGCGAATCCGTCCGGCCAGGAGGCGACCGGCCGCGCCACCTCGCTAGCCGGCCGCGGCACCGGGGTCGCCCGCGTCCGAGGAGCTGAACGCACGGTACCCGAGCGCCTCGGCGATGTGGTCGGCACCGACGTCGTCGGAGCCCTCGAGGTCCGCGACCGTTCTGGCCACGCGAATGGCGCGGTCGAACCCGCGCCCCGAAAGCGCCAGTCGCTCCACGGCGGCGGCGAGGACCTTCGCGGCGTCCCCGGAGAGCCGCGCCCTCGCGCGGATCACGGCGCCCGGCATCTGCGCGTTGCTCGACCATGGGCCGTCGGCGAGCCGCCGCCGCTGGCGCTCTCGCGCCACCTCGACGCGGTCGGCGATGACGCGCGAGGACTCCGCCGCCCGGGCTGCCATGAGCTCGCGGCGCGTCAGGCGCGGCACGATGAGCTGGACGTCGACGCGGTCGAGCAGCGGTCCCGAGAGCCGGCCGCGATAGGCGAGCAACCGGTTGGGCTGGCAGCGGCACGCGCGGCGCGAGTCGCCGTCGAAGCCGCAGGGGCACGGGTTGGAAGCTGCGACGAGCGTGAAGCGGGCCGGGAACTCGGCGACGCCGGCGCTGCGCGCGATCACGACCGACCCGTCCTCCAGCGGCTGGCGGAGGCCCTCGACGGCGTCGCGGCGAAACTCGGTGAACTCGTCCAGGAACAGGACGCCGTTGTGCGCGAGCGAGACCTCTCCCGGACGAGCGA
>DASPTB010000282.1:0-4762 GCA_035623615.1 Actinomycetota bacterium
GTTGCTTGGTCCGGCGCTCGACCTCGTCGATCTCCACCGGCATCGAGTCGATCTCCATCCGCAGGCGGCTCGCGGCCTCGTCGATCAGGTCGATCGCCTTGTCGGGCAGAAACCGGCCCGTGACGTATCGATCGGACAGGATGGCCGCGCCGACGAGCGCGGAGTCCTTGATGCGAACCCCGTGGTGGACCTCGTAACGCTCCTTGAGCCCGCGAAGGATCGCGATCGTGTCCTCGACCGACGGCGGCTCGACCAGTACCGGCTGGAAGCGCCGCTCGAGGGCGGGGTCCTTCTCGATGTGCTCCCGGTATTCGTCGAGCGTCGTCGCGCCGATCGCACGAAGCTCGCCGCGCGCGAGCATCGGCTTCAGCATGTTCCCGGCGTCCATCGCGCCCTCGGCCGCCCCGGCGCCCACGATCGTGTGCAGCTCGTCGATGAACGTGACGATCTCGCCCTCGCTCTCGGCGATCTCGCGCAGCACCGCCTTGAACCGCTCCTCGAACTCGCCGCGGTACTTCGACCCGGCGATCATCGAGCCGATGTCGAGCGCGATCACGCGCTTGTTCCGGAGCGATTCGGGGACGTCCCCGGCCACGATGCGCTGCGCCAGGCCCTCGACGATCGCGGTCTTGCCCACGCCGGGTTCGCCGATGAGGACCGGGTTGTTCTTCGTTCGGCGCGACAGCACCTGGATCACGCGGCGGATCTCGTCGTCGCGGCCGATGACCGGGTCGAGCTTGCCGGCGCGCGCGAGCTCGGTCAGGTCGCGGCCGTACTTCTCGAGCACCTGGTACTTCTCCTCGGGGTTGGGGTCGGTGACGCGCTGACGCCCGCGAACCTCCGCCAAAGCAGCGAGCACCTGGTCCCGCGTCAGGCCCGCGTCCGCGAGCAGCCGCGCCACGTCGGTGCCCCCCTCCATCAGGGCCAGGAACAGATGCTCGGTCGAGACGTACTCGTCGGTGAGCGCCGCCGCCTCGGTGAACGCGCGCTCCAGCACGTCGCGCGTCGCCGGGGACAGTCCGACCTCCTGCCCGCCGTAGACCTTGGGGAGGCGGTCGAGCAGCTCGTTCGCCTTGTCGCGCAGGGCTCGCGGCGACTGGCCCAGCCGATGCAGCAGGGGGTACACCACACCCTCGGGGTCGCTCAGCAACGCCGCAAGCAGATGCGCCGGTTCGACCTGCGCGTGGTTGCGCGCCGCGGCGAGCTCCTGCCCCTGCCGCAGCGCCTCCTGGGACTTCAGTGTCAGCTTGTTCGGATCCATCGATCTCCCCGTCGTCGCTCAGATCTCCCGCTCGGCGGGTCCCAGCGGAATGGGCGGCTCGTCCTCGCCCCTGCCGGTCGCGCCGGACACGCGCAGCCGCACGCGACGCGTGGCCGCCAGCGGGACCATCGCGCTCGGCGGGTAGGTCCGCTGCATGTGTCGCGCCTGCTCCTCCAGACGCTCCCGCTCGCGCTCGAGCTCGGCCGTCAGGCGCTCCGCGCGACGGCGCAGCTGGTCGAGCTCGCTTTCCATCGCGAGCAGCATCCGCACGCCGGCGAGGTTCATTCCCTCTTCCTGCGTCAGCCGCTGGATCAGCCGGAGCCGCGCGACGTCCCGCGCCGAGTACCTCCGGCTGTTGCCGGCCGTCCGCTGCGGGCGGACGAGTCCCTTGCGCTCGTAGATGCGAAGCGTCTGCGGGTGCACGCCCGCGAGCTCAGCGGCCACGCTGATCACGTAGACCGCGCGGTCGTCGGTCTCGTCCGCGTTCGGCCGCGGCGCGTCGGGATGCCCGCTCACGACTCCACCCCCAGATTCCTCCGGGGCGACCCCTCGGACTGCTGGAGTTGCTCGAGCAGCTCGCGCTCCTGCTTGTTCGGCTTCGACGGCACATTCACGTTGACGGTGACCAGCAGGTCGCCGCTGCCGCCCCGCTGCTTGGGCGCGCCCTTGCCGCGGATGCGAAACGTCTTTCCCGACTGCGTCCCCGAGGGAACCTTCAGCGTCACCGGCCCGTTCAACGTCGGAACCTTGACGTTCGCGCCGAGCACCGCCTCGCTGTAGGTGAGAGGGACGTCGAGCGTCAGGTCGGATCCCTTGCGGCCGAACAGTTTGTGCGGCGCGACGTGCACGAGAACGAACAGGTCGCCGGGACGTGCGCCCGCGGGCCCCTGCTCGCCGCGACCCGCGACGCGAATCCGCGCGCCGTCGCGGACGCCTGCCGGGATCTTCACCGAGAACTTCCTCGTCCGGCGGACGCTTCCGGTCCCGTGGCATGTGGGGCACGGGGTCTCCACGACGTGTCCCGACCCGCCGCAGCGTGGGCACGGGCGCGAGAACGAGAACGGCCCCTGGTTCATCGCGACGGTGCCCGAACCCCCACACTGCGGGCACGTCACCGGGCTCGTGCCCGGCGCCGCGCCCGAGCCGTGGCAGGTCTCGCACGTCGCCGGTCCCTTGATCTGGATCGGGACCGTCGTGCCGCTCATCGCGTCCTCGAACGAGATCCGGACCTGGGTCTCCAAGTCGGGTCCCTTCGAGGGACCGCGCCGGCGGCCGCCGCCGCCGAACAGCCCCCCGAACAGGTCGCCGATGTCGCCGATGTCGCCGGGGAATCCCTCGACCGTCCCGCGCTGTCCGCCGCTGCCGGGCCAACCACCGGGTGCGAAACCGCCCCCGCCGAAGCCGGACGCGGCCATCTCGCGGACCTGGTCGTACTGCTTGCGCTTCTCCTCGTCGCCCAGCACGTCGTACGCCGAGGAGACCTCTTTGAACTGCTCCTCCGCGTCCTTGTTGCCTGGATTCGCGTCGGGGTGGTGCTTCTGCGCAAGCTTGCGGTACGCCTTCTTGATGTCCGCGGCTGAGGCGTTCTTCGGAACGCCGAGGACCTGGTAGTAGTCCTTCTCGAACCACTCGCGCCGGACGTCGCCGTTCACCGCAAGCCTCTCGGCGTCACGACCTGGCGACCTTCACGCCGGCCGGCCGGATGACCTGCCCGCGCAGCGTGTAGCCGGGACGGAGCACGTCGACGACGACCGGCTCGTCGCCGGCCGGGACGTCCTCGTCGGGGTGTGACTCGAGGAGCGCCTCGTGCAACGTCGGGTCGAAGGGCTTCCCTTTCGCGTCGATCTGCTCCAGTCCCTCCTGCCGCAGGATCTCCTTCAGCTTCGCGTACACGAGCTCCACGCCGTGCAGGAATCGGTCGTACTCGGGCTGCTTCTCGCCCGACATGAGCGCCAGGTCGAACTCGTCGAGCACCTCGAGCAACTTGCGCATCAGCGGCTCGGACGCGAGCTCGACCGCCCTCGTCTGCTCCCTGAGCACCCGCTTGCGGTAGTTGTCGAACTCCGCCTGCAACCGCTGCAGGTGGCCCAGATACTCGGCCGCCTTCGCCTGCGCTGCGTCGAGGGCCTCGCCGGGCTCCGAATCGGCGGGGGGCGCTTCGCTCCGTCCACCGGCTTCGCTCGTGGACGGGCCCCCCCTCCCGGCAGCGTGACCCGCCTTGCGCTCTTCCCTCGTGCCGGGCGACTCCGGCTCGTCGAGGTGGACCCGGCGCTTGTCGGTCACCTTCACGCGCCGGGCCTCCTCCTCCCGCTCGTCGCTCTCGGGACGATCGTGGTCGGTCATGCCTCGGCCTTGACCGCGATCTTCTTGGGCTTGGGCGCCTCGACCTTCGGTACCTCGATCGTCAGGACGCCCTTGTCGTAGGACGCCTCGATCTTCTCGGTGTCCACCGTCCTCGGCAGGCCGAAGGACCGCACGAACGACCCGTACCGCCGCTCGACGCGGTGGTAGTTCTCCTCCTTCACCTCTTCGGAGAACTTCCGCTCACCGCGAATCGTCAGCGTCGAGTCCTCGACCGAGACGTCGACGTCCCGGGGCTCGATGCCCGGCAGCTCGACCGAGACGACGAACTTCTCGTCCGTCTCGTAGATGTCGAGCGCCGGTGCCCACGAACCGGCGAACACGTCGTCGCCGCCGGTGAAGGTCCGCCCGAACAGCCGGTTCATCTCGCCCTGGATGGACATCAGGTCCCGGAAGGGATCCCACCTTGCAAGCGTCGTCATGACGCACCTCCCTCGTCCACGATCTCACCCTCGACGACGTCGCCGTCGCCGCTCTCGGCGGAGGCGTCCTCCGGGCCCGGGCTCCCATCGGTCGCGCCGCCCGCGTCGGGCTGGCCCGCGCCTGCTGCGGCGGCCTGCTGCGAGTACATCGCCTGGCCGATCCGCTGGAACGCCTGGGACAGGCTCTCGGTCGCCGCCTTGATGGCGTCGACGTCCTCGCCCTTGAGGGCTTCCTTCACTGCCTCGTTCGCCTTCTGCACGGCCTCGCGCTCCTCGGCGGGAACCTTGTCGCCGTAGTCCGCGAGCGCCTTATCCACCTGGTAGGAGAGGTTGTCCGCGTAGTTGCGGGCCTCCGCCGCCTCGCGGCGCACGTGGTCCTCGTTGGCGAACGCCTCAGCCTCCTTCTTCATGCGCTCGACCTCGTCCTTCGAAAGGGCCGTGCCGCCGGTGATCGTCATCTGCTGCTCCTTGCCGGTGGCGAGGTCCTTGGCGCTCACGTTGACGATGCCGTTGGCGTCGATGTCGAACGCGACCTCGATCTTCGGCACGTTGCGCGGCGCCGGCGGGATGCCGATGAGGTCGAACCTCCCGAGCGAACGGATGCCCGGCGACCCGATCGTCTCGCCCTCGCCCTGCAGGACGTTGACGTTCACCTGCGTCTGGTTGTCCGCGGCCGTGGTGAAGATCTCGCTCTTGCGCGTTGGGATCGTCGTGTTCG
>DASPTB010000024.1:0-2166 GCA_035623615.1 Actinomycetota bacterium
CGCTCGACTTTGGGAAAGAAGAAGAAGACGAGCGCGGCGCCCACCAGGACGGCGATGATCCCCGCGAGGTAGGCCCACTGGTCCCCCTGCAGGAACGCCGTCTTGGCGCCCGCGATGATCTGCTTGGAGTACTGCGGATACTGCTGCGCCGTGTCGGCGGCGCTCGCGAACGACTTCGTCAGCTGGCTCTGCACCGACGCGTTCACGCTCGCCGGAACCTCCGTGCCGGCCGCCTCGGCATAGCCGGCGGCGAGCAGCGCTCCGAAGATCGATTGCATGATCGCCCCACCGAGGTCGCGCTGCAGGTCGGCGGTTCCGGACGCCATGCCGACCCGCGTCACCGGCACCGAGCCCGTGAGCGAGTGCGACGCCGGCGTTCCCGACAGACCGACCCCGATGCCGACGAACGCGTAGCCGAGCCCCACCTCCCAGTACGGGATGTTCTCCTTCCAGAGGAGAAGCATCGTGAGGAACCCGAGCAACACGAACACGTACCCCGACAGCATGGTGCGCCGCGCCCCGACGGTCTCGACGAGCTTCGCCGACCTCGGCGCGACGAGCACCATGAAGAACGCCGCCGGCAGGATCGCGAGGCCGGCGTCGACCGTCGAGTACCCGAGCACGTTCTGCAGGAACTGCTGCCCGATGAACATCGCGCCCATCAGCGAGCCGAAGATGATGACCCCGGCGCACGCCGCCACCCAGAACGGCGGCCGGGCGGCGACGTGCAGGTCGTAGAGCGGGTTCGCCGCTCGCCGCTCGCGCAGGACGAACGCGACGACCGACGCGAGCGCGACGACCGCCAGCACGACGACCGCGGTGCCGGCGTTCGGCACGGGGGCGAAGTTGATCGCCAGAATGAGCGACCCGACCAGCACGATGGTGAGGATCCCGCCGAGGTTGTCGACCGGCTCGGTCGTCTCGTGCACGTGGGCGGGGATCAGCCTGAACGCCATGACGAGTGCGACCACCGCGAGCGGCAGCGTGATCAGGAACACGGAGCCCCACCACCAGTTCTCGAGGCAGAGCCCGGACAGAAGCGGACCGAGCGCGGCGAGCCCACCGCCCGTGGCCGACCACAGCGCGATCGACCGCGTCCTCCCCGGACCCGACCACAGCGCGGCGATCAGCGCGAGCGTCGTCGGGTAGGCCATGCCGGCCGCCAGGCCTCCCACGAACCGCGCGCCGATCAGCACGTCGATGTTCGGCGCCCACGCGGCCACGAGCGAAGCGGGGATCGACAGCACGACGCCGAGGAGCAGCATCATCTTCCGTCCGTAGCGGTCGCCCAAGGCCCCGAGGTACAGGACGGAGCACGCGAGGCCGAGCGAGAAGGCGACCGCGACGAGGTTCAACGCCGTCTGCGATGCGTCGAAGGCCTTGCCGATGTCGGGCAGGGCCACGTTGGCGACCGCCAGGTTCAGGTTGGCGACCGCCGCGACGATGATGAGCGTGCCGAGCACGAGGCCCTGGCGCGCTGGGGCCGTGGACGTCCCGCCCTGGGCAGATCTCTCAGCCATCAAACCCTCCGTCCCTCTTCAGAGCTCTCGCGGGCCTCGTCGGAGGCGGGCGCGCCGCGACGCCCGGCACCGGCCTCCGCGATGGTATTCGACGACGCGATCCCGCCTCCGGGCATCAGCCAAAGGGGATGAAGTCGGCCGTCACGGGTTGCGCCCGTCCATCACACCGAGGGCCGAGCGCCACGACAGGAGCGACCATCGGGAGACCGCCGACAGGGCCGACCCCATCGAGGCGAACGAGCCGACGCACAGGACCGACGCGAAGGACCAGGCGGAGCCGATCGAGAGGGCCGAGCCGATCGAGCAGATGGAGAGCACGGAATCCTTCGACGCGATGGACAGGAGCGAGCGCGAGGAGCGGACCGACCACAGCGACGTTTCGTTCGCGTCGGGCGTCATCACGCGCCCATTCTGACCGAGCCCGGATCCGACGTCGACCCGGTGCGCGACGGGGTCGACGAGCGTCGCCGGTTCGAAGGAGTTACGTGGGGCGCCGCCGGCTCAGCCGGCGGCGCGCTCCGAGACGCCCTTCGGCGGAGCCGCCAGCAGCTCGATCTCCGCGGCGGGGACCGGCCGGCTGAAGTGGTAGCCCTGACCGAGGCGGCACTCGTTCTCCAGCAGGAAGTTCCACTGGGCCTCGGTCTCG
>DASPTB010000295.1:0-7082 GCA_035623615.1 Actinomycetota bacterium
ATTGATGCCGTCGCCCTTCCACAGGTAGGCGGCCTGCTTGAACCACGTGAAGCCGTCGAGCATCCCGGTCTCCTTTCGTCCCGGCGGCGCGTCGCTCACGAGTCGCACCCGACGCCCGTCCCGCCGAGTCTCTGGCGGAGCCTACCCCGTTTCGATCGGATCGATCAGACGGACGGGCCGCCCTCGGGAGCGACAGGAGGTGGCGCCGGTGCCGGTGCCGGAGGCGGCGGCGGAGGTGCCGGCGAGGGAGGAGCGGCCGCGGGTGGGGGCGTCGGCGCGGCGGGAGGCGCGGCCGGCGGCGGCGAGGCCGGTGAGGCGCCGGCGCCGAAGTCCACGTGCGGCGCCGACGCGACCTGTGCGCGCTCGGCGTCGGGGATCTCGAAGAACTCCTCTTCCTTGAAGCCGAACATCCCGGCGATCACGCTGGAGGGGAACGACTGCACGCGACGGTTGTAGTCCTGGACGTTCGCGTTGTAGAAGCGGCGGGCGGCCTGGATCCGGTCCTCGGTGTTGGAGAGCTCCGCCTGCAACGCGAGGAAGTTCTGGTTCGCCTTCAGCTCCGGATAGTTCTCGGCGACGGCGAACAGCCGCCCGAGGGCGGCGACGAACGGTCCCTCCGCGGCGGCCTGCTGCGCGGGCGAGCCGGTCGTTGCCGCAGCGGCCGACCGCGTGCGCGCGACGTCTTCGAAGACCTCCCGCTCGTGTGCGGCGTAACCCTTGACGGTCTCGACGAGGTTCGGAATCAGGTCGTACCGGCGGCGCAGCTCGGTGTCGATGTTCGCCCACGAGTTCCGGACGAGCTGGCGCTGGCTGACGAACCGGTTGTACGAGAGCACCAGCGAGATGCCGATGATGACCAGCACGGCGAGGACGACCCAGAGCCAGATCATGCGGTCAATCCTACGTCTCCAGGACGCCTGGTTGGGGGACGGCCCCCTCGCCTCCATGGAGGACGAGGTCGGGGACGTGGTCGTGAAACCCCTTCGTCGTCCCGAGCAGTGGGATGAGCCCTGCCGGTGGGAGGGGGTGAGCATGCACCAGCAGCTTCCGTCCGCCGGCCTGGAATCCGAACCGAGGGTCTGCCGACAGCAGCCACCCCATCATTTGAGGGTCGACGAAGCGAAACGCGAACTCCCGATCCTTGGATCGCACCTGGAGCGATCGATTGAACTGTTCCGACTCGAACTCGATCGGAGGCATCGCCCGGATCTCCATCGGCGGCTTCCCCCGCGAGATCATCACCTCCGGCAGCGAAGCCTCCGCGCCGAGGTCCACCACTGCGATGGAATACGTCTTGCCCTTGTACGCCTGATCGCCCCGGCCGAGCCGGAGATCGGCCGTAGCCATCGCGAGACCCTGCCATGTTCCCCACACGACGTTCGCGCACTGCGCGTACGGGCTCAGCCGAAAGATCTCGAGGGAGCGGTCGACCAACCCGATGGGATCATCCGTCGAGAACTGCAGGCCTTGCTCCTTCGCGAAGTCGGCGAGACCGGTCTGCCGCCGTTGCCGCGTGTCGAACAAGGAGGGCAAGGGACGGGCGAGGAAGCTCACTGCACCCCCGAGCCTGGCGAGCCTCCCGGCGCGGGCGGCGCGGGCGGGGGTGTCGCCGGCTGCGGCGCGGGCGGGGGTGTCGCCGGCGCCGGTGTGGTCGCCACCTGCTCCGCCGCGGGCAAGGTGCCCTTCCCCCACGACGCGTACTCGGTCCAGACGAGCTTCGGGATGTGATCGTGGAACGCCTTGGCCGACCCGATGATCGGGATCAGGCCCGTCGGCGGGAGCCGACGGCAATACGCGAGCACCTTGCCGCCCGCGATCTCGAACCCGAACTCTCCGCCCGTCGACAGGAGCCAGGCCATCATCCGAGCGTCGATCAGCTTGAAGGCGAACTCCCGGTCCTGGCCCCGGACGTTGAACATCCGGTTGAAGTCCTCCGACTCGAAGTCGATGTCACGGAACCCGAGGTGGTCGGCGAGCTCCGTCAGCAGGTTCTCGTGCGTGATCGACAGCGAAGGCAGGAAGAGGTCCTGTTCGAGCTGCACCTCGACGACCGAGAAGTGGTGATACGTCCTGGTGCGATGTCCTTGTCCGTCGGTCGACTCGGTGTAGTACCAGTAGTCGCCCTCGGCAAGCGGCAGGCCCTGCCAGGTCCCCCACAGGACGTTCTCGGAACCGCGCCCGTCGCCCATCTGAAAGAGGTGGAACGACGGGTCGATCAGCCCGACAACGTCGTCCGCGGAGTACTGCAGGCCCTGCTGGCCCGCGAACACGGCGAGCTCGTCGCGGCGCTTCTGCTTCAGATAGAAGGAAACGGCCGCGGCCCCCGCGATCACGACGACGAACAGCAGGATGATCAGGGCGTTCATCCGCAGCAGTATCGACGCCGAGGCGGCCCGGATAAAGCGCCGACACGGGGTAACCCCAGGCCTGGCATTTCAAGCGGTCTATGCAACCCGAACGGGGTGGCTCAGCCGAAGCAGGGTGCCTCGACGCCTGGATGTGCGGCAAGCACTCGGAAGAAACGCAAGGGAACCCGGTGGTTCCCTTGCGTCGCTTTGATGGAGCTCGTTCTAGCCAGCAGCCGTACGCCGACCGCGCCGAGGCGCGCGCGCAACGTGACGAATGCTGCCACCCTTGCACTTCGGCGAGCACGAGTTGATATCTGTGCCGCAGCAGGTGAGCGTGGTGCACACCGACCCCTTGGCGCAGTCCTTCGACGTGTTACACGGCACCGCGTCGTCGCAGGCGTAGTCTTCCGCGCAGGTTGTGCTCTTCTTGACCTTGCCCTTCCCGTTCAGGGTGTCGAAGCAGAATGAAAGACCCTCTGAACCGCAAGTGCCACACTGAGTTGCAGGGCATGCAGCCGGGACCCCCTTACAGACGTTCTTCGCGGGTGTTGCTGCGTGAGCCGGCAGGCTCGTCAGAGCCGGCACGGCCCAAGCCCCCACGCCGACGAGACCGATGTTGCGGAGCATCTCGCGGCGAGACATGTGCTTGTCAGCCATCGAATCACCCCCTTCCTTGGCGTCCCAAGCCCGATGACGGGCGGATCCTAGCCCGAACAAGGGGGGCGTGGCTAGTGGGCCACCAGCCTAATTTCGATCTGTCAGTCGCGATCGGCGCGACAGAATGGACGCGGCCGAAGCCGGGGATGATGGTAGTCGGCCCCGACTTTCGGCCGTCTTGCCGGAACCGCCCCTCTCGCCCTACGCTACGTAGCCCGCAGCAAGAGCCGCACGACGGACACTGGGAAGAGGAGCCGTTGTCCTGGGAGGGGATACATGACGATCGACGCAGACGTTGAGGCCACGGGAGGACTGGGGGCCGACGACATCGGCATGGACTTCGCCCCTGCCCGGCGCGAGGACGTCCTTATCAAGGAACTGGACGGCGACCTTGTCCTGGTGAACCGCGACGAAGACAGCGTTCACGTCCTCAACGCGACCGCGGCGATTGTCTGGAACTGCTTCGATGGCGAGAGTGCCCTGTCTGACATCGCCGACGACCTGGCAGACGTCTTCCAGCAGCCCACCGATCAGATGCGCGACGACGTGCTCGGGATCACCCAGTGGATCGGTGAGCTCGGTCTCCTCGAAGGGGTCGTCCCGACGGGGGACGAGACGCCGGCGGGCTTGGCGATCGGCGAGGAGCTGCCAACGTTCGCCCTCCCGGCGATCGACGGGTCGATCGTCAACCTCGAGAGTCTTCGGGGCAGTCAGGTACTGCTCGTGAACTGGAGCCCTCACTGCGGGTTCTGCGAGCGGGTCGCCCCAGAGCTGGCCGCGATGCAGCCGGCCCTCGCGTCCCGCGACGTGAGGATGGTCTTCCTGTCGGCAGGGAACGCCGAGGACAACCGGGCGTTGCTGGACTCCGCGGGCATCCAGGCACAAGTCCTCTTGCGAGAGGCCGGCGAGCACGAGATCGAGGATCCGTTTCCGGCGATGGGGACCCCGGTCGCCTACCTGCTCGACGCGGAGGGTCGGATCGCCGCGCCGCTGGCATACGGCGCCGGGGAGGTGCCCGGGCTGGCCGCGACCGCCGGTGGCCTCACGCCGCTTCCCACCGTCCCGCCACAGCCGGGCGAGACTCCTACGCCGGGTGAGGGTGGTGCAGCCGGCGAGCCCCACGAGCACACAGGTGATCGGGAGCACGAGCACGCCGCGGGGCCTTTCTACATCCCCGCGGAGGGCGGCGTCTGCGGCCCGGGCGCCACGAAGGGAAAGAAGCCCCGCACGTGGACCAGTACTGCCGCGTACGCGGTCGGGGACTATCACATCGGCGTCCGCGCGGATTCCGAGGCAACCGACGAACTCCTCGCGACGGTCTTCGCGGAGTTTCGCCTGCCTACCGACACCCGCGCACCGGACAACTACTCAGTGGTCCTGGGGGGGACGAGCGGGAAGACACGGGAGCTGAGCCTGCTGATGACGGGCGACCAGACCATCGTCCGCAGCCGGTCGCCGCGCCGCGTGGTCCGGGCCCTCGCGGCACAGCTGTCGTTCTACGCGGCACCCGAAGACGATCTCCTCCGCACGCTCGACGTCGCGGCCCTAGTCGGCGAGCGCGTGGTCCTGCTCCCGCAGGTCACACGCGAATGGATCGAGGAGACGCAGCCGCGGCTCGCGCAACTCGGCATCCGTCTCAGTGACGAGCCCTACTCGGCAATCGACACCACGACCCTCGAACTCGTCATCGCCACTCCCAACCTGCACATCAACCGAGCGGCGCTCGACGGCCTGCCAGGCCCAGTCTCGACGCGTTCGGAGCTGCCTCCGATCGAACCGGGCCGGTACCAGATCGACGCGTGGGGCATCGACAGCGACGAGGAGACCACGCACCCGACACGCCCGCAGGCGCTCGCCGCCACGTGGGGAGCGCTGATGGGGGGCCAAGGCGAGACCGGCGAGCTCATCGACCGGATGAGCGACCTCTTCTCACGGGTTCATCTCGTCCCGATCGCCTTCGGCGACGCGGATCAGCTGGTGGAGGGCGTCGAAGCTGGGTTCCTGCAGGCCTCCTGAGCGCTGCCGCAGCCGGGCGCGGCGCGGTCACGGGAACCGCGCGCGCCTACACCGCGTCAAACGACACGTGAACACGAAAACCCTTCCCCTCGTCCTCGTCCTGCTCGCGCTCACCGCGTGCGCCAAGGCCGCGACGCCGGGTGCCGGTGGCGGCGGCGTCACGTCCACCACGGTCCCGCCCGGCTCCGGCGGACTCGTGCCAGCACACCCGAAGATCGTGACGCCGTCACCCGGGTTGGTGGACGTCCGTCCCACCGCCTTCAGCAAGGCGACCCCGTCCGCGGACGGCATGACGCTCACGGTGGACTTCTGGGGCTCGCCCTGTCTCGGGATCGATCACGTGAACGTGAAGGAAGCGACCTCCACCGTGACCGTCACCCTCTACCAGGGAACCCTCCCCTCGACGGTGGGCTCGGCCTGCCCCGACATCGCGATGCTCGAGGCGGTCGTCGTGCAGCTGTCGTCGCCGCTCGGGAACCGCACCGTAGTGGACGGCGCACTCGGCGACACCGAGTCGGCTCCGCCGAGCGTGGGTGGAACCAGTGCTCCCGGCTCGACCGGGTCTGCCGGGTCGTCGGCCTCCCCGGGCCTGCCGGCCGCTTCGGCGGGTTAGCCGTCTCCCCGCGGCGAGGCCGGCGTCCCCGTTCGGAACACGAGCCGGTCGCCCTCCCCGTCGACCCCCACCACGTCTCCATCGTGGAGATCACCGGACAGGAGCTCGAGCGCGAGCGCGTCCTGCACCTCGCGCTGGATCAGGCGCTTCAGCGGCCGAGCTCCGTACGCGGGGTCGAATCCCTTGTCGGCCAGATACGCCCGCGCCCGGTCCGAGAACTCGAGCGTCACCTTCCGGTCCGCGAGACGAACCTGCAACGCCTGCAGCTGGATGTCGACGATCTCCTGGATCTGTGTGCGGTCCAGCGGCTCGAAGACCACGATCTCGTCGATGCGGTTCACGAACTCGGGCCGAAGCGTCGCGCGAACCTCGGCGAGGACCGCGTCGCGCCGCTGCTCCCGCGACAGTGAGTCATTGGTGAACAGCGGGCCGCCGAGGTTCGACGTCATGATCACGATGGCGTTGCGGAAGTCGACCGTGCGGCCCTGCCCGTCGGTAAGCCGCCCGTCGTCGAGCAGCTGCAGGAGGATGTTGAACACGTCGGGATGCGCCTTTTCCATCTCGTCGAGCAGCAGCACCGAGTAGGGCCGTCGCCGGACCGCCTCGGTCAGCTGCCCGCCCTCGTCGTACCCGACGTACCCGGGGGGCGCGCCGACCAGGCGCGACACCGTGTGACGCTCCTGGTACTCGCTCATGTCGATGCGGACCATCGCGCGCTCGTCGTCGAAGAGGTATTCGGCGAGCGCGCGGGCGAGCTCGGTCTTGCCAACGCCCGTCGGGCCGAGGAACAGGAACGAGCCGATCGGACGGTTGGGGTCGGACAGGCCCGCGCGCGAGCGCCGGATGGCGTTCGCGACGGCCGAGACCGCCTCGTCCTGTCCGACGACCCGGACGTGCAGGGCGTCCTCCAGGTGGACCAGCTTCTGCATCTCGCCTTCCATCAACCGGGAGACGGGAATGCCGGTCCAGTTCGCGACGACCTCGGCGACGTCTTCCTCGTCGACCTCCTCCTTGAGCATCTTGCGGTCGGCCTGCAGCTTCGCGAGCTTCTCGTTCTCCTCCTCCAGATGCCGCTCGAGGTCGACCAGGCGCCCGTACGTGAGCTCCGCGGCCCGCTCGAGGTCGCCGTCGCGCTCGGCGAGCGCCGCCTGCTCCCGGACGTTCTCGATCTCGGACTTGAACCCGCGGATGACGTCGATGTGGTCCTTCTCCTGCTGCCAGTGCGCCTTCATCGCGCCTGACTGCTCGCGAAGGTCGGCCAGCTCCTTCTCGAGCCGGTCCAGACGCTCGAGCGACGACTCGTCCGTCTCCTTCTTGAGCGCGGCGCGCTCGATCTCGAGTTGCTTGGTCCGGCGCTCGACCTCGTCGATCTCCACCGGCATCGAGTCGATCTCCATCCGCAGGCGGCTCGCGGCCTCGTCGATCAGGTCGATCGCCTTGTCGGGCAG
>DASPTB010000302.1:0-6948 GCA_035623615.1 Actinomycetota bacterium
GTACGGTTGGGAAGGCCAACTAGCTGTGCGGGTGGGGAGGCTCGGGAGGCCCCAAAGCCCAACGAAAGGGGCGATCATAAGGAAACCGAGACAGCCGTGAGAGGTTGCTCGGGGCGCTTGGCCCGAGGGGTCGAAGGTGGCGGCCGGCTTCGGTCGGCAGCGAGCCGGAGGTCCCTCGGGCCTCTACCTTTTCCGGCCGTCCGGCCCTGACCGTCCGGTCCGGACGCCTGCCTATACTCCCGATCGTGCTGCAGCGGAGGTCGTCGGCGTGACGGGAGCGATCCGCGGTCCGATCCTGTGGGTCACCGAGCAGCCCGTCGTGCGCCGCGTGATGCAGGGCTCGGCCGTCGGGAGGCGGTTCGCCGGCAGGTTCGTTGCGGGGGACTCGCTCGACGACGGGATCGCCGCCGCCCGGCAGCTCGCCGGCGCGGGGATCGCCACCCTCCTCGATCACCTCGGCGAGAACGTGTCGTCCGGGGACCAGGCCGCCGCCGCCGCCGACGCCTACATCCAGGCCATCCGCCGCAGCCGGGAGACGGCGGGAATCGACTGCATCGTCTCGGTCAAGCTCACGCAGCTCGGCCTGGACACCGGTGTGGACGTCTGCGCCGAGAACATGGTGCGCGTGCTCCAGGCAGCCGAGGAGCAGGACCCGCCGCTTCGCGTGATGATCGACATGGAGGCGAGCGAGTACGTCGACCGCACGCTCGACGTCTACCTCGCGCTCCGTTCCCGGCATCCGGTGGGCGTCGCGCTCCAGTCGTATCTGCGACGGACCGCAGCCGACGCCGATCGCATCGCCGGGCCCGACGCAGTGGTGCGCATGACGAAGGGCGCGTACCTCGAGCCGAAGGAGCTCGCCTTCCAGCGGCGGGACGAGGTCTCGCGCAGCTACGTCTCGGTGACGAAGGCGCTTCTGGAACGCGGCAGCGCCGTGCACCTGGCCACGCACGACGAGCGGCTCGTGACCGGCGCGCAGGAGTACCTGCACCGGACCGGCACCGCCCGCGAGCGCTACGAGTTCCAGATGCTCTACGGGATCCGGCGGGACCTTCAGGCCCGGCTTGTCGAAGCGGGGGAGCCCGTGCGTGTGTACGTTCCGTACGGCACGCAGTGGTACCCCTATCTGACGAGGCGCCTGGCCGAGCGGCCCGCCAACGTATGGTTCTTCCTGTCGAACGCCCTGCGCGTGCGGGGTTGACGTGGAGGTGTGAGCCGTGAGTGATGACCGTGCGGGAGATCGAAGGGTTGCGTTCCTCGGCGGCGGCCGCATGGGCGAGGCGCTGGCCTCGGGGATCGTTCGCTCGGGCGGGCGAACCAAGGACGAGCTGATCGTGTCGTGCCGGCGCGAGGAGCGCGCGGCCGAGCTCGAAGAACGGCTGGGCGTCCAGGCGACGCTGCACAACCCGGAGGCGGTGTCCTGGGCCGACACCGTCGTGCTCATGGTCAAGCCGCAGGACATGGAGACCTTGCTCGGCCAGATCGCGGGAGCGGTCGAGCCCCGGCACCTGGTGATCTCGTTCGCGGCGGGAATCCGGACGTCGTTCATCGAAGGGCTGCTGCCACCGGGGATCCCGGTGGTCCGGACCATGTCCAACGTGCCCGTGCTCGTCGACGAGGCGATGACGGTCGTGAGCCCGGGATCCTCCGCGACCGACAAGCACCTGATGGTGGCCGAGGAGCTGCTGTCCGCGGTCGGCAGGGTGATCCGGCTCCCCGAGAAGCACCAGGACGCCGTGACGGCGACGAGCGGGTCGGGCCCCGCATACTTCTTCCTGCTCGCCGAGGCGATGATCGAGGCGTGCATCCTGCTCGGTCTCTCCCGCGACGTGGCCACCGAGTTGATCATCCAGACGATGCTCGGATCGGCGAAGATGCTGCGCGACACCGGACGCCACCCCGTGGAGCTGCGGGAGATGGTGACCTCCCCGGGCGGAACGACGATCGCGGCGATCCGTCACTTGGAGGAGGCCGGTGTGCGGGCGGCGTTCCTCAACGCCATCGACGCGGCCTGCAAGCGAAGCGCCGAGCTCGCGGTTGGGGGCGACCCGGCCGAGCGTTGACCTGCCGGGGGCACCGGTGCAACGTCCCGACGACGCGGAGGTTACCAATGGGCAGAGGGGATCGGAAGCGGGTCCGGTGGGCGCACGACCGGGAGAAGCGGAAGAAGGAGCGCGAGGAGCGCCAGGCGAAGGAGCGCGGCGCGGAGAAGAAGAAGCGCTCCTGACGCCGGCCGCCGGCGCACCCGTCCGACACCGTTCCTCGGCCGGCGGCGGCGGATCAAATTAGGGCCGACCGGCCCGTTTCCCGCGGCCCTGCCGCCCTCATCCGGCTCTCAGGTGGGCGGTCGATCATCTCTCGGTGACCTCGAGAGAGGCGACGCGGCCGTCGGCGACCCCGCGCGCGGGTAGCGGCGCGCGCCGCCCCGTGCTGCTGTGGGTTTCGACGTGCGTCCGTTTGGCGTTGGGCGCCGTGTGGCTGTGGGCGGCGCTGGCGAAGATCCTCGATCCGGCGCAGTCCGTGATCGCCGTGCGCGCTTACCGGTTGCTGCCGGAGGCGCTCGTGCGCCCGGTGGCGTGGGGACTTCCCTTTCTCGAGCTCGCCGTCGCCGTTCTCCTGTTGCTCGGGATCCGCACCCGCCTCGCGGCGTGGCTCTCGCTCGGGCTCCTGTGCGTGTTCGTCGCGGCCGTCGCGTCGGCGTGGGCGCGGGGACTGTCGATCTCCTGCGGATGCTTCGGCGGCGGCGGCGTCGCCGCGGGTGTCGACTGGACGACGTATGCGAAGGAGATCGTGCGCGACGCCGGCCTGATGGTGCTGTCGGCGTGGCTCGTGTGGCGGCCGCAGAGCCGCCTCGCCGTGGAGGTGGAACGAGGATGAGCTCGAAGTCGAGAACGAAGAGCCGCGGCCCCCACCCCAAGAGGACCACGGCGCATCCGCCGGCGCGCGCGAAGCAGGCGTCGCGACCGCCCGTGAAAGGGCCGAACCGCGCGGCACGGCGGCGCGGCGAGACGGGCCCGTCGTGGCGGAGATCGGCACTCGTCCTCGCTGTCATCGTCGTAGCCGTCGGGGTCGGCGTTGCGGTGCAGGCGCTGCGGGCGTCGCGGAGCACGGGGGCGCTCACCCGGCCCTCGTTCGCGGCGTCGAACGGCGCCGTGACCGAGGGGGACGCGACCGCGAAGGTCACCGTCACCGAGTACGGCGACTTCCAGTGCCCGCACTGTCGCGAGCTGCAGCTGACGGTCGGGCCGACGATCCAGAAGCTCGTCGCCGACCACTCGATCCGGTTCTCCTACGTTCCGATGGCGTTCCTGGGCAGCGAGAGCGGGCTCGCGTCGAACGCGGCGTACTGCAGCGGCAGGGATTCGTTCTGGGCGTACCGCGACTACCTTTTCGCGCACCAGGCGCCCGAGAACTCGGGCGCCCTCACGACGCAGACGCTGACGTCGTTCGGTTCGGCGGTCGGCGTCACGAGTCCGAGCTTCGCCTCGTGCGTCGAGGGCCGGACGTACCTGCCGTTCGTGCAGCACGTCACCGACCTCGCGTCGCAGGCGGGCGTGAACCAGACGCCCACGCTGTTCATCGACGGGAAGCCCGCCCCGCCGAGCGCGTACACCGCGGCGGGGTTGACGGCCGCGGTGCGTGCAGCGGCGTCCGCCTAGAGGAGCGACAGGCGAGTCACGACACCGCCGGGCGACCGGGGAGTCAGGCGCCGCCGGGGAACGCCCGGCCGCCCGAGCGTGTTGCGCAGCACGCCGATCCCATCGGTCTCGAGCTCGACGGCCTGGCCGGGCTGCAGCCGCCGTCCGACGTCGTGGCCACGGCCGCCGGTGAACGTGCCGGAGGTGTAGACGTCGCCGGGCAGGACCTCCTCGTCGCGAGAGACGTACGCGATGAGCTCCGAGAAGCTCCACCGCGCGTCGCGAAGGTTCCCCGCGGACCAGACGTCCCCGTCCACGCGCGCGACGAGTGGAAGGTCGGAGGGGTCGAGGTCGTCGGCGGTGACGATGCACGGCCCGATCGACGTCGCGAAGTCGGAGCTCTTGGCCGGCCCGAGCCCGCCGGCCGTTTCGGCGCGGCGTACGTCGCGTGCGCACCAGTCGTTCACGAGCGTGTAACCGAACACGACGCGGCTCGCGTCGCCGGGGGAGAGGTCGCGGCCCGGCTTGCCGACGACGCAGCCGACGGAGACCTCGTAGTCGAGTTCCTGCGTGAACTCGGGCCACGGCACCTCCTCGTCGGGCCCGACCACGCTCCGATGATTTCCCTTGTAGTACACCGGCATCTCGTGCGCCCGCTCGTACGCGAGGAAGTTCCGCATCGACGACGGCAGGAGCGGCGCGAGCAGGCGCGCACCCGGGACCGTGAACTCCTCGACCACGTCAGGGTCCGAGAGCATGTCTCGAGCGGCGTCGAGCGTCGTGCCGCCGCTTCGGGCGACGAGGGCCTCCAGGGTGGCGGGGAAGGCCGGGTGGCCGACCGCGTCGTGCAGGTCGACGACCGCTCCCTCCACCCACGCGCCGAGGCGCCGCGCGCCCATTCGGTCATAGGTGACGAGCTTCATTCTTCACACGCTTCACACAGGGGGACCGGATGATACGCCCGGTCGCGCGGCCGACGGTGGAGGCAGGGAAAAGAACAACCCTGGAATTAGGATGGCTGACCATGAGCTCCGCGCAACCGCCCGAGCAGGGCGTGTCCGAGAACGGCTCCGGCGCCCAGGCGCCCCTCGTTCCCGCGCCGGCGCCGCCGCCGATCCCGCCGCCGCCCTCCTCCGTCGGGGGGCCGTCCACCCCGCCGATCCCGCCGGCCCCGGGCGACATCGCGACCGGCCGACTGCCCGAGGCGACGTGGCGGTGGTGGGAAGCGATCGTCGTCTACCTGCTCGCGACCGTGGTGGCGTCGGTCGTGCTCGTGATGATGAACGCGGCCGGGCTGATCGACCTCGCCGCGAACAACGGGCCCGCGTACGTGGCGACGCTCGTGGTCGGCGAGCTGGCGTTCGCCGGGTGCGTCCTCCTCTGGGTCCGGGTCGTCCACGGCTCGCCGCCGTCGATCCTCGGGTTGCCCGTCGAACCCATGCGCGACCTTGCCGTTGGCGTCCCGTCGGGCGTTGGCCTGTACGTGGTGGCGTTCCTGGTTGGGGTCGCGGTCGCCTACGTCTACCAGGCGTTCACCGGCCACCAGCCGTCCTCGCCCGACCAGGTGCCGCTCGCCGTGACCGGGACGTGGCTCTGGATCACCGGCATCGGCGTCGTGCTGCTCGCGCCGTTCGGCGAGGAGCTCCTGTTCCGGGGAATGCTGTTCCGCGGGCTTCGCCGACGCCTCGCGGTGTGGCCGGCGGCGGTCGTCTCTGCGGCGTTCTTCGCCCTCGGCCACCTCGAGGGATGGTCCTTCCTGGTGCTGCTCCCGCCGCTCTTCTGCGTGGGCGTCGGGCTCGCGCTCCTGTACGAGCGCCGTCAGAGCCTGCTCGCCTCCATGAGCGCGCACGCGACGTTCAACCTGATCGGCTTCCTGTTCATCTTCACGAGCCGCCACTAGACGCCGCGGCGGCCCCGAAGCCAGAAGCCGAAGTCGTGGAGAGCGGGTCGAAAGCCGGCCGCCTCCGCGATCCCGCGCACGACGTCGAACCCCGCGAGGAGCTGGTTCGGCTCGTGGGCGTCGCTGGCGAGCGTGACCGCGCCGCCGCCCGCCTCCCACCACCAGCGCACGACGGCCGGTCCCGGGCAGGGCCCGTGGCGCAGCTCGCCCTTGTTCGAGTTGATCTCGAGCGCGACGCCGGCGCTCGCCGCCGCCGCGAGCACCCCCCGGTACTCCTCCTCGAAGTCCCGCTCGTCGTACACGAGCGTCTCGTGCGGCCAGAAGCGCTTGGGGTAGTCGAGGTGCGTGAGGGCCGAGAAGACGGGCGCGGTCTGCACGAGGGCCAGCGTCTCGGCGAAGAACGCGCGGACGTTGTCGGCCGCGACCTCGGGCGCAAGCGTTCCCTCGTTGCCGATGTTCACGAGCCGGTCGCCGACGGGGATGGAGTGACAGGATCCGAGCACCATGTCGAGAGGATGGCGCTGAAGGAACGCGTCGGCCTCGGCGCGGAACCGGTGGGCCTCGCCGAGCTCGACTCCCGTCAGGATGCGAAGTCCGGGGAATCGGTGGCGACAACGGTCGACGCTTGCAAGGTAGCCGTCGAGGTCGAGCGGCGGCGTCGCCCCGTCGAAGTCGGCGTGGTCCGTGAACGCGAGCACCGGAAGTCCGTCGGCCACCGCGCGTTCGCACGTCCGCTCCATCGATCCGAACGGCGCGTCGGTCGACCACTCGGTGTGCACGTGCAGGTCGCTGAGCCTCACCCCGCGGCCTCGGTCGGAAACGCGAGACACCTCGCCTCCATCTGTGATGTCGATGAAGCGGCGAGGGGGCGGCCGGCGGGGCATCTCGGCTCTTCTCGGTGGGTCCGTCCTCCTGACGCTGGGAGTTGCGGCCTGCACCTCGACGCCCGCTGGGCCCTCATCGGTGGCCGCGCGCGGGTTGGGGGTGCCTCCGTCGTCGTCCGTGTCACGCGTCGGAGGCTACTGGCTCTCGCTCCCTCCCGGCCCTCGTTCCGTCACGTCGGGCTCCGGGCCGGGCGTCGGACTTCGGATCGTGATCGCCACGAATCTCCCCGACGGCACCCTCGTCTCCTCGAGGGCCGAGGCGCCCTGGGGAGTCGACGTGGGTATCGCATCAGTCCATCGCGGAGCATTCGTCGTCTCGGTGGGGGACGACGTGTGCCAGCCGGTCGACGCATTCGATCTGAGAATCGTCGTTCGTCCCTTCTACGAAGCGTTGGCATCGCATGGTGGACGATCCTGGCACATCCCCGCTCCCACCCAGCCTCGGAGAATCGTCGATCTGCTGGGCGATCGCTTCCAGAACCTCACGGGCTCGCAGGTGACGAGTGCCCTCATCCACCGCGAGCGG
>DASPTB010000019.1:0-3806 GCA_035623615.1 Actinomycetota bacterium
GGACATGCCGTTCCCCCTTCCGATTCGTCTCCGGAAAATTCTCCGCCATGATGCGCGGGCGTTGGGGGAGGCGGCATCGCTCGATCCGGATGAAACCGGTTCCGCACAAGCCGCCGCGTCGAGAATGCCCAGGTCAGAGGGCCCGTCAGGACTTCGGATGCTCGAACCGCCATGAGGGAGAGGCGATCTTTCCGTCCGGGTCCTCGGGTGTGCGGTTGACGGTGCGCCGCGGCGTCAGCGCCTCGGACTGGACGCGACGCGGTCCCGACCAGGGGGCCGGAACGGCGTCGATCTGATAGGCGAGCCGGTAGGCGATCGACTCGTAGTTGACGCGCCATCCCTGGAAGTGCGGCCACGCCTCGTCGGCGGTGCGTTCCATGGCGAACCCCGCCGCCTCGAGTCGCGCGATCCCGACGTCGAACTGTGCCCGCGTGAGCTGGATGCCGGCGTCGGGCCGCGGGTCCTCGTCGTAGGTCATGCGGAGCGTGTCCGCGAGCTGGCGCAGCGACCGGAAGCCCATCTGCAGCGCGAGGCGTGCGCGGATCGGAACGGCGTCGGGCGACACGGCCGAGAACAGCGCCGCCGAATCCATGACGGCGAGGAGTGCGATCAGCCATGACGAGTAGGGGTCCGGCGAACGGAAGCGCAGCAGGATCGGGTAGCTCGCGTGGCTCTCGCCGACGTCCGCGGTCCAGCGCTCCCACTGCGTGTAGAAGTCCGCCAGTTCGGCGCCGCTCGCGAAAAGGCGGGTTCGCGCCAAGAGCTCCGGGCCCCATGCCGGCCGTCCCGCGCGCACGCCCACGAGCGCCACTTCCGTCTCGCGCCGGTTGAACGCGCCGTACAGCGTGGGCAGGTACGCGATTTGCAACGCGACGACGATCAGTCCCGTCGCCGCGGCCAGGAAGTCGATCGCGGTTGGCCCCTGGCCGTGCGTCGACGCGAAGCCCAGCGTCAGGAGCGACGACCCCGCTTCCCTCCACGCGGCCCCGATCGACTGGTTCCACGGCCACAGCAGGAGCGTGTAGCCGATGAGGTAGAGCAGGAGCCATACGCCGAGCATCCCCGCGAGGAACACCGGCCCCTCGAGGGCGAGGATTCGGTGCCGCGTCTCGTATCGGGCGATTCGGCGCGTCACCATGCGGAACGCGCGATCGATCGCCCGATCGGTGGTCCGGATCAGCAGGCCGGTCCTCGCGCCGGGGAGCACGAGGGACTTCAGGACGCTGTCGGAGGTTCCGATCAGGACGAACACCCCGAGCACGGCGGCGAAGACGCGAACGAGCTGCATCGGGCCAATCTCCGGGACGGGCGGGCGAATGTCAAAGCGCGGCTGTGGAGATGCGCCGCCGGGTTGTGCTGGGCAGCGGCACGTGAGTACGGTCGGCGCCGGAAGGGGGTTGGATCGTGGAGCTGTCCGGCAGGATCGCCATCGTCACGGGCGCCGCGCAGGGGATCGGCCGTCGCATCGCGGAGTTCCTCGCCGAGGACGGCGCAACCGTGGTCGTCGCCGATATCCAGGAAGAGAAGGCGAACGAGGTGGCAGCGGCGCTGCGCGATTCGGGCGGGGAAGCCTCCGCGGTCGCCGTCGACGTCGCCGACCCTGCGGCCGCCGAGGCGATGGTCGCGACGACCCTCGAGCGCCACGGCGCCGTCGACCTCCTCGTCAACGACGCGGGAATCGACGCGCCACCCGGCCCCGCGTGGGAGATCTCCGAGGACCACTGGCGGCAGGTGATCGGCACCAACCTGTCCGGCTCGTGGTGGTGCGCCCGCGCGGTCATACCTCACATGAAGGAACGGCGGTCCGGCCGCATCATCTTCATCAGCTCGGGGAGCGCGCGGATCGGCGAGCACGACATCTCCGTGGCGTACAACGCGAGCAAGGCCGGGATCATCGGGCTCACCATCGGCCTGTCGGTGCACCTCGAGCCGTTCAACATCCTCGTGAACGCCGTCGCTCCCGGGCCGACGGGCACGGGGCAGCCGATGACCGAGCGGCAACGCGAGGACTACACGCGGCAGTTCCCGCTGGGTGTCGGCGGACCGGATCCCGTCGCGCACGCGTGCCGGTATCTGGCCGGGTCGAGCGGCGACTGGATCAGCGGTGCCGTGTTGAACGTGAGCGGCGGATGGGTTCGCGGCTTCTGACGGCGTCGTGCGCGCGCGTCGCCGCCACGAATTCGTCAGGCGACCTGACTACTCGCCTCCGGCCAGGTGTCCCACGAACAACGCCTCTGCGACGACCGATCGCTCGAGCTCGTCGAGGTCCACGCTCTCGTTCTCGGAGTGCGGGTTGGACGTAGGGTCGCCGGCGCCGGTCAGCAGCATGGCCGCGTCCGGGTAGCGCTCCATGAACGCGGCGACGAGCGGGATCGTTCCGCCCGTTCCCTGCTCGACCGGTGCGACGTTCCACGCCTCGGAGAACGAACGGCGGATCGCGTCGTACGCCGGGCCCTTCGTGACCACCCGGTAGGGGGCCGCTCCCGCTCCGTCGGTGACCGTGACCTCGGCTCCCCAGGGCGCGTGTGCGCGCAGATGGTCGGCCAGCGCGGCGGCGGCCGTTGCGGGGTCCTGCCCGGGCGCCAGCCGCATGCTGACCTTCGCCCTGGCCGAAGGCACGAGCTGGTTCGTCGCCTCGCCGATCGCCGGCGCGTCGATTCCGAGGACCGATACCGAGGGGCGTGTCCACGTCCGTGACGTGAGGCTGCCTCGTCCGATGAGATGGACGCCGGGGCGAACGCCGGCCCAGGCCCGGAGCTCCTCCTCCGTGAGGTCGAGGGGGTCGGCGTCGGTCTCGACCAACCCCGCGACGGCTACGTTCCCCTCGTCGTCGTGGAGCGAGGCGAGCAGACGCGAGAGCGCGATCACCGCGTCGGGCACGGCGCCACCGAACTCGCCGCTGTGCACGGCGTGGTCGAGCGTGCGGACCTCGACGACACAGTCGACCAGCCCGCGGAGCGACGTGGTGAGCGCCGGACGCCCGACGCTCCAGTTCGCCGAGTCCGCCAGGATCACGACGTCGGCCCGCAGCAGGTCGGCATACGCGTCGAGGAACTCGGTGAGGTGGAGCGAGCCGATCTCCTCTTCGCCTTCCACGAGCACGGTGATCCCGACCGGCGGCGCGTCGTCCCACGCACGCAGCGCGCCCGTGTGGATGACGATGCCCGCCTTGTCGTCGCTCGTTCCGCGACCGAACAGGCGACCATCCTTCTCTACCGGCTTGAACGGGTCGGTTTGCCACAGCTCCACCGGCCCCGTCGGCTGCACGTCGTGGTGCGCGTACAACAACAGGGTCGGTCTTCCGGGCGGAGCCGGCCGGGTCGCGAGCACGGCGGGATGTGCGCCCTTGACCTCGAGCAGCCGCGTCTGCAGCCCTCGCTCCTCGAGCAGGCCGGCCGTCAGCTCCGCCGACCTGCGGACCTCGGCGGGGTCGAACCCGTCCGCGCTGATCGACGGAATGCGGACGAGCTGTTCGAGTTCCGACCGAACGTCGGGCATCGACCTGGAGACACGCGTGCGTGCTTCATCCGGAGTGAGCTTGTCCACGCGGCGGAGCCTATGCCACCGGAATCGGATGGACAATCGAGCCGGTCCGCCGCCTCATCGCGACCGCGAGCCCGCCAGGATCGCGGCCACCACGGCGAGCGACCACGGCCGTCAAAGGCAGCACACGGTCGTCCGGGCAAGGTCGTGCCGCCGACGCTTCGCGGGCCCGAGGGTCCCATCGAACGAGGGTCGGGCGGCACCGGACGACGGTCGCGGGGGGAAGGAAGCTGGCAACCGGAGGTGAGAGAGATGATCGGCGC
>DASPTB010000023.1:0-7834 GCA_035623615.1 Actinomycetota bacterium
TCGAACAGCTCCTGCACCCGCGGCAGACCGTGCGTGATGTCCTCACCGGCGACGCCGAGCTTCGGCTGCTGATGGGCTCGGGAGCGGAGACCGTCCATGTGCGATCGGTCCTCACGTGCGAGGCAACGGTCGGCGTATGCCGCCTGTGCTACGGGCGGAACCTCGCCACCGGCAGGCTCGTCGACATCGGCGAGGCGGTGGGCATCATCGCCGCGCAGTCGATCGGTGAGCCGGGCACGCAGCTGACGATGCGGACCTTCCACACAGGCGGCGTCGCCGGTGAGGACATCACGCACGGTCTGCCGCGGGTGCAGGAGCTGTTCGAGGCGCGCCGCCCCAAGGGCGAGGCGCAGATCACCGAGCTCTCCGGGCGCGTGGAGATCGACGACGACGACGAGAAGAAGGTGCGCCGCATCACGGTCACGTCCGACGACGGCGATCAGGTGCAGTACGCGGTGTCCCTGCGCGCGCGCCTGGCAGTCGGGGACGGGGACGCGGTCGAGGTCGGGCAGCAGCTGACCGAGGGATCCGTCAATCCCCATGAGAAGCTCCGCGTCGAGGGCGTGCAGGCCCTGCAGCTCCACCTCGTCGAGCAGGTCCAGGAGGTGTACCGCTCGCAGGGCGTCACCATCCACGACAAGCACATCGAACTGATCGTGCGACAGATGCTGCGGAAGGTGCACATCATCGAGCCGGGCGACACGGAATTCCTTCCCGGCGAGCTGGTGGACCGCCGCCGGTTCGAGGAGAAGAACGCCGAGGTGGTCGAGTCGGACGGGGAGCCGGCATCGGCGCGACCGATCCTGATGGGGATCACCAAGGCGTCCCTCGCGACCGATTCGTGGCTCGCGGCGGCCTCCTTCCAGGAGACCACGCGCGTGCTCACCGAGGCGGCCATCAGCGCGAAGTCTGACCCCCTGCTGGGCTTGAAGGAGAACGTCATCATCGGCAAGCTCATTCCCGCCGGCAGCGGCCTGGCGCGGTACCGCAACGCGCAGGTCCGAATCAGGGAGGAAGCCATGCCGGAGTGGTGGCTGGCCCGCCAGCGTGAGCTCGCCGAGGCCCGCGAGGAGCTCGACGAGATGGGCGAGCCGATGCTCGGCAGCGGCACCATGACGCGTGAGGAGGCCGAGCAGGCACTCGGCGGCTCCCTGGGGGTCGACGAGGTCTGACCGAACAGGCGGGGCGCTACCGGACCGCCGCTCGACCGGCAAACCGATGGGACTGCCCCCGGCGCGAGAGCGCCGGGGGCCATTCCTCAGACGAAGTACGAGCCCGCACCCACCGCTTTGAACGCCGTGAGCGCCTGCGAGCTCGTGGTGAACCAAAAGGCCATCGGCTTGCCTCGAAACGTCGCGAAGACGTGCGAGTAGGCGCAGAAGACGACGTTCGCCCACGTTTGGATCCAGTGGCCCGCGTCGTGGAACCACGTCGCCTTGGCGCTGGGGCTCCCCGGGTAGTCGCATGCGGTGGCCTCGAGCGTCCCGAACTCGCAGATGGCCATCGGTTTGCCGATCGCGACCGCGAACGAGTGAGCGGGCGCGAAGACCTCATTGAAGGATTTGTTGCCGTGGCTCGGGAAACACGGCCAGCGGTTGTACCCGTCGACACCGATGATGTCGTATGGGGCGCTTGGCAGCCAGTTGCCGGGTCCGCCGTTCCGGCCGTGGAACGTCGGGGCCATCAGCGTCACCACCCATGTCACGTTCTTCACTCGGTTCGTCTCGAACATGCTGATGATGCGTCCGAACTCTGCGCGGTACTCAGCGGGCGTGCCGCACCGCGGGCTGTCGTTCTCGGGTTCGTGGTTGAACGTGAGATACATCTTCTTGCCCCAAGCGCGGATCGACTGCGCCTGCTGGGTGATCCACGCATCGCGTGTCCCGTCGGCGATGCTTTGCCAGCTCACGGGGCCGCCACTGCCCCCATAGGAGTTCCACGATACGTAGGGGATTCGACCCTGACCTCGGGTCCACACCTCGTAGGTCGTCGGTAGGGCGTCGCTCCATCGGTGGTATTGGCGGTCCACCGCGAACTGTCGACCGACGAGACTCTCCGCGTGCCCGATCGCCTTGTACGGCGTGTCGTACACCGCACCGGGCTCCGCGTGGATGCCCCAGAGACATCTGTTGAACGCCGTGGGGGCGAGGCCGTCGGTGCTGGCAGCGGCCGGTGAGGGAGGGACTTGGATCTGCGTTCCGAGCAGCGCCGCGCCCGAGAGCGCGGCTCGTTTGACGAACTCACGTCGTTCCACTCGATCGGCCCCCTGCTTTGTCGTGCCCTCCTTCGAAGTGCAACCACTTCAGTGCGCTTTTCACACTCTTGGTTGCAAATCGAACAAACCTGGAGAACAGGGGAAGAAAACGGAGTTGGAGGAGAATCGACGAACCGTCGCGTCGAACCCTACCACACTGATTCCACAACCGCGAACGCATCCGCGAGTTTCGTCGTGGACTTCGCGCGGTTTCGATCTGCTACATTCGTCCATCCTCGTCGTTCGCAGCGCGAACGTACAGTTCAATGACGGAGTCCGACGCCGATCGCGAGCACCACGCGGACGCCGGTGCCGGAGCGCCGGCGTCATCTCCTCGCGTGATCGTCAGCTCCGTCGTTCGTTCGAGTCATCAGGGCGAGAGTCACGGCGGCGTGTATCTCGTCGACCTCGCGACGGGCGTGAGCGAGCAGGTGATCGATTGGGATGACGCGTCGATCAGCTGGGAGGGGCGGGGAGCTGATCGTGGCCTGCGCGGGATCGCGTTTCACGGCGACCTCGTGTACCTGGCCGCGAGCGACGAGATCTTCGTCTACGACCGCGCGTTCCGTCACCAACGGTCGTTTCGCAACGAATACCTGAGGCACTGTCACGAGATCACCGTCGACAACGGCGTGCTGTACGCGACGTCGACGGGTTTCGACTCGGTGCTTGCCTATGACCTTCGTACGGAAGCGTTCACCGACGGGATCACGCTGCGCTACGACGCGGTGAACGAGTTGCGGCGCAAGGTCGCACAGGCGGCGCCGGCGCTTGCGTGGGCGACTCGTCCCGCGCCGAGGCTGACACGATTCGACCCGAGCAGGCCGGGAGGGCCGTCGCCCGGCGACACGACGCATATCAACAACGTCGCTCGCCTGGGCGGCGCGACGCTCGTGTGCGGGACGAGACTCGCGCGCGTCGTCGCCGTGCGGGGCGGCCGGAGCTTCACGTACGCGCGCGTCCCCTTCGGTTCGCACAACGCCCGGCCCTTTCGCGACGGGATCATCATGAACCACACGCGAAGCGACCGGATCTGCTACCTGGATCGTCGCGGCAGGATCCTGCGGTCGTGGCCCATCGTGCGCTACGCGCGCGAGGATCTGGAGCACTCGGCGGTTCCCGAGGACCAGGCGCGGCAGGCGTTCGGCCGTGGGCTGGCGGTGCTGGACGACGATCGGTTCGTCGGAGGGTCCTCCCCGGCGACCGTTTCGCTGTATCGGTTCGACCGGCCCGACCCGGTGGTGTCCGTCAACCTGACGCGAGACGTGCGCAACGCGATCCACGGGCTCGAGGTGTGGCCCTTCTGACGCCGGGGACGCTGCCGGGCGCGGGCTACCAGCGGCCGCGCTTCGTCAGCAGGTGGAACGCGCGGTCGCGCCGGCGCCGCACCGCACCCGCGTAGGCGGTGCGCCATGTGTCGGAACCGAGCATCCTGACGCTCGACGGCGCCTCGGAAAGCTCGTCGAGCAGGCAGGCGAGGTCGTAGCCCATGACGGCGAGCCGCTCCTCGCCGATCCACCGCAGGTATCGACGGCCCCAGTCCCTGCGAAGCGGATTGGAGAACGTCCGCCTCCACTTCTCGAGCGGCTCGGTGCTGAGCTCCCGGTATGCGCGGGTTCCGGTGGCGTCGCCCATCCGCGATTCGAGGGACGTCTCCGCGAACGACGTGAGCACGGCGGGATCGTGAGGGAGATCCAGGTAGCGCATCAGGCCCGGCCAGGAAGAATCGGGCTCGCGCACGAGATCCTCGAAGCGAACGGAGTGCACCTGCCCCGCGTGGCGTCCGGCCGCGCGCACGAGCGACTCGAGGCCCTCGTGGAGGTCGACGTGCCACCGGCCGAACGTCCATCGTCCGCCGGCCCACGTCTCGACGATCGACGCGACGACCGCGAGGGGGTTGCGCCAGAGGACGACGACCTTCGCCTCGGGGAAAAGCGTGATCAGCTCGTCGGCCACGAGGTGGTACCGCGGCGTCTTGTCCAGGAAGTAGGGAGCACCCCCGGCCGCCAGCCGGTAGAGGTGAAGGACGAATTCGCGCAGCTCGCGGTCGTACGCGTCCGAGCCGCCCGGAAGACCGTCGGCGAACGCGTCGATCGCCCGGCTCGACGGGCCGTAGCCGTACTCCGCGTACACGCCCGCGCCCCTTCTCGCGTACAGCTGGGGTAGGAGCAGCCACGGTTCCGGCACGGTACCGACCTCGGGATGGGTGGCGAGCACCCGCTGCAGGAGCGTCGAACCGGATCGTGGAAGCGATAGCAGGAACAGGGGCGTCGGGTCGGAGGCCGCGCCGGCCGCGCCGGCCGGCTCAGCGATAGCGGCCACGCGGAGGGCGCCGTCCTCCCGGATCGCCGGCGAGCCCGAGGGCCGGCGCCGGCCGGGAGCCGACGGCCGCCTGGGCACGTGCGCGGACGGGGCCCGCCGGCGCTCGCATCGGCTCGCCGACGAGCATCATCAGTGCGTAGAGCCCGAAGATCGAGGAACCACGGCCGACCGCGGAGAGCTCGGGGTTGAACAGCGCGGCCACGAACAGGACGTTGAAGCCCACCAGCAGGACGCGGAGCAGGCCGGCCTTTCGCTGCTCGCCGGACGCGACGAAGCCGCGATACCTGCGCAGGACGACCATCTCGGTGGCTGCGATCCACCAGATCATCAGGAACAAACCGAGCAGCCCACCCGTGGCCGCGACCATGATGTAGTCGTCGTGGAACGGGGCCGTGAACGGCGCCCCCAGTCCGTCGCGCCGGATGACGGTCTCGGTGATGTCGCCGGTGAAGGCGGAGCCGACCCACGGCGACTTCTTGAAAGTCTGGAAGCCGTTCTGATACAGGGCGATGCGCGCGTTGTTGTTGTCCTTCTTCGCGACGGCATGGAAGTAGTCGCTGGCGACCCCGGCGGTGGAGTTGAAGTTGACGACGGCGAAGACCAGGATCGCCACGCCGGCGGCCGCCACGACGTAGGGCCGCAGGGGCGAGCCCTTCGGCTTGGTGACGAAGAACGTCAGGAGGGTGACGAGGAAGACCACGGCGTTCGTCCCCGACCGGTACGTCGCGAAGATGATCGTCGCCAGCACGAGCAGGCACGCGAAAACCGGCCGGCGGCGGGAGGTCCAGGCGGCCGCCGCGCCCAAGGCCACGAAGAACACCTTCGAGTTGCGGTACGTCTTCGGCGCGATGAACCGGGGGAAGGCGGTGCTCAGGACGCTCAGGTTGGCGATGACGTTCAAGAAGGCGTAGACGAGTCCGATCCACGCGATGCGGCGCGTGATCCGGTCGGCTTCCGCTTCCGTCAGCTGCCACGTCGCGAACAGGTAGGTGAACGCGACGAGCATCGGCAGGAACACGGGAAGCGCGCCACTCGTCTCGTGGAGCCGGAGCCTGCCGTAGATGCTTCCGAAGAGGCCGTACGCCATGAAGAGGCCGAGGACGCGGTCGGAGGTCGTCAGGCGACGAATCCGGATCACCCCGGAGCGCACGACGACGAAGAGGGCCCCGAGGACCGGGATAAAGAGGATCCCGTACCGCAGGGGGCTTCCCGACCTGTCCGTAAAGTCCGCCACGTCGACGGTGACGATGAGGAGCATCAGGAGAACCCAGCGCGCGTAGCGGTACGAGTCCGTGTGAACGGCTCGTTGGCGACGCCGGGTGGACGCGTGGCGCGTGAGTGTAGGAGGCTCCGCAGTGACCATTCGTGCACCCGCCCGGCGCTCGGCGCGCTCGCGCGGTGCGGCGATGGTAACAGACGAACCTCGCTGCTCAGGAGGGCAAAAGGCCGATCGCGTACGGCATTCGACCTAGGACGCGAGTCTCGTTCACGGGGAGCCCGCGGTGCCGTACCGTGGAGTCGATACAATCGGCGAGCGACGGGGGGCGACCGGCCGAGCCCGGAGAACGATGAACGACTCTTCCCAATCCAGGGGTGTCTCGACCGCCCTCTGCAGGGGACGCCAAACGGTTCGAGCGCGAGTCTCCGCTTGGCCGATGGTGTACCTGCCGTTCGCGCGCCTCCGGTACAGGCGCGTGCCCAACCGGATCGTCGACCCGGCCACCGAGCTCGTGATCGAGGGCTTCCAGCGCTCTGGCAACACCTTCGCGGCGGCGGCCTTCGATCTGGCCCAGGGCCGTCCGGTCAAGACGGCCCACCACCTGCACTCCTCGGCCCAGGTGCTCGAGGCCTTGCGGTTCGGGGTCCCGGTGCTCCTGCTCATCCGCGACCCGAAAGACACGGTCATCTCCCACGTCATCCGCGAGCCCTGCGTGACGATGCGACAGTCGCTCTCGGCGTGGATCCGCTTCTACGGCCGCCTTCTCCCCGTGGCCGACCGCCTGTTCGTCGCCGACTTCACCCACGTCTCGAGCGATTTCGGCGCCGTCATCCGCGACCTCAACGTGCGCTTCGGGACGGGCTACAAGGAGTTCGACCACACCGACGAGAACGTGGCCCGATGCTTCGAGGCAATCGAAGAGCGAAACCGCGCCCGGTTCGGCACGATCGTCGAGGGCAAGGTCGCTCGCCCCTCCGAGGAGCGGGGCGCCCGCAAGGCCCAGCTCGTCGCGCAGTTCGACGCTCCCGGCCTCGCGTCCATGCGCGAGCGAGCGTTCGAGGTGTACCGGGCGTTCGTCCCCGTGGGCAGCGAGCCGTAGCGTGGCCGGGAGTGGCGACGCCTCGCGGGCGGCTTCCGTCGCCGAGTCCCCGACCGTGATCTTCCTGCACATCGGGAAGACCGCCGGCACGACACTGCGCCGGGTCCTCCGACGGAACTTCCCCTCCGCCGACGTCATGGTCGTGCGGGCTCGCGGTCGGCCGCGTACCGAGACGCTCACCGACTTCGCGCGGCTTCCCGAAGCCGAACGGGCCCGGCCCAGGCTGATCATGGGCCACACGGTCTTCGGGCTGCACGAGCTCGTGCCACGTCCCTCGACCTACGTCTCGATGGTGCGCAGACCGAAGAATCTCGTTTTGTCCCAGTACACGTTCGTCCAGCGCACTCCCGGGCACCGTCACCACGAGGAGGTCGTGGGAAGGGAGATGTCGCTGGAGGACTACATCGAGAGCGGTCTCGCACTCGAGATGGACAACAGCCAGACGCGGGCGATCGCCGGCGATCTGGACACACCCTACGGCGCTTGCACGGACGAGATGCTCGAGCGGGCCAAGCGCAACGTCGAGGGCCACTTCGCCGCCGTCGGCGTCACCGAGCGGTTCGACGAGTCGTTGGTCCTGATGCAGCACGCCTTCGGGTGGAGGAAGATCAGCTACGTTCGTGCGAACGTCGCCCCCGGGAAGCGCCCGGAACCGTCCGAACGCGCGCTCCGCCTCATCGCGGAGCACAACCGGCTGGACGACGAACTGTACCGGTGGGTCTGCGACCGCTTCGAAACGGCCATCGCGGCCGACCCCGGGTTCGCCGCCGCTCGCGAGCGGTTCGAGCGGGCGAACGCCCGCTACCGGCCGTGGGGGAACGTGACGTACACGTTCCCGCAGCGCATGTACAGCCGCCTGCGCGAGCGGGGGATCGTCGCCCGCAAGGTCTGAGCGCGTGCCGGCCAGAGCCCCTGCTCGTTCTGTTTCTTCCCTCGCGCG
>DASPTB010000055.1:0-12821 GCA_035623615.1 Actinomycetota bacterium
GAGATCGTGCTCGACGACATGGAGGCCACCCGCCGGGCGCTCGACCGGAGCCGCCCGGGCGACATCGTCGTCCTCTGCGTCGACTACGCGACCGAAGTCTGGAAGGAGCTCGAGCGCCGGCGATCGCTCGCCCAGCCGCGAGTGCTTCTGGAGGCCGAGGGGAACGGACACCGGGAGTCGACCGGCGGCGACCCCGACCTGATCGGTCTCAACGTCTCGCCGTAGCCCTGGCGCTCCTCGGGGACCCCGGCGACCCGACGCTCCGCGGATGCCCACTGGTCCCAGTCCCCGCACCGCGTGCCCGCCGCACCAACCGCCGGACCTCGCCGGGCGCCGGACGGCTCGCGCCGAGTTCGTCGAGCGACGCGAAGATCTCCGGTCGCTGCGACAGCGCGGTGACTGCCACGACGTCCCCTCGCCGTGACGCGTCGAGCATCGCCGTCAGCGCGGTGACCTCGTCGGGGTAGACGGGTACCTCGGTAGCCCCCCCATCGACGCTTCCCGCGCGGAGCCGTTCGACGATGTCCTCCGCCTCGCGGCCGCGAAGGTACCGGCGCAGTTCGGCGATCGCGACGTGGTCGGCTCCGCGGCCGGCCACGTATCCGATCGCGTGGAGGATCTCGTCCGAACGGTCCCCGGCGGTGCCGAACGCGATCCAGATGTCCCCTCCCGGCGGCCGGAGGCCCGCGCACACCTCGACCAGGCCGCCCATCCCGGCCTCGTTGTGGGCGTAATCCACGACGATCGTCCGGCCGTCCACGCGGAACAGGTTCGTCCGTCCCGGGTTGCGCTCTGGATCGAGGACGAACGTCTTCAGCCCACGGACCACCGCGTCCCGTGGAACGCCGGCACCGAGGGCCGCGGCGGCGGCGCCCATGGCGTTCTGCACGTTGTGGGAGGAGACTCCGGCGAGCGTTACGGGGACCTCCTCCAGCGCCACGAGCGGCCGTGGATCCGCGCGCGGGCTCAGCAGCGCGATCCTGCCGTCGATCACCGTCATCCCGCGGCCCCCGTCGTCCAGCGCGGACCGCAGCGCCGGATGGTCGGGATCCACGGAAAAGAGCCACGGCCGGCCCGTCGCCACGCGGCGCATGTCGAGGACCCGCGGGTCGTCGGCGTTCAGCACGTCCCATCCGTCGGGCCGTGTGATGCGCACGATCGTCGACTTCACCTCCGCGAGCTGGTCGAGCGTCCTGATGCCGCGCAGGCCAAGGTGGTCGGCCGAAACGTTCGTCACGACGGCGACGTCGTTATGCGCCGTTCCGACGCCCCGCAGCAGCATGCCGCCGCGCGCGGTCTCGAGGATGGCGAGCTGGACGCCCGGTTGTGCGAGCGCGCGAGCCGCGCCCCCGAACCCGGAGTAGTCGCCGCCCTCGACCAGCTCCTCGTCGAGGTAGACGCCGTCGGTGCACGAATGCGCCACCGTCAGGCCCGCCTGCCGCCCGATGTGCGCCAGCAGCCGCACGGTGGTCGTCTTCCCGTTCGTTCCCGTCACGGCGATCACGGGAATGGAAGGATCGGGGAGGTCCGGGCTCGGGCCGGGCTCGACTCCTTCCAGGGCACGCGAGGAAGCCGACAGCAACGAGTCGAGCGACTTCCGGGAGCCGGGCAGCTCGGCCAGCACATCCGCCACCGCTTCCGCGAACGCCTCGGCCGCCGTCCGGTGTCGCCACGGGAACGCGACGACCACCTGCTCCGGCTCCGGTCCGGCGCGCCCCCGCACGGCGAGCGCCGTCCCCGTCGCGTCGGCCAAGCGGCGCCCGACGTGCCGGGCGACGCGCGCGGTGAAGCGCAACCGCCGGTCCGACCCGGGCGGTGCGACTCGCATCCGGCCCGGGGAGTCCGCGCCCGGCATCCGGATCCTCTGCGCGAGCCGCAGCATCCGCTCCTCGGGCGCCGCCAGGTACCAGGGAACGGCGAGCGTCAGCTGAATCGCCGGCCGCGTGAAGAAGAGGTTCGGGCCGTCGAGCACCCGAAGCTCGACGACCTCCACCGCGGACCCGCCGCCGCCCCGCGCCATTTCGGGAGGATACCCTCGCGACCGGCGCACGCGCTTCGCCGGGCGCGCGATACGCTTGCAGCGGAATGAGCGAGTTGCAGGACGTCCTTCGCGCCATCGAAAACGCCGCGAGCCGTGGCGAAGACATGGCGCTCGCGACGGTGGTCGCCATCCGCGGCTCCACGTACCGGCGGGAAGGCGCCCGCTTGGCGATCCCGGCCGAGGGCACACCGGTCGGAACCATCAGCGGCGGCTGTCTCGAAGGCGAGGTGTGCCAGATCGCCGCCGACGTCATGCGCGAGGGTTCGACCAGGCTCCTGCACTACGACCTGACGGCGGACGACGAAGCGGTCTGGGGCTGGGGCCTCGGCTGCAACGGCGTCATCGACGTGTTCGTCGAGCCGGCCGAGCAAGCCGTCGAGATGGCGGGGGCCATCCGCAGGGCGATCGACGAGCAGCGTGAGCTGGCGGCGGTCACGGTGGTCGAGGCGCCCGAGGGCTCCCCGACGACGCCCGGCGCCCGGCTTCTCGTCGAGCCGGACGGCTCGGTCGAGGGGACGCTCGGCGACGCGGTGCTCGACACCGCAGGCGCCGACGCCGCCCGCCGAGCAATGGTCGACGGCCGGTCGCGGATCGTGCCGATCGGCGCCGGCGTCAACGCGTTCGTCGAGGCGCTTCTCCCCCCGATCCGACTGCTCGTGTGCGGAGCCGGGCATGACGCGATCCCCCTCGTTCGGTTCGCGGCCAGTTTGGGCTGGCGGGTCGAGGTCGTCGACGATCGAGCAGCGTTCCTGACCCGGGAACGGTTCCCCGAGGCGACGGGCTTCGTCCACGTGGACGAGCCCGCGGGGGCCGCCGAGGCCACGTCGCCCGACAGAAGGACCTTCCCCGTTGTGATGTCGCACAACTTCATGCGCGACAAGGACTACCTGCGAGCGTTCCTCGGCACGCCCGTTTCTTACATCGGGATGCTCGGGCCCAACACGAGGCTGCTCAAGCTGCTCGACGAGCTCGCGCGAGAAGGCTACGTTCCCGAACCGGACGACATGCGCGTCGTGCACTCGCCTGCCGGACTCGACCTCGGCGCCGAAGGGCCCGAGGAAATCGCGTGGGCGATCATCGGAGAGGTCCTCGCCGTTCGCAGCGGCCGCGGCGCCGGCTTCCTGAAGGACCGCGGCGGCCACATCCACGACCGTCCGCACCCGGCAGAGGAAGAGGCGGCCCCCGCGCCGGCGGGATGAGGCCCGGCGCGACCCGGCCCGCGGGAACGAGCGCCGCCCGGTGATTTCGGGAGTCGTCCTCGCCGCGGGCTCGTCGACGCGGATGGGGAGACCGAAGCTGACGCTCCCCCTGGGCGACCGCCGCATCCTTTCCTTCGTCCTCGACGCGGCGATCGCGTCCTCGCTCGACGAGGTGATCGTGGTCCTCGGCCCGAACGCGGACGATGTCCGAGCCGCGCTCGGCGAGATGACCCCCCGCGTGCGGTTCGCGATCAACCCGGACCACCTCCGGGGCCAGTCCACGTCGCTCAGGAGCGGCCTGGAAGCGTGCGATCCGTCGTCGATCGCGGCGGTGATCCTGCTCGGTGACCAGCCGACGGTCTCTTCAGCCGCGATCGAGTCCGTCGTCGAGGAGTTCTCCCACGCGGCGGGGGACCCTGCCCACGAGGTGGTCCAGGCCTCGTACGGCGGGCGTCCCGCGCACCCGACCGTGCTCGCGCGGGCGGTTTGGAACGAGGTCGTTGGGGAAGGCGACGAGGGGGCCCGCGCGTGGATCGCCCAGCACGCCGACCGGCGCACGCTCGTGCCGGTGGGTGGCGACGCACCCGTCGACGTCGACACGCCCGAGGAGTACGAGCGGCTGCTCGCTTCCTTCGGAAATGACTAAAACCTCCCGAACGGGACAATTGCCCATCGGGTGGGTTTCCGACAACGGACCCCTTGTCACCGACACTGAAAAACTGGCAGTATCAGGGCAGTTTCGGGGGGATCTCGGCCAATGAACGAACAGAGTCTGGCTGCAGCCAACGACTTCCTTCGGGTTGCCTCGGCCTCCATTCAGCCCGGCGATTTCCTAGACCGCGCGCCCACCGACATTGGCAGGGAAGCAGGACTGCCCAATCCCCTCGCCGTCGCCCGCGCTGTGCGCGCCCTTGCCGCGCGGCGCCGTCTGGAGGCCGTCGACGGCGGGCGATATCGTCTGCTCGACGCCCGGCCGCTCGAGCCCGGCGAGCCCGAGTCGATCCCCCGCGCCCCGCGCCGCCGGAAGACGCGGCGCAGGGCCGGCCGCACCGATGCGGCACCCGCGTCGGACCGCCGCCCCACGTACGCCGACCTGGGCCGCGCGATGGTCGACCGCATCATCGAGCTCGGACGCGACACTGGCGAGGCCGTCGCGTCCACCGAGATCCTTCGACACGAGGCCAAGGAGAACAAGGCAGCCCGGATCGAGGCCGAGGCCCGCGCCCGGAAGCTCTTCGAGCGGGTGAAGGAGCTCGAGCACAAGCTGGAGATGGCCGAGGCCAACCTCAGGACGGTCCTGGCCGCCGCGCGCGGCCGCGGTGCCACCGCGGCGCCCTCCGACAACGAGATGGAGGCGCTGCTCAAGATCCTCAAGACGCCGGGGTCGGAGGGCGCCGAGCAGGGCATGCCGGTCCTCTCCGAGAACGTGTCGGCCACGGTTGCCGAGGTGACCGAGCTGGATGAAGTGGATGAAGTGGACGACGTCGCTCCCCCGGTCGAGGCTCCCGAGCACTCCGCCGAACCCGCCGCCGCCGCCGAGACGGCCGGCGTGTCGGGCACCGAGTGACGGCGGGCGGCGACTCCGCCGGGGCGACCGTCTCCATCCCGGACCTGCTCGGGCAGGCGAACGAACGCGTCGACGCATTCGTGGACGAGCTCCGATCGATGGTCGACATCGACTGCGGCTCGTACACGCCCGACGGCGTGAACCGGATCGCCGACGCGATGGCGAGGCGATTCGAGAGCGAAGGCTGGAGCATCGAGCGCCGCCGTCACGAGCCGCCTGAGGACGAGCCGCAGCTGGGCGATCTGCTGATCGGACGGGTGGAGGGTGCCAACCCCTCGGGGCGGACGGTCCTGCTCGTCGGCCACATGGACACTGTCTTCCCGGAAGGAACGGCCGCCGAGCGCCCGTTCGTGATCCGTGAGGGCCGCGCCATGGGCCCGGGCGTGTCCGACATGAAGGGCGGGCTGCTGCTCGGACGGTATGCGGTCGCGTGCCTGCGGGCGATCGGCTTCGACGACTTCGCTCGGATCACGTATTGCTGCAACCCCGACGAAGAGATCGGTTCCCCGTTCTCGGGTCCGCACATCCTCGAGATCGCCCGAGAGGTCGACGCCTGCTTCGTCCTCGAGGGAGCCCGGGAGAACGGCGACGTGGTATCGGCGCGCAAGGGCGTCGTGGACGTCCGCGTCGCCTACCACGGGCGCTCGTCGCATGCGGGCGTCGAGCCGGAGCGCGGGCGTTCCGCGATCCTCCAGGCGGCGCACGCCACGGTTGCGCTGCAAGCGCTGAACGGCATGCTGCCGGGCGTCACGGTGAACGTCGGCGTCGTGAACGGAGGGACGCGCGCGAACGTCGTGCCCGACCTGTGCGAGCTCGCGGTGGACGTGCGGGCCCCCACGGTGGACGCGTTCGAGGCGGCGGTCGCGGAGGTGCGACGCGTGGCCGGCGAGATCGTCGTGCCCGACGTGACCGCCGAGGTCGATCCCGAGCCGGGGTTCCCGCCGATGGAGCGGACACCGGCAACGGCGCACCTGGCCGAGCGCGCGAAGGCGATCGCGGCGGAGATCGGCGTGCCGCTGAACGACGCGTCGACCGGGGGCGGCTCGGACGCGAGCCCCATCTCCGGCATCGGCGTGGCCGTGCTCGACGGGCTCGGGCCGATCGGCGGGGACGACCACTCTCCCAAGGAATGGCTCGAGGTCGCGAGCATTCCTTCGCGTATGGCGATCCTGGCGGGACTGATCGCCGGCGCCTGAGGTCGGGGGTCCCCGCTCGGATCGTTCTCGGTAAGCTGGGCCCTCATGAGCGACCCGCGCGACGTGGCCCGCCCCGAGCCCGTGCAGTCCTTGAACTGGGACGCGCAGCGGGCGAAGGCGTTCGGCGACCGCATCCTCGCGCTGTGGCAGGAGTTCCTGACGCGCCTCCCCGAGCTGCCGGTTGCGAAGCACGACGACGCCGGTATGGTGCGGCACGGTGTCGTGATGCAGGTTCCCGACGAGCCCCTCGGCGAGGAGGCGATCGTCGAGCACCTTCGGTCGCTGGCCTTCGACTACGCGACCTATCCCGGACATCCTCGGTTCATGGCCTACATCACCGGGCCCGGCACGGTTCCGGGCGCGGCGGCGGACCTGCTCGCGGCCGGCCTCAACATGAACCTCGGTGCGTGGCGCCTCTCCCCCGGTCCGACAGAGATCGAGCGCGCGCTGATCCGCTTCTTCGCCGAGGCGTTCGGGCTCCCCTCGACGGCCGGCGGCGTCCTCGTTTCGGGCGGCGCGATGGCGAACTTCACCGCGCTGAAGGCGGCGCGCGACCACCAGCTCGGGCTGGACGTGCGCCGCGACGGGGTCGCGGCGCACGGTCCGGTCGGCGTGTACGCCAGCAGCGAGATCCACGTCACCACCGACCGCGCGCTCGACATGCTCGGCCTGGGCTCGGGTGCGCTGCGGAAGGTCGACGTCGACGACGCGTGGCGCATTCGTCTGGACATGCTGCAGGCGGCGATCGACGCCGATCGGGAACAAGGCGTGCGCCCCGCGATCGTGGTGGCGACCGCCGGCACGGTCGCGACCGGCGCGATCGACCCTCTCGCCGGCATCGCCGACCTCTGCGAGCGGGAGGGGCTATGGATGCATGTGGACGGGGCGTACGGCGGCCCCGCGGTGCTCGCGGAGGACCTCCGGCCGGGGTTCGCCGGCATCGAGCGCGCCGACTCGCTCGCATTCGACCCGCACAAGTGGATGTACACGCCGCACTCGGGCGGGTGCGTCCTCGTTCGCGACGAGGCCCGGCTCGAGGCGTCGTTCGCCGCTCACGCCAGCTACATCCGAGAGGACACCGAGCGAATGGATCACGAGGTGGACCTGGGCCACCTGAGCCCGCAGTTCAGCCGCGGGTTCCAGGCGCTCAAGATCTGGGTGTCGTTGCTCGCGCACGGGCGGCGCGCGTACGGCGAGCGCATCTCGCACGACGCGGCGCTTGCCCGCTACCTCGCCGCGAGCGTCGACGCGCACCCGTTGTTCGAGCTCGCGGCGCCCGTGACGCTGTCGATCTGCTGCTTCCGCTTCGTGCCGGAGAACCTGCCGGGCAGCGACGGCGATCCGGCTGCCCGCGAGCGGTATCTGAGCGAACTCAATGAGAGGATCATGACCGAGCTCCAGCTCGACGGCCGCGTGTACATCTCGAACGCGGTGCTGGGCGACGCGTTCGTGCTTCGCGCCTGCGTGGTGAACTTCCGCACCGAGGCCGCCGACATGGACGCCGTCCTCGACGTTGCGGCCGAGCTGGGAGCGCGACTCGACGCCGAGCTCCGCCCGTCGGCGTTCGCCTCGCTCGACTGAAAGGAAGCTCCGCGGTCGGTGCGGACGCCCGCCGATCGCGGCGGCCTTACCCTCCCGCCTCCCCGGACGGCGCGGGCGACGGACCCGAAGCTCCCGTCACCCCGGCCGCCGACGCCAACAGGCCCTGCACCTCCTCCCGGTGGGCGCCCTCCGGCGCGGCCGCGAGGTACCCGCGCAGGGCGACCACGGCCGGAGCCTTCTCGTGCAGGCCCTTCAGCAGGATGATCCCCTTGTCGTAGAGCGCCTCGGGATACGCCGGATCGACGCGCAGGGCCTGGTTCTCCGCGAACAACCCGTCCTTTGCGCGTCCCTGTTCGTAGAGCAGGAACCCGAGCGCCGCCCGCGCCTCAACGGCGTTGGGATCGAGCCGGAGCGCCTCGACGTACTGCTCGGCCGCGAGTCCCGTGAGGCCGGCGGCCTCGTACCGGCTCGCCAAGTCGAGGCGGGCGGCGACGTCGTTCGGATGATCCCTCACGCGTTGCTCGAAGAACGAGAGCGCGCTCGCGCCCGACCCGGTGATCTGCGAGTCGCCCGTGATCGGCTGCGTCGTGTTGCGCGGCGCGACGGCGCTCGCCAGCAGGATTCCGACGAGCACGAGGCCGCCAAGGCACGCGGCGGCGATCCATGCCGGCCCTGCCGTCGTTGCCGGCCGATGACCGTTCTGCGATGCCGTCTCCCGCGACCGCTCGCGCAGCGTGGCCAGCGCGCCCCCGTTCGTGCCGTCGCGCGCGTCGATCGCGCGCAGGACGGTGACCGCGCGACGCTCGGTCTCCCGCCGCAGGACCCGGTAGTCCGCGTCGGACAGCGCCCTCGACGCGTGCTCCTCCTGCAGGTCGCGGAGCGAGCGAAGCAGCGTGTCGCGCTCGTCCTCGAGGGGATCGGCCAGCGGCTCGATCGCCGGGGCCGGCCGGCCGAACGGCCGAAGGATCCCCGCCGCGGCGATCGCGGCCATCCCCGCGGAAAGGAGCAGCAGCGCCCACGTCATTCGGGGTCCTCCCAGGCGCCGGATGCGGCGACCGCGCGCTCGAGCAGCCGGCGGTCGGACGAGGACAGCTCGTCCGGCGCGTCCGGCCGGCCCGGAAGGTTCTCTGCCGGCGCCGCCTCCGGCCGCGCGGCGCCCGGACGGTCCCGCGTCCATCGGCTGATCGCCACGACGGCGAGCGCACACCCGGCGAGGGCGAGGGCGAGGGGCAGGATCCAGACCACCAGCGACAGCCCGTGGCGGGGGGGGGCCATCAGGATCCAGGAGCCGTACGCATGGACGAACTGCTGACGGATGGCGCTCGGGGGCGTCCCGGCCTGGAGCTCGGTCGCGATCTTGGCCCGCATCGCCTGTGCGAGCGGGGCCGGCGAGTCGGCGACCGACAGGTCCTGGCACACGGGGCAGCGGAGCCCGACGGCGACGGCGCGCACGCGTTCCTGCAGCGTGGTGGGGGCCGGGGCGCCGCGCGCCGCGATCACGAGGATCGCGGCCGCGGCGGCGACGAGCGCGACCCCCACCACCGCCGCCGCCGCCGTGCCGGCTGCCCCGCGGCCTTCGCCGCTCATCACGCCCCCCCCGGTATCGCGTTCGCGATCTGTTCGGACAGCTCCGGATACGTCACCGGGCCGATCGTCTTCGCCACGATGTGACCGTCGGGCGAGATCACGAACGTTTCGGGAACGCCGGTGACCCCGTAGTCGATCGCTGTGGTCGTTCCGGGATCGGACGCGAGCGGCCAGTGCATGCCCATCTGCTTCGCGAACCCTCTGGCGGTTCCCGACTGGTCCTCGAACGACACGCCCACGAACTGCACGCCCTGGTCACGGTAGCGGTCGAACACCGCCTGCAGCGCCTTGTTCTCCACGATGCAGTCGGCGCACCACGAGGCCCAGAAGTTCAGTACCACGACCTGGCCGCGCATCGAACCGAGGCTGACCGTGCCGGTGCCGTCCAGGCGCGCCAGCTGGAAACCCGGTGCCATCTTCCCCAGGTCGACCGGCTGCACCACGGTCGGGTTGCGGCCCAGGCCGAAAGCGAACAGGGCCGCCAGCAGGGCCACAATCAGGACCACGATGCCGACCGGGATCCAAACGGCGGCGGCGCTCCGGCCGCCGAGCCGAGTCGGATGCCGGGCCGTCGCCTCCGAGCTCGCGTCGCTCATCCCGCCACCTCCGCGAGCTCGCGAACGCGGGGCTCGGCCGGAACCGCCCCGCGACGGCGACCGAACGGCCAAGCGGCAAGCACCCCGCCGAGCGCCATGACGCCGAGCCCGACCCACAACCACATGACGCCGGGGTTGAGGAAGAACCGGAACGTCGCCCGGTTCCCGTTCTCATCGAAGGCGATGACCGACGTGTACAGATCCTTGAGCACGCCGTAGTGAATGGAGGGCGTTCCGATCGGCTCGGAGGCCGAGGGGTACATGTTGAGCGAAGGTGTCACACGCCCGGCCGGACGCCCGCCGCGCGTCACGACCACGTCGGCGATCAGCACGCGGCGCTGCGGTTGCTGCACGGCGCGCTCGCCCGTGTAGCGCAGCGTGTAGCCCGCGAACCGCGCGGTCTGCCCTCTCGTCAGCGTCACGTCGGTGCGAAGGGCGAAGATCGACGAGGCCGTGATCGCGATGGCCGCCAGCGCCACGCCGATGTGGACGACGTACCCACCGTAGCGCCGGCGATCGCGGGCGATCGCGGGCGCGATCGCCGGAACGAGACGGCGACCCGTGGCACGCGCGAACGCCCGGACGCCGCGCACGATCTCCTGGCCGTTGGCCGCGAGCACGAACGCCGCGAGCCCGAAGGCGAACGCGGCGGGCAGGTCGCGCATCCCGGCGACCGCCAGCACGACCAACGTGGCCGCTGCGGCGGCGGCCGGAGTGGCCACGCGAGCCCGCAGCCCGTCGAGGGTCGTGCGCCGCCACGACAGCAGCGGTCCCACGCCCATCAGGAACAGCAGGACGAGGAACACGGGCGCCGTGGTCTCGACGAAGTAGGGCTCGCCCACCGTCACCTGACGGTTCGTCAGCGCCTGGTCGAGCAGCGGGAAGATCGTTCCCACGAGGACCACGAGGGTGATGAGCACCAGGCAGAGGTTGTTGCCGAGGAACGCGGCTTCCCGAGACAGCACCGCGTCGAACCTCGCCTCGGAGCGCAGCCGCCAGGCGCGCGCGGCGATCAATCCGAAGCCGCCGAGCAGGACCACCACGAGGAACCCGAGATACATCGGTCCCACCGGCGACTGGGCGAAGCTGTGCACCGACGAGAGGATGCTGCCGCGGGTCAGGAACGTCCCGAAGGTGGTGAGCGCGAACCCGCCGACCGCGAGCGACAGGTTCCACACCTTGAGCATGCCCCGGCGTTCCTGCAGCAGAACGGAGTGCAGGAACGCCGTCGCCACGAGCCACGGGAGGAGCGCGACGTTCTCCACGGGGTCCCACGCCCAGTAGCCGCCCCACCCCAGGACCCCGTACGACCACAGCGCTCCGAGCATCAGGCCGATCGTCAGGAAGATCCACGAGGCGAGCACCCACCGCCGCACGGTGCGGATCCACGCGTCGGAGAGCCGCCCGGTCAGGAGCGCCGCGATCGCGAACGCGAACGGCACCGTGAACCCGATGAACCCCAGATAGAGGAACGGCGGGTGCACGGCCATCAGCGGATGGTTCTGCAGCAGAGGAAGGGGCCCGCGTCCATCGGGGGGCGCGACCGCGTACGCCGCGAATGGCTGCGTGGGACCGAGCACCAGGATCAGGTAGAAGACCTGGACGAGGTACATGACCGCGAGCGCCCACGGAAGCGTCTCAGGCCGCGACCGGCGGAAGCGGAACGCCACGGCGGCGATGTAGCCCGCGAGCACGAGGTTCCAGAGCAGGAGCGACCCCTCGTCGGCCGACCACAGCGACAGCACCTTGAAGAAGACCGGCGTCGCTCGGCTCGAGTTCTCGAAGACGTAGCGCAGCGCGAAGTCGTTCGTGAGGAGCGCGACCTCCATGATGACGTTCGCGGCGAGCACCAGCACCAGCAACGAGTACGCCGTCGTCCGGGCGCTCTCCACGAGCATCGGACGGCCTCGACGCGCGCCGATGATCGCCGCGGTCGCGCCGTAGGCGGCGAGGGCGAGAGAAAGAGCGAGCGCGAACGTTCCCAGGCGATCCACGTCAGCCGCCCCCCGCCAGGTCGGCCGACGTCGGCGTCTCGCCGGGCTGGGGCGGCTCGTATACGCCGTTGTGCTTGACCAGCACGGTGTCCGCGTGGAACGCGCCGTCGGCGCCGTAGGACCCCTCGACCACCACGCCCTGGTTCGCGCGGAACAGCGCCGGAACGCCGCCCGTGTCGATGACCGTCATTCGCGTCGTGCCGTCGGTCACCACGAAGCGCACGGTGGACCCGATGTGCTGCACCGTTCCCGGCAGGACGAACCCCCCGAGGCGCTCGGGCTGCCCGACGTCGGGAGTTGCAAGGATCTCCGTGGGCGTCCGGTAGTAGACGAGACTGTTGCCGAGGCCTTTGAACGCAACCCACCCGAGCGCGCCGACGATGAGCGCGAGCGCCACGAACACCCGGCCGCGCCGCGCCGGGGCCCGTCCCTTCGCCGGCGGCGCCGTCGTTGGCCCGCTCGAGGGGGGTGACGCCGTCGTTCGCCCGCTAGCCTGCGGCACCGGCGTCCCGCCGGGCAACGACCGCCTCCGTCAACCGTCGCGCCCGGCGCGCGCGTGCGAACAGCCGCAGGACGTAGCCGCCCAGCACCCCGGCCGTCAGCAGGTACCCCGCCGCGACGTAGCCGGCGTTATCCACGCGCGACCGCCTCCTCGCTTTCCTCGACGACCTCCGCGACCGGCACGCCGATCCGCGGCGACAGCGCTTCGGCGAGCGCGCGCTCCTCCAGCCGGCCGACCCGCAGCCGGAGCACGATGAGGTAGCAGTACAGCACGGTGAATGCCGCGACGGCGACCAGCAGCGTCGTCAGCATGATGGGCGCGATCGTGGACTGGCCGAGCAGGCGGACCGTGGGGCCCTGGTGGAGCGAGCGCCACCACGTCACCGACAGCTGCACGATGGGAACGTCGAGGAACGCGACGATGCCGATGACCGCGGCCCAGCGGGCGCGCCGCGCCGGCGACTCGGGCAGGCGCCGGACGGCGAGGTACCCCAGGTAGAGCAGCAGCAGGATCGCCGTCGTCGTGAGGCGCGGATCCCACGTCCACCACGCGCCCCACACCGGCTTGCCCCACAGCATGCCGAGCGCGATCGTGAGC
>DASPTB010000088.1:0-3511 GCA_035623615.1 Actinomycetota bacterium
GTCCGGCGTGGAGTCCACCCAGACCGCCGTCCGCCTCGCGCGGGCGGCGACGGGGCGGCGGCACATCGTGAAGATCGAGGGCTCGTACCACGGTGGCACCGACAGCTTGCTGATCTCGATCGGCGGGGCGTCCGAGGAGGCGCGCGGGCCGGACGAGGCGCCCGCGAGCACCGCCGACTCGGCCGGCCTGCTTCCCGGGACGGTCGAAGCAACCGTTGTGGTGCAGTTCAATGACATCGAGGGAATGCGGGCGGCTTTCGACCGGCACGACGGGGACGTCGCGGCGGTCATCGTCGAGCCCGTCATGACCAACGGAGGCGTGATCGCGCCGAAGCCCGGCTACCTCGAGGCCGTGCGCGACTTGACCCGAGAGAAGGGCACCGTCCTGATCTTCGACGAGGTGAAGGTCGGGTGCCGGATCGCGCCGGGCGGTGCGGTGGAGCGCTTCGGCGTCACGCCCGACCTGGTGACGCTCGCGAAGGCGATCGGCGGCGGCCTCCCGGTCGGCGCGTTCGGCGGACGCCGCGATCTGATGGAGTTGATCAGCCCTCTGGGACCGGCGATCCACTTCGGCACGTACAACGCGAACCCGCTCGGCATGGCCGCCGGGCTCGCTTGCCTGACCAAGGTGATGGTGCCCGAGACGTACGAGCGAATGGAGGGGCTCGCGACGCGGCTCGCCGACGGGCAGCGCAAGATCATCGCCGACCTCGGCGCTCCCGCGTGCGTCACCCAGGTCGCGACGCTCGGCGGCATCTTGTTCACGCCGGTCGAACCGACCAACCACCGCGAGGCGGCGCGCTGCGACGTGGCGAGGTGGGACGAGTACTGGTTCGGCATGCTGAACCAGGGCGTGATCCCGATGGGGAGCGCCTGGTTCGAGGAATGGTCGATCTCGGCCGCCCACACCGACGATGACATCGACCGCACGCTCGAAGCGACCGAGAAGGTCCTGCGGGAGATCTTCGCGGCCTGAGCGCTACTCGAACGACTCCGCGTGGAGCCACGCGAGCAGGTCGGGCGGCGCCAGACGGCGGGCTCGAGCTTCGTACCGGGCGACCTCGTCCTCGGTCAGGAGGTCGCGCCCGGCTCCCGAGCCTCCTCTGCGAAAGAACACCCGCGCGTCCTTGATGATACCGGCGGGGGCCGGCAGTGCGACCTCCGCGTTGGCTCGCATCCGCTCGAACGTCGCGGCGTCAACGAGGCCGGGCCAGCTCTCTTCGGCGACGTCGATCTCGAGCCCGGCCGCGAGCCGGCGCATCTCGCGCTCCAAGTACTGCGACAGCGCTCCGTAGTGCACGAGCCGCACGTTGGGTTGCTGGCGTCTGGCCCACGCGTCCGACAGATGCCACATGACGCCGGGCAGTGAGTCGAGCTGTTCGCGTGGCTCGACGTCCTCGTCGATCCACGCGAGCAACCACTCCCGAGCGGCCGGACGCGGGGAGGGAGGCTCCGTCGGCGCCGGCTTCCCGATGCGCGCGCTCCACACGTCGCGGTCGATGTTGCCCCCTTGGTGGTACAGGGACACCGCCACATCGAGCGGATGTCGCGCGACCACGACATACGTGGCGCGCGGGTCGATGGGAACCCCGTCGAGCGGCGTGTGCGTCTTGATGAAGCGGCGGTGCGTCTGGGCTGCGAGCAGGGCGAACACCTCGTCGCGGGGTGTGACGAGCCAGTCGAGCCACGGAGACAGCTCGGAGATCCGCGCCGGCAGGTCCGGCGTCCGGAAGACGAGCAACGCACAGATCATCTGCATCCACGTGGTGCCGCTCTTCGAGCGCGTGCTGATGACGATGTCTCCCTCGCGAAACGGGAAGCCGATCCAGCGGGCGCTGTCCTCGTCGTCCGACCGGTAGCGAACGGGTGCGTCCGTCATGCCGGGAGCATAGAGGCCCTGATCCGGGCCGGCCCTTCGTCGTCACTCGCCCATTCGCAGGGCGACCGCGGGACGGATGTGCGCCGCCTGCCGGGCCGGCCAGAGCGTCGCCAGCACGGATGCGGCCGTGGCGGCCACGACGAGGATCGCGACCGCCGGCCACGGCACCGAGAACCCGCCCGCGTCCCGGAAGAACGCATAGTTCTTGAACAACATGTAGGTCGTCACGATCGAGAGTCCCGCGCCGATCACGACGCCCTCGAGCGTGACGAACAGACTCTCGGTCAGGAACGCACGCTCCACGGTTCGGGACTGGAACCCCAGTGCGCGCAGGACGCCGATGCTCCGACGGCGCTCGCGAACCGCCCGGATCATGACGACACCGAGACCGGCGACACCGACCAGCAGCCCCAGAGCGATGAAGCCCTGCATCAACTGGAAGAAGCCGTTGCTCGCCGCGAAATTCTCCTCGACAGCCTCACGGATCCGGGTGGCCACGAGTCCCTGCTGCAGGAAGTGCGACTGCAGCCGCTCCGCGAGCTCCGCCGCCGAGACGCCTGCGGCCGGCTCGACGAGCGCCGCGGCGGGTCGCAGGTTCGCCCCGAACTGCTGCCGGGCCGCACCCATGCTCTCGATGACGGGACTCAGCAGCCCGCCGCCCATTCCGTAGAAGGCAAAGGACGAGTCCATGGTCCCCGCGATCACCTTTTGCTCGGCCACGCCCGTCGTCGGGTCCGTCAGCGTGATCGACTGGCCCGGCCGCAGGAAATCCTTCGGCGGACCGCCGCCCGAGAGCTGTCCCAGCATGTTGTCCACGATCACGTAGCGCGCTCCGCTCATCACCGCGTTCCAGGCGGCGGTGTCGCTGCCGAAGGCATCCGCCCGCTTGGCGAGCGGGAACCCGTCACCGCTCATGATGGTCCCGTCGGTCCCGACCACGACCACGTCGACGGGCTTGGGCACCAGCACGTTCACATGACTGACTCTGCCGGCGGCCGCGGAGAGCGGATCGACCATGGCGACGCGACCCCGGAACGGTCCCTGCGAAAGCGTCCAGGCGGGATCCCGAATCGGCGCCGCCGGATTGAAGTCCACTCGGACGGCGAACCCCCCCGACGCGCTCTGCACCTGCCGCGTCACCGTGTCCTGAACGAGCCCCGCAAGGATCGTGATGAACACCAGCGTGAAGACGACGAGGGCGTACATCGTGAGGATGGCGCCGGTGCGGAAGCGCTTTGCGAGAGGATATGCGACCGCGAGGCGCGTCGAGAGGCCGAGCTGGGAGGCGCGGTCCATCAGGGGCCGCAGCGGCCGGGCCACCACGTCCTGGTTCTGGCTCGCGAGCACGACCGCTGAGAACGTGAGCATCACGCCCATGATGATGAACGAGACGTTCGCGCCCGAGTCGAGCAGGTGGGGACGCACGGTGTTGGCGACGAGCGTCCACAGGATGATGGCGCCGGCCGCTCCCGAGTAGACCCACCGCTTGGGGAAGGATCGGAGGAACAGCGGGATCAGGCAGACGGCCACGAGCGGCGGATACAGGTAGGCGCCGGTTCCGGAGTTGACCGCCATCGCCGCCACCGAGAGAACGGCGAACCACGCGGCGAACGCGGTCGAAGCGACCACCTG
>DASPTB010000089.1:0-2328 GCA_035623615.1 Actinomycetota bacterium
GGCAGGGTTGACGCCGCGCGCTCTCCGAGGCCACACTCGGAGCGTCACGACCAGGGGTTCCGCCCCGCAGACCGCGGGCGAAGCCGCGCCGTTCGGGCGCGAGCCGGCCCTCGCGCTCGTCGACCCTCCGCGGGGCGCGGAGGGTCGCTGCTTCTCCGCGGAGACCACCCCAGCGAGCCGGGAGCGACATGGAGCGACCCGCAGACGGAGGCGCGTCGGGGATCTCGCTCGCGCGGGCCGACCCGGACCGCGCGAGCGAGATCCTCTCTCCGGGCGCTCTTGTCTTGCTCGAGGAACTCCACCGGCGTTTCGAGCCGCGGCGCCGCGCCCTGCTGGCGCGCCGGGATGAGCGGCAGGCGGGCTTCGACGCCGGCGAGCTTCCGGACTTTCTCGACGAGACGAAGGACGTGCGCGAGGGAACGTGGCAGGTGCCGCCGGCCCCCCGCGACCTCGCCGACCGTCGAGTGGAGATCACCGGGCCCGTCGAGCGCAAGATGATGATCAACGCGCTCAACTCGGGCGCCCGCGCGTTCATGGCCGACTTCGAGGACGCCTGCTCGCCGACGTGGGCCAACCTGGTCGACGGGCAGGCCAACGTCGCCGACGCAGTGCGCCGAACCATCTCGCTCACGACCCCCGAGAGGGAGTACCGGCTGAACGACCGGGTGGCGACGCTGCTCGTCCGGCCCCGCGGCTGGCACCTCGTGGAGCGGCACGTTACCGTCGATGGAGACCCGGTCTCGGCCTCTCTGTTCGACGCGGGACTCTTCCTGTTCCACAACGCCCGGGAGCTGACGGCGCGCGGCAGCGGCCCGTACCTGTATCTCGCCAAGCTGGAGGGCCGGCAGGAGGCGGCGCTGTGGCACGACGTCCTGTCGGAGTGCGAAGACGCGCTCGGGCTCCCTCGCGGGACCGTTCGCGTCACGGTGCTGATCGAGACCATCCTCGCGGCGTTCGAGATGGATGAGATCCTGTGGGCGCTCGGCGAGCACGCCACGGGACTGAACGCCGGACGCTGGGACTACATCTTCAGCGTGATCAAGAAGTTCCGTTCACGCGAAGAATTCGTGCTGCCCGACCGCGCGCAGGTGACGATGACGGTTCCGTTCATGCGTTCGTACAGCAGACGGCTGGTGGACGTCTGTCATCGTCACGGGGCACATGCGATCGGCGGCATGGCGGCATTCATCCCGAACCGACGCAAGCCCGAGGTCACGGAGCGCGCGCTCGCCAAGGTCCGCGAGGACAAGGTGCGCGAGGCGGGCGACGGATTCGACGGAACGTGGGTCGCGCATCCCGACCTGGTTCCCGTCGCGACCGACGTGTTCGACGGGGCGCTCGGCGAGCGACCGAACCAGCTGGACCACACGGGAACCGGCGTCGCCGTGGCCGCGGATCTCCTCGACGTCGCCGCGACGGGCGGGACCGTCACCGAGGCGGGGCTCCGAACCAACGTGAACGTCGGCGTCCGGTATGTGGCCTCGTGGCTCACCGGCACGGGCGCGGCGGCGATCGACGACCTGATGGAGGACGCCGCGACGGCCGAGATCTCCCGCTCACAGGTGTGGCAGTGGATCCGGCACGGCACGCGGATGGACGACGGTCGCACGGTCACGGCGGAACTCGCTCAAACGATCCTGGAAGAGGAGACGCAGCGGCTGCGCGATACTCTCGGGGAGGCCGGCTACGCGGAAGCTCGCATCGCGGAGGCCCGCCAGCTCTTCGAGCGAGTAGCGCTCTCGCGCGAGTTCATCGAGTTCCTCACGATCCCGGCCTCCGAGGCCATCGACTGAAGGGAGCAGGCGACATGAGCTCCACCAACGGAGACACCGGCGCCCGCCGGCGAAAGGAGGCCGCCGCGCTGGAGCGCGAGTGGCAGGGCGGCCGCTGGCGCGGGATCACTCGCCCGTACTCAGCCGAGGAGGTCGTGCGCCTCCGAGGTTCCGTCCGGCCCGAGCACACGCTCGCGCGCCTCGGCGCGGAGCGCCTGTGGGACCTGCTGGAGAGCGAGCACCATGTCCCGGCGCTCGGCGCGATGACCGGCGGGCAGGCGGTGGAGATGGTCAAAGCTGGGCTCCAGGCCATCTACCTGTCCGGGTGGCAGGTGGCGGCCGACGCGAACCTCGCCGCGGCCGTGTATCCCGACCAGAGCCTCTACCCCGCCAACAGCGTTCCCGCGATCGTCCAGCGCTTGAACAACGCGCTGCTGCGCGCCGACCAGATCGATTGGGCCGAGGGCGAGGACTCCACGCCGTGGCTCGCGCCGATCGTGGCCGACGCGGAGGCGGGGTTCGGCGGCGTGCTCAACGCGTTCGAGCTGATGCGCGC
>DASPTB010000093.1:0-3506 GCA_035623615.1 Actinomycetota bacterium
ACCAGGCCCGCCGGGAACGTGAAGCCGAAGTAGCCGAAGATCGCCGGCATCAGATACGTCAGCATCTGTTGCTGTTGACTCGCGGGCCCTGGATTGGCTTTCTGCATCTGGCGTTGTTGGTAGAAGGTCGTGCCGATCATCAGCAGGATCAGCGCGTAGAAGGTGAATCGTCGGCCACCGCCGGCGCTGCAGTACAGCTTGGAGATGGCCTTGTCGGGACTCTTCACGACCGGAACCGTGTGCCCGACCTCGCGGGCGGAGCAGAGCAGGTTGGCGCCCACGAAGTAGACCCCGGCCTCCTGGTGGACGATCGCCTGGTGCAGCGAGCTGTCGACCGGGATGTGGGTCAGGCCGCCCGGCATGCGCAGGACCGCGTACAGCGCGATGAGCACCGGGAACTGCGCCAGCACCGGCAGACAGCCCCCAAGCGGGTTCACGCCGTGCTCCTTGTACAGCTTCATCTGCTCCTCGCTCAGGCGCTGGCGGTCGCCCTTGTACTTCTGCTGGATGCGCTTGAGCTCGGGCTGGACGGCCTGCATGGCACGCATGGACTGGATCTGCTTGATCCCGAGCGGGAGCAGGAGGATTCGGATGCCGATGGTGAACAGGATGATCGTGATGCCGTAGTTCGGGATGACGTCGTAGACCTTCGACAGACACCACCCGATGGCGTCCAACACGGCCTGAACGACGACGACGCCCACGAGGCCGGGGTGCATCAGGACCGCGCCTCGCTCGGTTGCCGGCGCTTCGGCTGTATGACGCTATCACCCATGCGGGCCACAGCAGAAGCGCGAGCGACCACGTCATACACCGCCCCCGGGGGGTGGTCGATGCCGCCGGCGGTCCAGGGCCCGCATCGCAGCACGCGCCACAAGGCCAGCGACCCGCCGCGCACCACGCCGAGCTCTGCGATCGCATGCTCGGCGTACGCCGAACAGGAGGGATAGAAGCGGCAGCGTCCTCCCAGGACGAGGCCGATCGTGTTCCGGTACAAGTGGATGAGGGCGACCAACGTGAGGCGCAGCGGGGATCCGATCGTCCAGGCCGCGCCTCGCCGTGTCACTCGGTCACCCCTGCCGCCGCGAGCTGACGGCTCATGTCGGCGATTACGTCCTGCGTCTTGGCCCCCCGGATGTCGGGTCGAGCTACGAACACGATGTCGAACGGCTCTGTGGCCCGCGGGGAGAGTGCCCGCCACGCCTCGCGCAGCACACGACGACCACGATTCCGGATCACGGCGCCACCCAACCGACGCCCGCACACGAACGCGACGCGCGTCTGGCCCCCGCCGGGCACCACGTACACTACCATCAGGTCTGATGCGCGATGCCGGCCCTCGCGGAGCACGCGTCGCACGTCCCGGCCCCGATCCAGGGCCACGCTCCGCGCCACTGTTCGTCTCTACGCCGCGAGCCGGGCCCGGCCTTTCGCGCGGCGACGGGCAAGCAGCCGCCGCCCGGCCCGTGTGCGCATCCGGATGCGGAAGCCGTGGGTCTTCTTGCGCTTTCGGTTGTTCGGCTGGAAAGTCTTCTTCATGGGGTCCTCGGATCCTCGGCCCGCCGAGGGGCGGGGCGGCCCGCAAGTATATCGGCCGGCTCTTCTCGCGAACGAGCGACCCACCGACGGGAGCCGGACTCGGGGCGCGCCGCGCGCTGCGCGCAAAGTCGCGGGAAAAAGGTCGCCAAGAACCCTCTCCCGCACGGGTGCCGCTGAAAGGCCGGCGCTATAATCCGCCGCGCTTCGGGCTCACTCCCCAGGGCCGGAACCCCTTCCCCGGGAACTACGTGGAGTTTCCACAACTGTGGAAAGAGCCTGTGGATTATGACGCTTCCGCTCGCGCAGCAGTCGCCGGAGCCCCTGGGAGATCCCGCGGAGGTCTGGGCCGCCGTTCGTGACCAGGTGCGTCCGACCGTTTCGGACGGCTCGTACCGAATGTGGTTCGCCGACGTCGAAGCGCAGGGCGTCGAGGGGTCGGTCCTGCAGCTGACGGCGCCCAGCGACTACGTTCGCAACTGGCTCGTTTCGCACTACATGGACGTCCTCACGACGGGCGCCCGCTCGGTGCTCGGGGACGACGCGGCCGTCCGCATCCACGTCGCGCCGACGGACACGGCGCCGTCCGGCGAGCCGGCGCAACCGGCGGGAGGCGAGCGCCGGCGCGGGCGTCGCGGCCCCCCGACTGTCGATCCCGCGCAGGCGTCGCTGGACGAGGCCGCCGAGCCCGCGACCCCGTTCCCCGACCGCTACACCTTCGACGCGTTCGTCCCCGGACCGAGCAACAAGTTCGCGCACGCGGCCGCAATGGCGGTCGCGGAGGGTCCGCCATCCAAGGTCTACAACCCGCTGTTCGTCTACGGGGGAGTGGGGCTCGGCAAGACGCACCTCCTCTTCGCGACGGGTGAGCACATGACCAGGCTCAACCACCGCATCAGGGTTCGCTACGTCACGAGCGAGAGCTTCATGACCGAGTTCATCCGCGCCGTTCGCGAACGGCGCGGATACCTCTTCCAGCGGCAGTACCGCGACATCGACGTGCTGCTGCTCGACGACGTGCAGTTCCTGGCGCGCGCCGAGGAGACGCAGACCGAGTTCTTCCACACGTTCAACCACCTGCACCAGCACGCCCGTCAAATCGTGATCGCGTCCGACCGGCCCCCGCAGGAGCTCGGCGGGATCGAGGAGCGGCTGCGCAGCCGCTTCCGCTCGGGCCTCGTCGTGGACGTACAGCCCCCCGACCTCGAGACCCGGGTGGCCATCCTGCAGCTGAAGGCTCTCCGCGACCGGCTGGACGTCCCGGAAGACGTCCAGCTCTACATCGCGACGCGCTTCGACTCGAACATCCGCGAACTGGAGGGCGCGCTCCTGCGCGTGGCCGCGTACGCATCCCTGACGCACCAGGCGGTCGACCTTCCGCTCGCCGAGCGCGCGCTCGAGGACCTCATCCCCGAGTCGGGGCGCGAGATCACGCCGACCCTCATCCTGGAAGAGACCGCCGCGTACTTCGGCCTCGACCAGGAAGACCTCATCTCGAAGAACCGCTCCCGGCCGCTCACAACGGCCCGTCACGTCGCGATGTACCTCCTTCGCGAGCTGACGGGGTTGTCGCTCATCAAGATCGGGGAGTACTTCGAGCGCGACCACACCACCGCTCTGCACGGCATCAAGAAGATCGAGGCTCTCATGCCCGCCCGCGGCAGCACCTACCGTCAGGTCCAGGAGCTCACCAAGAAGATCCGCGCCCGGAGCCGCGGCGCATGATCGCCGGCGGCTCTGCGTTCCCTGTGCACGGACGGGTGACGGATGTGGAAACGGCCGGCACCTCCCGTCCCGACCGGGCATTGACCCGCCGGTTGATGAGCATTCGTCCACAGCCCCGCCGTGTCGTACCCGCGCGCTACGCTGCGACGACGGGAGGTTATGCACGTGTCCACAGCCACTGCTTCTACGGTTTGAGAACTCATACAGCAATCAAAGGCCAGGAGGTGTGCGGTGAAGTTCAAGTG
>DASPTB010000094.1:0-18227 GCA_035623615.1 Actinomycetota bacterium
GCCGAGCAGGCCTGCGAGCGTCCGCACCAGGGTGGTCTTGCCGACGCCGGGCACGTCGTCGATCAGGACGTGCGCGTCCGAAACCAGGCCGATGACCACCAGCCGAAGGGGCCCGCGGACGCCGAAAAGCCTGGCCTCCACTCGATCGGCGAGCGCCTCGAAGAACTCGCGGGCAGTGGTGCCGTGGGCCATCGTCGAATGATACGCAGACGGCCTCGGATCGCTCAGGCTGAGGCTCCGTGTGCGGCGTAGTAGTCGGCGACGGCGTAGAAGGATGGCTTCGGCTCCCAGACCATGTCCGGGTAGGTCGTTCCGTTGCCGTGCCGATAGGTCTTCACGAGGGCGAAGGCGTTCATGTCGAGGTCGTAACGGGCTTCCTCGCTGAACGTCGCCCCCGCGGTCACGAACTCGGCGACGAACGCGCCGTCGACCCCCGCGGCGTCGAGGATCGCGAGGGTCTCGGTGAGCTCGCGGGCCTGCATGGCCTCGTCTCGGACGTAGTCTCCGTTGAGACGCTCGCGAACGAACGGGAGGAAGTGGTGCAGGACAACTCGCGTTTGATCGGCGACGCCGAATCCGATCGTCCCGTCACTTTCGGCGCCTCGATACGTACGCATCCCGAACTCGGTGTTGATGACCGGTTTGCCGAGCGCCAGAAGTGGTTGCAGCATTTCGGCGTAGCGGTCCTTGATCCGTGCGTCGCGGTAGTGGTCGACGCCGATCAGGTCGAAAGGGTCCCAGTCGACGTCCTCCCAGACGATCGAGGCGTAGGTGAGAAGGCCGTGGTAGACGCCGCGGACCGCGGTGCTCGCGCGGCCGAGGAAGTCGTTGAGCCGGTCGTTGGCGCTGTGGTCTCCCGCCTTCATTCGCGTGAGTGCCTCGCGGGTGCGTTTGGCGAAGTCGTCGCCCGGCACGATGCCGTACATCATGAGGGTCAGCTCGCTGCCGAGGACAAGGACGAGACGGTCGGGGTGGCGTTGGCGTAGCCGCTCGGCCCGCTCGGCTGCCGAAACGTCGTAGCGGAGCGTCTCATCGGGAGACCGGCCCCACAGCGCCGGCGAGAGCCATACTTCGAGGCCGAGAGCCAGGGCGCGCTCCGCGACCTGCACCAACCTGTCGACGTCGCGCCCTATCAAGCGGACGGCATTGCAGTGCAGGTCGTCGCGGGCGATCTGTAACTCGCGCTCGGCGGTGACGAGGTCGAGCTTCGGGCGCGTCGGGATCCCCCCGCCCCGCCGCCCCGAGAACACCATCCCGGTGTCGTAGGTCACGCCACGGCGCTTCACGAGACCGCATCCTCCTGCGCTTCGCGGGCAGCGAACGATACCCCAATGTACGGCCGTACCTCGAGACGAGTTCCTCGGATTCCGGCGCGATCGGGGATTCAAGTGCCTCCCGGGCCGGGGCGATCACCTCGGAAGAGATGGCACTCTCACGTCGAGCCCGCGCCAGGTTCACCCTCCTGCTGATTCCGATCTTCGTGGCGGGTATGACAGCCGCCGGACTCATGTTCGACGCCGGCATCCGGGGCCTTCCCCTCGCGCTGGTCGTCGTCGCGGAGGTGCTCGCCCTCATCGTCTTCGGCCGACTCCTGAAGGCCGGGTATCGCGAACAGGCGAGCCGCATCCCGGCACCCCCGAAACGACGGGAGGGGGCGACCGACAGCGCGAGAGATCGAGCACGTGCCTCCCCCTGGCTCGGAAGGCGGCTGCCGCTGGCCGACAACGGTTGGATACCCCGTCTCTACGCGGCGTTGTATGGAGGGGGGGCCATCGTCATCGCCACCGTCGCGGTCATCGTCGCCTTCTTCTCTCCCGGCGGACGCTCCGCCCCCATCTGGCTTCGCCCACTCGTCGCGTGTCCGTTCCTCGGCATTGCCGCGCTGCTGTGGGTCGGTCTCGTTCGCGATGCCTGGCGAGCGGCACACCGCGACCCCGGCTGGGTCATCCTCACCGAGGAGGGCATGCGCCTCGAGGATCGAGTGAGCTTCGTAGCTCCTCAGGACGTGCCGAGAGAGGCGGTCGCAGACGTGTTGATCGGTTGGAACGGGGCCCACTACGGCGCCTGGGACTCACGGGCCAAGGGGGCCACGGTGGGCCCGGTCCAGGTCGTGCCCAACGTGGCCGTCAGGTTCGTCGCCCCACTGATCCTCGACCGAGCGAAGGGCGGCTTCGGCGGAGGACGACCCATCCGGTCATTTCCTCCTTCGCCTCGCAGGCCGATCGACCGCCTCTACATGCGACTCGCCAACGAAGCCGACGAACAGATCCTGCGGGACTGGTTCGAGGTTGCTTGAACGTGTCGGCTCGGCGGTTGGCGTCCATGGCAGCAGGCGGCGGCGACCGGCCGCCCAGCGGCGCTCCGCACGACCGCTCGGGTTCCCTGGTGGAGGTGAGGGGAGTCGAACCCCTGACCTCTGCCGTGCGAAGGCAGCGCTCTACCACTGAGCTACACCCCCGAAGGGACCCTTAGGCTAACAGCCCGCTCCTGCGGGGGCGCCGTCTGCGCAGGTCAATGGTCGTCCCGACCGAGCACCTCACGGGCATGTCGGTCGAGCGACTCGCGGAGGTTCTCCTGCACGATCGACGTGGTGAGGTCACCCCGCGTCTTCTCGATCAAGCTCCGCGCGACGTCCGTGGACCGCCGAAGGTTGCCCGTCACGGCGTCCGGGTAGTCCATCGTCACCAGCACGCCGAACATCTCGTCCATCGCCCCCAGGATCCGTTCCCCCTCACGGACCTCGCCGCGCCGGAGCCGGTCGAGGATGGCGCGACGGCCCTCGCCGATCGACTCCGCCATTCCGTTGAGGAACGGCCCGAGTCCGACACCGAGCTCGTCCGGGCCCGGGACCTGTCCGTCGGTGACGAGCGCGTCGGTCAGCCGCGCTTCCGCGTACTCCTTCTCGGCGTCCTGGACGAATCCGGCGTAGAGCACCTCCGGTTCGGATGCGAGTGCCGTCTGCGCTTCGCGTAAACACTCGCGCGACTCGTCGACGAGCCTCGCCGCGACCTCGTGTTCCCCGCGATGGATCGCGCGAATCGCGTTCGCGGACGCCCGGATCGATCGCCGCGCCGCAGGAAGCGCGCGCTCCCGCGCCGCGACCCGAGCGTCCAAGCGGAGTCTGACGTCGTCGGAGATGCGCAAGAGGTCCACGCCGACGTCGTCCGGGCGTGTCAGCGGGCCGCGGCCGCGGCCCGGAGCTCCTCGAGGTCGACGTCGTCGGAGTGGTGGACGATGACGTGCACGTCGCGCTCCATCACCGTGATCTGGTCGAGGGCCGTCGAGTCGTCGACGGGGGGAGCGGCCGCGACCGGCGACTCGGTTGCCTCGCGCACGCGACGGGCGGCGATCGCCTCGGCACGCGCTGCTTCGGCGGCCCGGACCCGCGCCAACACCGACGCGTACAGCAGCAGGACCGCCAGCAGCCCGAGCGCGACGTACAACATCGAGTGCAGCGGTGGGAACAGGCCGAACAGAAAGAAGAGAATGGTCGCCTCCACCAGCCCCGCGAGGATCTGCCGGCGACGCCGGCGAAGGCGAGCCCGGTTCAGTTCCCTGGGATTGGTGAACCGGGCGCCCTTGCGGGGCATGACCACCCACCGGCCCGGCGATCGGCGGTGCGTTTCGGCCAACAAGTCCATGTTTCGCTCGAACTCCTCGACACTCGTGCTCGATGACGCCCTGAATCTACCCAGGGGAAGAAGGGAGGCGACCCAGATGATGCCCAAGACGGCCACCAATAGCCAACCCGCCACAAGCCCTCCTGCGGTCGCTTCCCCGGTAGGACCACAACATGTGGGCTAGCTTTGAAGCGTAACGCCCAGATATGGACGAAGCAATTACATCGATGAAATTCGGGAATCGGCTCCGTCAGGCGCGGCGGTAGTCGCCGCTCTTGCCTCCGGACTTCGTCACGAGGTGCAGTCCGGAGATCTCGGCCGAACGGTCGAACTGCTTCGTCGCGTCGTAGACGCTGAGAGCGGCCACGGCCGCCGCCGTCAACGCCTCCATCTCGACGCCCGTGCGGTCCATCGCCCTGACGGTCGCCTCGACGCGAACGCGGCCGGCGCCGACGTCGGGATCGACGACGATCGTCGCGCTGGTGACAGCGATCGGGTGGCAGTACGGAAGGAGCTCCGGCGTGCGCTTGGCCGCCATCAACCCGGCGACCTTCGCGGCCTCGAGCGGGTTTCCCTTGCGCGTGCCGGCGACGAGCGCCTCGCACGCCTCGGACGTGGTCGACAGGAAGCACTCGGCCACCGCGGTGCGTTCGCCGATGTCCTTTCCGCCGACCTCGACGATGTTGGCCGGCCGACCCCCGGCGCCGGCGGGTGCCTCCGCGGGATCGCTCACCCGTCGTCCTCAAGCGCCCGGAAGAGCATGACGCGCACCTTCGTGCCCGCAGGCATCGTCTCGGTGCCTGGCGGGATGACGGCGAGACCGTTCGCCTTCGCGATCGTGCTGATGAGGTTCGACTGCCCGGGACCGGTCGATGCCGCGTGCCACTCGCCGCCGAGCCGCGTCACGCGTACGCGCGCGAAGACCGTCTTCTCCTTGGGACCCGACACGTCGGTCTCGAGGATTGCCGTCACCTCCGGACGCAGGATGTCGTGGCGGCCCATCATCTTGAGCAGCGCCGGCCGGATGAACACCTCGAACGAAACGAACACCGAGACGGGGTTCCCGGGAAGCCCCCAGTACGGCTTCCCCTCGATCATGCCGAACCCCTGTGGCATCCCCGGCTGCATGGCTACCTTGTAGAAGTCGATCTCCGCCCGGCGGAAAAACGCCTTCTTCACGACGTCGCGCTCGCCGACGGACACGCCGCCCGACGAGACGAAGCAATCCGCACGGATCGCGAGCCCGAGGACCGTCTCACGCAGTTGGTCGACGTCGTCGCGCACGATCCCGCCGAGGAAGGGCTCGGCGCCGGCGTCGCGGACGCCGCCGAACAAGGTGAACGAGTTGGAGTCCCGGATGAGGCCGAACGACGCCGGCCGCCCAGGCTCGACGAGCTCATCGCCGGTCGAGATCACCGCCACACGCGGGCGGGGATGCACGAGGAGCGAGGAGTAGCCGGCCGCGGCGAGCAGTCCCATCTCGGGGCCGGCGACGCGCCGTCCCCTGGGAACGAGCAACCCCCCGGCCTTGACGTCCTGGCCCGCGGGACGGATGAACGCGCCCTCCTTGACCGGCGCGAGGACGAGCACGCCCTCGCCTTGCAGCGAGGTCTGCTCGACTGGAACGATCGCGTCGGCTCCGGCGGGCACCGGCGCGCCGGTGGCGATGCGCACCGCCTCGTCGAGTCCGACCGTCGCGTCGGGCTGTTGACCGGCTGCGACCCGGCCCACGATCCGAAGCTGCCGCGGATTCTGCGGCGTCGCCTCGGCCACGTCGACCGCACGGACGGCGAACCCGTCCATGCCCGAGGACGAGAACGGGGGAAGGTCGAGCTGGGCGACGATGTCGGTCGCCAGCACGCACCCGTGCGCCTCCTGAAGAGGGAGTTCGATGGGCTGGAGGACGGGGACGCTGTCGAGGATCCACTTGCGGACCAGGTCGACGGGCCTCAGGTCATCAGGTCCCCCCGGCTCGGCGCCCTCGGTCGACTCCCAGGGAAGCGGCGCCGTGGCCGTCGTCGGCGTCGCCAGCTCGGCCTGTGTCGGCGGCGCGCCCGCGACTGGCGCCTCCTCCTCGGGCGGGTGGGCCGGGGGGAGGTCGGCCGGCGGCGGTGCGCCCCAAACGTCGTCGGGCGTGATCCGCGGCGCCGGCTTCTTTCCTTCCTGCTCCTCGGGAAGCTCGAATCCTGTCGTCATCGCTCAAAGCCTAGAGCAGAATCCCGCCCCCTGCAGACCGGCACACAGCCCCCCGACCTGCGGGAGTAGGCTCTGCCGGTCATGGATCGCGACGAGGGAATGACCGGCGCGAGGCTCCGGACGCCGCGGGCCGCGGCCGTTGCGGGCATCGTGTTCTCGGTCCTGCTGATCCTCGCGCTCGTCCTGCTCACCGTCTCGGTCCCGGCCACCCCGTCGAGGGCAGGCACATGGTTCTCGGATGCCGGACGGCGCAGGACGATCGCGCTCGCGCTCAACCTGGTGCCGTTCGCCGGGATCGCCTTCCTGTGGTTCATTGGGGTGGTGCGCGACCGCATCGGCGCACACGAGGACCGGTTCTTCGCGTCGGTGTTCCTGGGCAGCGGCCTGCTCTTCGTCGCGATGCTGTTCGTGGGGGCAGCCTTCGCCGGCGGGCTGATCACCGAGATCGCGGGGAGCACCGCGGCTCGGCCGGGGTCGGATCTGTTGGCGACGGGCCGTGTGGTGACGTCGGTTCTGCTTCGGGTCTACGCGATGCGGATGGCCGCGGTCTTCATGATCAGCACGGCGACGATCACGCTCCGAACCCGGGTCGTCCCGACATGGATCGGCATCGTCGGGTACGTGTTCGCCGCCGTGCTGCTCGTATCGGTCGGGCTCACGGCCTGGGTCACACTGCTGTTCCCCGTCTGGATCCTCCTGCTCAGCGTGGACATCCTCCGCTCGAGCATGCGCGGCATGCCGGAGGCATCGACGGCCTGAGCGGGCTACAGCAGCTTGCGACGCTGAACGAGATCGGTGAGGAACGCGCGGAAGCCCGGCCCCAGGTCGTCCCGGTCGATGGCGAGCTCGACGGTGGCACGCAGGTAGCCGAGCTTGTTGCCGACGTCGTAGCGGATCCCTTCGAAGACGTACGCGTACACCGCTTGCTGCGACGCAAGCAGATTGAGTGCGTCGCTCAGCTGGACCTCGCCGCCGGCGTCGGGTGGCGTCGCGCGGAGCGCGTCGAAGATCTCCGGCGTGAGCACGTACCCGTGCACGACCGCGAGATTGGACGGGGCCTCCTCGGCCGACGGCTTCTCGACGACGCCGGTCGCGCGCACCAGGTTGTCGGTCACGAACTCGCCCGACACCGCTCCGTACAGATGGATCTCCGACCGGGGCACCTCCTGCGCCGCGATGACGCTCCGCCCGTAGCGGTCGTAGACCTCGATCATTTCGCCGAGGGGGTTTCCGCTCACGACGATCTCGTCGCCGAGCAGGACGACGAACGGCTCCCCCGACACGTGCGACTCGGCCATGGCGACGGCGGCCCCGAGTCCCATGGGTTCTGGCTGGCGGATGTAGTGGATCTTCGCCATGTCGGAGACCCCACGGACCTGTTTCAACTCGTCGAACTTGCCGGAGCGCTCGAGGCGCGCCTCGAGCTCGATCGAGCGGTCGAAGTGATCCTCGATGGTGCGCTTGCCGCGGCCGGTGATGATCAGGATGTCGTCGAGCCCGGCCCGCACCGCCTCCTCGACGACGTACTGGATCGCCGGTTTGTTGACGACCGGGAGCATCTCCTTCGGCTGGGACTTGGTCGCCGGCAGGAACCGGGTCCCGAGTCCCGCCGCGGGGATGACGGCCTTCCTCACCTTCATCCGCTGACCCCTGCCATCTCGGCCCCTTCGGGCGGGATACGGAGTGTAGCCGACCGCCGAGGAAGGGAGATTTCCCCTCAATAGGATGATCGGCGTGGCCGGTCAGGAGCCCTCCGACGCGCTGCGCCGCAGGAAGGACGACCTCCGTGCCCGCATGCGAGCCGCGCGCGCGATGATTCCGGCGGGCGAGCGTGCGAGGCGCAGCCGGGCGATCGCCGAGCGGCTGTCGGCGACTCCGGAGATGGGCCGGACCCGTCGCTGTCTGACGTTCCTGTCGTTCGGCTCCGAGGTCTCGACCGAGCCGATCCTCGCGTCTCTGCGAGGCGCCGAGATCGCCGTGGCGGTGCCCGTGCTCGAGGAGGGGTACATGGAGGCGGTTGACCTCGCGCCGGGCGCTCGCCTCGTTCCTTCCTCTTATGGTGCGATGGAGCCGGCCGGCCGCGTCCTGGTGCCGCCCGCGGAGATCGACCTTGTGGTCGCCCCCGGCCTGGCGTTCGATCGACATGGGCGCCGCCTCGGCTACGGCGGCGGGTACTTCGACAGCTTCCTGCGTCGCGTCCGGCCCGAGTGCGCGGTTGCCGGCGTGTGCTTCGCCGAGCAGGTCGTCCACGAGGTGCCGGCCGGTCCGGGCGACGTGACAGTCGCCCTTGTGGTGACGGACGCCGAGATCATCCGCGCCGCGAACCTATAATCGGGCCCATGCCGACCTACGAGTACGCCTGCCAGTCGTGCGGCCGGCACTTCGAGGTGTTCCAGCGGTTCAGCGAGGACGCCCTCACGACCTGCGACGTGTGCGGCGGCCAGCTCCGCAAGGTGTTCCACCCAGCGGGCATCCTGTTCAAAGGGTCCGGCTTCTACGCGACCGACTCGCGGCGGAAGAGCTCGACGGCGACCCGCGACCCGTCGAAGGAGAAGAAGGAGTCGGGCGCCTCCGCGATGTCGGAGTCGAAGGGCGATTCATCGGGGTCATCCTCCTCTTCTTCTGACTCGTCATCCTCTGGGTCGGGGTCCTCGGGGTCCGGGTCGGGGTCCTCGGGATCTTCGGGGTCGGGCTCGTCGGGCTCCTCATCGTCCACCTCGAAGGAGAAGTCGGCGTGACCGAGGCCGTGAAGATCGGCGTCTTCGGCGGTTCCGGCTTCTACTCGTTCCTCGACGACGTCGAGGAGGCCAAGGTCGAGACACCGTACGGCGAGCCCTCGGCACCGGTCTCCGTGGGGTCGGTCGACGGTCGGCGTGTGGCGTTCATCCCCCGGCACGGCGTGAAGCACGAGCTGCCGCCGCACGTCGTCCCCTACCGAGCCAACCTTTGGGCCATGAAAGAGCTGGGCGTCGAGCGGGTGCTCGGTCCATGCGCGGTCGGTTCGCTTCAGCCGCACGTCAAGCCCGGCGACTTCGTGGTGTGCGACCAGCTCGTCGACCGCACGACCGGACGGGCATCGACGTTCTACGACGGCCCGGTCACGACGCACATCTCGTTCGCCGACCCCTACTGTCCCGTCGTGCGAGGCGCTTTCGTCGAGGCGGGACGGGAGCAGGGCCTTTCGCTGCACGACGGTGGGACGATCCTCGTGATCCAGGGGCCACGGTTCTCGACGCGCGCCGAGTCCCGCTTCTTCTCGGCCCAGGGGTGGGAGGTCATCAACATGACCCAGGCTCCGGAGGCCGTCCTCGCCCGCGAGCTCGAGATGTGTTACTCGAACGTCTCGCTCGTGACCGACTACGACGTCGGCGTCGAGGGAGAGGTCGCGCCGGTGAGCCACGAGGAGGTCGTCCGAGTGTTCGACGAGAACCTTGGGAAGCTCCGCCACCTGCTGTTCGACGTGATCGGCCGGCTGCCCGAGGAACGGACGTGCGCCTGCGCGACCGCCCTCGCGGGCGCGCGCTTCGAGGTCTGACGGGCGAGCCCCCGGGGGGCTTTTCTTCTCACCGGAGATCGATGAGCAGGAGCGGGAGCTTCCGGCCGGCCTCGACGCTGGACTCGACCTCGCCGATCCGAACGCCGCCATTGCGCTCGTAGAAGGGCTCCGCGTTCGGATCCGACTCGACCTCGATCCTCTCGAAGCCGAGCCGGCAGGCGACGGCGACGGCATGCCGAAGCAGCTTCGTGCCGATGCCGCGACGCGTCGCCACGGGGTCGACGAATAGATACTCGAGGGTCGCGCGTGGCGGCCGACCGGCGAGCCCGTAGAAGCCGTCCACGCCGGTGTCGCCGTCGTGCACGTAGACGGGCGTTTGGCGGATCTCCTCCTCGGTCAGCGTCAGAGCGGCGCGGCAGGCCTCCACGAACGCAGGCGGATACCCCCACATCGCCTTCGATCGGAGCGCCAAGTCGGAGATGGCCGCGGCCTCGTCCTCTCGCGCACGCCGGATACGCGACGGATTCCTGCGTGTGCCCTGGTCGGTCACGGCTGCTTCTTCCTCTGGATCGCGGCCCTCGTTAAGGCGGGGGAGAGAAATCCTTCCTGTGACGCGCGTCATTGCGCGTCGACGCGCGCTCAGTGTAGCGTCGGTGCAGAAGTTCATTCGGCGGACGTTTTCGTCGAAGCGTCCGCCGAACGCCGCGTCATTCGTGTGACCCCTTCCGCCGGGTGGCTGGTGCCCGGAACGGCCCCTTCCCTTCGGCTCGATGCCGACCTCTCCCCGGAAAGGTGGACGCGATGCGCAGGCGATGGTCTCGGACGTCGCGCCTTCGCGCGGGAGCGGCGCTTGTGTTCGCCGCGCTTGCCGGCGCTTCGGCCCATGCATACCTCTCGGGCGCGGCGCGCGCGGCCCAGGGCGGCCCTCCCGTGGCCGTCGTGGTCGCGGCGACTCCGATCGCGCGGGGGGTCACGCTCGACGCGTCCGAACTCCGCCTCGAACGAATCCCGGCGAGATTCGCTCCTCCGAATCCTGTCGGTTCGATCTCCAGGGCTGCCGGCCGGGTCGCCCTCGCGAGCCTCGCCGCGGGCGAGGCGGTGACCGAAACTCGGCTGGCTCGCGTACGGGCGGGCCCGGTGGCGTCACTCACGCCCGAGGGGCTCCGGGCCTTCGCCGTACCCGTCTCACTCCCGCCGGGTGAGGTTGCCGCGGGCGACCGCGTCGACGTCCTCGCCACGTACACGACCGGCGCGCCGCACACAGAGACCGTCGTCGCGGCGGCGCAGGTGCTCCTGGTGCTTCCGAGCTCGGCGGACGGCACCGGCCTTGGAGTCCCGGGCGGTGGGATCTCCCCGGGTTCGACGGGCTCGGGGACAGCGTTGGTCCTTCTCGTGTCGCCCGACGACGAGGAGCGGCTGGCGTACGCGACGGCATTCGCCAGGCTGTCGGTCGCGGTGGTCCCCCTCTAAGTGCCGGCGATGGTCATCTCACCGACGAGGATCGTGGGGGCCCCGATGCTCCCACCCATCGGGAAGAATCGCAGGTCCGACCCCACCTCGCGGACGCCGGAGAGCACCTCAAGGAGGGTGCTCGCGACCGTCATCTCGCGGAGAGGCCGGCCCAGGGCTCCGCCCTCGACGACCAGACCCGTCGCACCGACCGAGAACTCGCCGGTGATCGAACTCGCGCCGGAGTGCAGCCCCGTCACGTCCTGCACGTAGACTGCGCGGCCCGCTTGACGAAGGATCTCCTCAGCGCTCAATGTTCCCGGTTCGAAGGAGAGATTGGACGGCGAGACGCCCGGCACCGATCGGTGGTCCGAGCGGCCGGCGTTGCCCGTCGACGGGCGGCCGGACCGTGCGCCCGTGTACGTGTTGTGGAGGAATCCGCGCAGCACGCCGGCCTCGACGAGCAGCGTCCGGCCCGTCTTCACCCCTTCGTCGTCGAACGGTGCCGAGCCGGTTCCGCCCGGCAGCCGACCGTCGTCGATCAGTGTGAGGGCGGGACTCCCGACCGACTGGCCCACCATCGACGCCAGCGGCGAGCGTCCCTTGAGCACCGCCTCGCCGGAGAGCGCGCCCGCCAAGACCGAGAGAAAGGCCGTGGCGGCGCCGGGATCCAGGACCACCGGCAGCCGCTCGCTCTTCGGCTGCTCGCCGCCGAGTAGCCTCGCCGCGCGCTCGGCGGCCCCGCGCGCCGCCGGCTCCCACTCCAGATCGTCCAGCTCCCGCGCGAGTGCGAACTCGAACCCCATCTGCATCTCTCCGTCGCGCTCCGCGATCGCCGAGACCGAGGCCCAGCAATCGGTCCGCTCGTACGTGACCGGGCCGCCTCTCGTGGATGCGATGGCCACCCGCGAGACCGCGTCGGCGATGGAGGCCGACCGCACCTTGCGCACGTCGGGATGCGCGGACACGGCGGCGCGCTCGAACTCGAGCGCCGTCGACACCTTTCGCTCGGCGGGAACCAGTTCCTGCGTCTCGCGGTACAGCCCTGACAGAGGCTCCGCCTGCTCGATCGCGGGCAGGACGTTGAACTCGTCGGGCTCCGCGAACGCGGCGCTCTGCCGTGCGGCGTCGACGAGCGCGTCAACCTCGTCGAGCGACGGGTCGGCGGCATAGGCGTAGCCCACGCGGCCGTCGATCACCGTTCGCACGCCGACGCCGCGTGTCTCCGCCGACGTCAGCGACTCGACGCGACCGGCACGAACGCGCACGTCGACGTGCCGCCCGCCGCCCGCGTAGGCTTCGACGCCCTCGCCCGTTCGGGCGGCTCGAACCGCGCGTGCACACAGGTCGGCGAGCGACGGCACGCCGGCGTTCTCGCTCACGGGGCACCTCCGAACGGGAGGGTTCGTCCTTCACGCATCCGTGCCCCCGATCGTCATGTCGGCGATGCGAAGCGTCGGGCTTCCATTCGAAACAGGGACGCCCTGACCGTCCTTGCCGCAAATCCCGTGCCGAACCCCAAAGTCGTCCGCGACGGCGTCGATCCCCGCGAGGATCTGCGGCCCGTTGCCGATGAGGTTCGCGCCACGGACGGCGCCGGTGATCTTCCCCTGCTCGATCATGTAGCCTTCGGCCACGCCGAAGACGAAGTCGCCCGTCGAAGGGTTGACCTGGCCGCCCCCGAGCGCCTTGGCGTAGAGCCCGTGGGGCGTGCTGGCGACGACGTCCTCCGGCCTCGCGTCGCCGGCCAGGATCGCCGAGTTGGTCATGCGCGGGATCGGAAGGTGCGCGTACGATTGGCGCCGCCCGTTGCCCGTCGACGGAACGCCGTCCCCATCCGCCCGCAGCCGGTCGTACATCAACCCCACGAGCGTGCCGCCGTCGAAGAGCACGGTTCGATGAGTTGGGGTGGCCTCGTCGTCGAACGCGTTCGTCCCCCACTCGCCCGGGACGGTTCCGTCGTCGACGCCGGTCACGAGAGGCGACGCGAGCGTCTCGCCGAGCCGGCCCCGGAAGATCGACGCGTCGTGCTGGACGAGGTCGGCTTCGAGCCCGTGGCCGCACGCCTCGTGGAACAGGATCCCGCCTCCGCCGGGAGCGAGCACCACCGGCATGCGTGCGGCAGGCGCGGGCCGCCCGTCGAGCATCGCGACCGCCATCCTCGCGGCGACCTCGCCGGTCGCCGACGGCGGACGGCGTCGAAGGAACTCTGGGCCCGCGAGAGCTCCGGGGCCTTCGAATCCCGTCTGCATCACGTCATCGCGAACGGCCACCACCTGCGCGAACAGGCGGATTCGCGGCCGAACCTCCTCCGTCCAGTCGCCCATGGAGTTGGCGATCATCACGTGCTGCCGCGACTCCCCGTAGACGACCATCACCTGCCGGACGGTTGCATCCACCGCCCGCGCGGCGTCGTCGGCTTCGCGCAGCCACTCGACCTTCTGCGTGCGCGAGACGTCCGTCGAGGCGGGGAGCTCCGGCGCCGCCGACGGGCCCGACCGGAGGTCGACCATCTCCACACGGTCCCCGCCGTCGCGGACCGCGCTCGCCGCCGCGAGAGCGGCCTCCTCGAGCGACCCGGGGTCGAGCCGGTTCGTGTACGCGTACGCCTGGGTTTCGCCGTGGAAGACGCGAATGCCCGCGCCCCGGTCGCCGCCGGCGACGACCTCCTCGATCTTGCCGTCGTCCAAACGAATGGCGGTGGAGGAGCGATCTTCGACGAAGACCTCGGCGAAGCGGGCGCCGGTGGTGAGCGCGCGGTTCAGCGTGTCCTGCACGACCTGAGCATCGATCACGGGCCCGCCATTGTACGGCCTGCCCGCCGATCGAACGGCACTTTCCGGAGGGCGCCGGTGTACACTCCGCCGCATGCCTCCGGCCGGAAACCGAAGGGTTCTGGCCGCCGGCGTTTCGGTGGCGCTCGCCACCACCTTCGCGACAATCGGTTCGCTGCTTGCGTCGGGATCGGTGGCACATGCCGCCGACTCGACCGGCCCGCGGCGGGTGGTGGTCGTGCTCGTCGACCGCACGACGGCGGCGATGCTGCAGTCCGTCCCCGGGATCCAGCAGATGGACTCCATCGGTGCGTCCGGGCTCATCGTCACGCGGACGGGACCAGGCACGGGTGGCCGGACACGGTACGCCGCAATGACATCGCTGTCCTCCGGCGCCGCCGCCGTCACGCCGAAGGATCAGATGAGTCCCGCTGCCACGTCTGCGCCGCCGGGATCGACCGCGCTTGTTCCGATCACCGTTCCCGGTGTCGCGGCCCTCCTCCGGGCGAACGGCGCCCCCACCGTCGCCGCCGTTCCCGGTCTCCTGGGGCAGACGCTTCGCGAACACGGGATCCTCACCGCCGCGATCGGCGACTCGGACCTCCCCGGGCGCCCGAACCGTCCGGCGGCGTTCCTGGCGATGGACGAGTCGGGCGCGGTGCCGCTCGGAGCACTCAGCGCAACCGACACCGTCGCGCCCGCGGCATCTGCCCTGCCGCTGAACACCGATCTCAGTGCGCTGGAACAGGACACGAAGGCAGCTCTCGCGAAGGCGCGCTTCGTCGTCGTCGATTGGGGCGACTCGGCTCGCGTCGACGCGCTGCTGCAGCAGCCCGGCGCCACGCTCGACCGCCTAGGTCCCTCGGGCTTCAGCCTGCGCAGCCGCCTGCAGTCGGCGCGCACGACGAGCCTCACTCGCCTCGGACAGTTCCTCCAGGCGCTCCCCGGGTTTCTGGACTCCAAACGGGACCTGGTGATCGTGATGTCGCCCACGGCGCCGGCGGCTCTCGGCGCCGGCGGCGTGATGGCCGCCCCAATTCTCATTTCGGGGCAGGGCTTCTCGGGTTCGCTCACCTCGCCCACGACCGGCATCAAGGGGGTCGTGTCGAGCATGGACCTCGCCCCGACCATCCTGCACTGGCTGGACGTTCCCGTTCCGTCGCTCATGCGAGGGCATCCGATGGAAAGCACCGCGGGCCTCGGCCTGACCGCCGCGGTCGCGAACGAGCAGGCGTACGAGCGCGTCGCGCGGCAGCGGAACATCGTGCTCCCGGGTGTCGCCCTCGTGTGGGTGGCCGCGGTGGGTCTGTCGCTGCTGGTGGTCGAGCGGCGCGGCCGGCAGGTCGCCCGCTGGGAAACCAAGGATCGGAAGAAGGTGCGGCGCAAGGACCTGCGGTTCCTGGAAAGCTCGGCGAGATGGCTCGTCTTCTCCGCCGCCTTCACCCCTCTGGCGATCTTGCTGCAACCGCAGGTGTCGTCGGGCGCGACGGGAATCGTGCTTCTCGAAGTACTGTGTACGTCGCTCCTTGCGGGATTCCTGCTCGGTCTGGCCTGCCGTCAGCGCGCCCTCGTCGGGCTGGGGGCCATCGGCATCATGACGCTCGTCGCGTACCTGGCCGACCAATCGACCGGCGCCGCCCTCTTCACACGAACGCTCGCCGGACCCCCCCTCCTCGCGGCGGGATACGTCTCGCGGCTGGACGCGATCTGCGCCGGAGTCTGCCTCGCGGCCGGGCTGGTCGCGGCCGGCGCCATGGCTCGAGGGGCGCGCGCGACGCCCTGGCTTCGCTGGTTCTGGATCGCCCTGACCGCGATCGCCCTCACGGCCCTGGCCGCTCCCCCGATGCGAAACTCGGCCGCGCTTCCGGTCGCCGGCATCCTCGGACTCGCGACGCTCGGCGTCGCCGGACTTCGCACGCCGCCCGGTCGAAGGGTCTGGATCGAGGTGAGCGCCGTGATCCTCGCGGCGATGCTCCTCGCGGGCGCCGTGCTCGTCGTCGCCGACGCGGCGTTCGCGCGCAAGGCTGCTGCGGCAGATCGGGTTCCGACGCACGTCGCGGTCGCCGCGTTGTCGCTCGGGGCGCACGCCGTCGCGACGTGGGGACACTTTCTCTTCTTCTCGCCCTGGACCCTGATCCTCGTCGTAGCGGTCGGGGCGATCTTCTACGTCGACGGGCTCATGCGCCACGGCGCGTGGTCGCAGGGACCGAAGTGGCTTGCGCTCCCTCCGCCCGACCGGCACACGCAGGCGACGATCGCCGGCATGATCGTCACCGCCGTGGTGGCGCTCGTCGTTGGCGTGCAGGGGCCTCCGTCCGCGACGGTTGTGATGATGAGTACGGCGCTGCTGTTCCTGTCGACGGCGGCGGAACGGACCCGACCAGCCCCGCGCTGAGCCCGAACGCCCTCGCTCTCCCCCGCGCGCGAAGCACCGGGGGTCTCGGCCGACGCCCGCGCGTCAAGTCTTCAGGCCGAGGAGGGAGTGCATCAGCGCCACGACCTGGCGGCCGAGGTATGCGTACCCTGCGAACGTGAAGTGCACCCCGTCGCTCTCTCGCGCTTGCGTCATCTTGCCGCCCGCGCCGATCGGCAGATAGGCGGCGTAGCCGCCGTTTCGGGCGAAGAACTGCCACGAGTCGAGGTACACGACGCCGGGAACGAGGCTCGCCTCGGACTGGTAGATGTCGTTCATGCGGTGCACCGCGGCGTCGGGAAGAACGGGCGACCTCGACGGCGGCAGTCCGACCCACACGACCCGGGCACCGCCCGCCGTCGCGGTTCGCATCACGGCGGCGACGCGCTTGCGGTATAGCTCGGACCACGCCGCGACGTCGCTTCGCGGGATCGGGACACCGCCGGGAACGACCAACGACTGGAAGTCGTTCCCGCCGAACATGGCCACGATGATGTCGGGCTTGAAGCGCTGCACGTCCGCCCGGACCTGGGCGAGCCAGTTGAAGTAGTCGGGGCGGGCGAGCCCCGTCGCCTCCCGTCCCTGCTGCACGAGATGCACGAGCGGCGTGTCCAGGACGCGAGCGACCCCCAAGCCGAGCCCGAGCGCGAACGAGTCCCCCACCACCACGACTCGCTCCGGCTCCTTCAAGGTCGGTTCCCGAACGGGCGGCGGCAGGATGAACGACCCTTCGGCGGTCTGCACCCGGTGCCCTCCTCGGCGGCCGCTCTTCAGCGGGGCGGGCGGCGCGCCAGTGGCGGCCGGCGGGATCGAGATCGATCCACCGGGCTCCTGGTTCGGGTTGCGCCCGAGCGCCTCCGATCCGCGCGTGCCGAGCGCGTCGAGTCCCGTGTAGCGGCTCACGAGGTACAGCGGGTCGAGGACCGCAAGCGCGGCGGTGCGGCGCGCCCCGATCGGCGAGGCGTCCGCCGAACGCTTGAGGGATCGGGCGTCGAGCAGCCCCCACACCAGAAGGCACACGAGCATCGTCGCGAGCACCTTGCCGGCCGGCGCCATCCGGCGGGGAACCTCACCCGCCGGGGTGGTCGCGTTCGCACGGGGGCGCGTCTGGATGCTCATCAGAATCGGAAGTAGATGAAGGGGGCCACGCCCTGCGGCCCCAGCGTCGTGATCACCATCAGCGTTACGCCGAGCGCGGCGCCCTGCGCCGCGGCCGTCAGCTGTGCGAACGACGCCTCCACGCGCTGGGGGAAGCGCCGCGGCACGTACTGGGTCCCGATGCCGAGCGCGATCGCCAGCAGCACGAGCGGCGTGACGAGTGGGGCCGGCCCCCACGCCGTCAGGATGCGCCAGAGCATGACCGCGGCGGTCGCGATCGAGTCCGCGCGGAACAGCAACCACCCCAGGCACACGAACTGGAACGTCCAGAAGCGCTGGAGGCCCACACGCAGAGGGTCGGTCGGCTCGGCGATGCCCAACCGGGCTCGCCGGTCACGGCGGTACTTGCCCACGGCCAGGCCGATCCCGTGCAACAGTCCCCAGGCGACGAACGTCCAGGCGGCGCCGTGCCACAGGCCGCCGAGCACCATCGTGAAGATGAGGTTCCGGTAGGTCTGGGCGTTCGACCCGCGCGACCCTCCGAGCGGGATGTACAGGTAGTCACGGAGCCACCTCGAAAGCGTCATGTGCCACCGGCGCCAGAAATCCTGCGCCGACGTCGCGGCGTACGGACAATTGAAGTTCTGCGGCAGTGTGAATCCGAGGAGGAGCGCGATCCCGATCGCGATGTCGGTGTAACCGCTGAAGTCGGCGTAGATCTGGACGGCATACGCGTACACCGCGATCAGGATCTCCAGCGACGAGTGCGCTCGGGGGGCTCCGAACACGGGGTCGACGATCGCCGACGCGAGGAAGCTCGAGAGCACGACCTTCTTGAACAGTCCGCCCCAGATCAGGTACGCGGCTCTGCCGACGTCGATGCGCCGGGGGTCGCGCCGTTCCTGGATCTGCGGGACGAGCTCGCGGGCGCGAACGATCGGGCCGGCAATCAGATGCGGGAAGAACGACTGGTAGACGAAGAAGTCGAGCCACGGCGCCGGCTGCGTGTCGCCCCGGTAGACGTCGACCACGTAGCTGATCCCCATGAACGTGTAGAAGGAGATCCCGACCGGGAGCGTCACCTGCAGCAAGGGGAAGGCGGATCCGAGTCCGACGCTGCGGAGCAGATTGTCGAAACTGACGGCGAAGAAACCGTAGTACTTGAACCAGCCGAGGAGCGC
>DASPTB010000105.1:0-25271 GCA_035623615.1 Actinomycetota bacterium
GACGGCGGGCGAGCACGTGCTCCCCTCGCTCATCCGGGATTTCCGCACCCGGCACCGGGGGGTCGAGGTGAGCCTCGAGGTGGGCAACCGCATGCGCGTGTGGGAACGGCTCCGGGATCGGGAGGCCGACCTGGCGGTGGCAGGACGGCCTCCCGCCGGGTTCGGGTTCGACGGGGTGGCCTTCATGTCGAACGACCTCGTGGTGGCGGCGCCGGCCACGACGGGCGTGGGACGCGAGCCGGTACGGCCCTCGTCACTCGCCGCCGCGACATGGCTCCTTCGCGAGGAGGGGTCGGGGACGCGTGCGACAGCTGAGGAGTTCTTCGCCGGCGCCGGCATCGCCCCCGCGACGCTCACGATCGGATCGAACGGCGCCATCGTCGAGTCGGTCGCGGCCGGCCTGGGCGTCACGCTCATCTCGCTCGACGCGGTCCGGCGCGCCGCGGATGCCGGGGCGGTTCGCATCGTCGCGGTGCGCGGGCTCCCGATTCGCCGCGCATGGCACGTCGTCACGAGGTCGGGAGACGCACCGCACGGAGCGCCCGGGATGTTCCGGGAGTTCCTCCTGCGCGCGGGCGTCGCGACCGATCCCGGATGAGCTCGAGGATGTCGACGACCCGTGTCGCGTAGGACAGCTCGTTGTCGTACCAGGCGAGCACCTGCAAGTGGTTGTTCTGCAACGCGATCGTCCCGGCTGCGTCCACGACCGCCGAGCGCGGGTCTCCCAAGAAGTCCGACGACACCAGCGGCTCCTCGCACACGCCGAGCACGCTCGCGAGCCGGTCCGACTTCGCGGCCGCGCGGAATACGTCGTTGACCTCATCCCCGGTCGCCGGGAGCCCGAGCACCACACCCAGCGTCAGCAGCGAGACGTCGGGCGTCGGCACCCGAATGGCGAACGCATCGATGCGGCCCGCCAGGCCGGGAAGGATACGGCCGAGGAGCTTCGCGGCGCCGGTCTTCGTCGGGACGAGGTTGAGCGCCGCGGACCGCGCGCGCCGCGGGTCGTCGTGCGACCCGTCGACCAGCTCCTGGTCGCGCGTGAACGCGTGCACGGTCGTGGCGAACCCCGACTCGATCCCGAACGTGGTGTCGAGGACGTGGGCGACTGGGCCAAGGCAGGCCGTCGTGCACGACGCGGCGGACACGACGCGGTGCCGTCGCGGGTCGAACGCGTCCTCGTTCACGCCCACGACGATCGTCAGATCCTCGCCGGTGGACGGCGCCGTGATGACCACGTGCCCCGCCCCGCCCTCGAGGTGGCCGCGCGCCTCGTCGGCCATCGTGAACGCGCCCGTGGACTCCACGACCACGTCCACGTCGTGCCACGGGATCACCGACGGCCTCTCGCACGAGGTGACGCGAACGTCGTTCCCCTCGATCAACAGCGTGTGACCGTCGGCTTCGACGTCGCCCAAGAATCGCCCGTGGACGCTGTCGTACATGAGCAGGTGCGCGAGCAGGCCCGCGTCGCCGCGCCGCGTGTTCACGGCACTGAGCAGCAGGTCGTCGCGCCCGGCCAGCAGCCTCGTCACCAAGCGGCCGATGCGGCCGAAGCCGTTGACCCCGACGGTGAGCGTCATGTGTCCGTTCCACCTTCTCCTTCAGCCCGGGCGTTTCGGGGGAACCCGCGTCCGGGGGCCACCCCGGCCCCGCCGAACCATGCTCCCTGGGAGACGCCCGGGGAGCCAGCCCCGTACGCGGGGGGTGAGGTCGGATTCGAGCCCCCGCCGCCGGGGTGAGAAGGCCCGCCGGCAGGTGGGAGACTGGGATCACCGCTGGCCTCACCCCTTCGGGGGTGGGCGGCCCGAGGGGCCCAACCTAGGATCCGAGGATGATCAGGGCGAGCCGCACCGCGGCCTCTTCGGCGTTCTCTGTGTCGGGCCGTCCGGTCCTGCTCGCGGTCGCCGGGGACAGCGCCGCCGGCAAGACCACGCTCGCCCGCGGCATCGAAGCCGTGCTGGGGGCCGATCGCGTCACGCGGATCTGCACGGACGACTACCACCGGTACGATCGGCGGGCCCGAGCGGAGCTCGGCATCACTCCGCTGCACCCCGAGTGCAACTACCTCGACATCATGGAGCAGCACCTGCGGCTGCTCGCCGAGGGCGAAGCGATCCTCAAGCCGCGCTACGATCACGCGACCGGCACGTTCCTCGCACCCGTCCACGTCCAGCCGCGGGAGTTCGTGCTGATCGAGGGCCTGCTTCCGCTGCACACGCGCGCGATGCGCGACTCGCTCGACGTCAAGGTGTACCTCGACCCGGAGGAGACGCTACGCCGACAGTGGAAAGTGGAACGCGATTGCTCGAAGCGCGGGTACACCCCCTCCCAGGTCCTCGAGGAGCTCGACCGCCGCGAGTCGGACACGAACGCGTACATTCGGCCGCAGCGGGGCGAAGCCGATATCGTCGTCCGGTTCCACCGCCCGACGCGCCCGAGCCCCGAAGGGCATCTCGGCGCGCGAGTCGTGCTCCGGCCGACGCTGCCCCATCCCGACCTCGAGCCTGTTCTCGGGACCGCCGAGCGCTCCCCGATCCGTCTGCTGCTCGACCGCGATCACGGGAAGCCGGCCGACGTTCTCGAGATCGAGGCCGACTGCCCACCCGACGAGGCACTCCACGTCGAGCGCGAGATCTGGTCCCGGCTGCAGCCCGATACACGCCTGCAGCGGAGCAAGATCGGCAGGTACGTGCACGGGAACGGAGAGCTGCGCAGCGAGTCGCTCGCGCTGGCGCAGCTGCTGATCGTGTACCACCTGGTGAACGCGCTCGCGCAGTCCAACGGCTCGGTGCGAGTGGATGGCAGCTCGCCGCGCGTCGTCGCGACGCCGGAGCGGCGCACGGAGGAGTCGCTCGCCCCCGCCTCCGGCAGCAGGTGAACCCGTGAAGGTCGGCGATGTGATGCAGCGTCGCTTCGACCGGCTGGATCCGGCCGCCTCCGTCCTGGAAGCGAGTCACGTGATGCTCCTGACCGGCCACGAGGCGCTGCCCGTGATGGAGGGTGATCGGCTTGCCGGCATGGTCGCCGAGCGCGACATCCTCGATCGGCTGTTGCGGGAGCTCTCGAGCGACGTCTACGCGTGGGGATTGGGGAGCGTCGACCTGGAGGACGAGCAGGCGTTCCGACGCGTTGCGGCAGTCACGGTCGCCGAGCTCATGAGCCGGCGGGTCGTGACGACGACACCCGACGCACCCGTGCTCAGAGCCGCCGCGACGATGCGCGCGCGCCGCGTGCGTCGATTGCCGGTCGTGGACCACGAGCATGTCGTGGGACTTGTCTTCCAGGCGGACGTCCTCGAAGCGATGGTCCGGTCACTCCCGCCCGCCGCTCGCCGCACGATCCGCGAACGGGCTCCCGCCCGCCGGCGGTAGGCTCGCGTCAGCGGACGAGCCCCTGGCGGAGTGCCAGCGCGATCGCCTGCGAGCGGTCCTTCACACCGAGCTTGCGCAGGATCGCCTTCACGTGGGACTTCACCGTGTCCTCGCTGATGTAGAGCGCGCGGCCGATCGTCTTGTTGTCCAGGCCCTTCACGAGCTCGGTGAGGACCTCGGACTCGCGCTGCGTCAGGCCGAGCTGAGCGCCGGGCCACTCGCGGCCCGCCGACATCGCCGCCGCGCGCAGCGCGATCTGCCCGCCCAGCGCGGGATCGATCACGACGTCGCCCTGCCGCACCGCTTCGAGGATGCGGGCGAGATCCTCCGCCGACGCCTTCTTGAGCATGTAGCCGCGGCCCCCAGCGCGGAGCGCCTCGAAGACGTACTGCTCGTCCTCGTACACGGTGAGGAACACGACGCGCACGTCGGGATGCTTCGCCACGATCGTGCGGCACGCGTCGAGGCCGCTCGAGCGCTGCAGCCGGAGGTCGAGGAGCACGACGTCGGGCTTCGATTCCTCGATGGCCTCGAGCGCCCCGTCGAGGTCCTCGGCCTCGCCGACGATCTCGATCTCCCGCATGCCGTGCAGCATCGCGCGCAGGCCCTCGCGGACGATCCGGTGGTCGTCGACCATGACGATGCGGATGGGGGCGGCGTCGCTCACGACGGATCCTCCGCCTCGGGCTTCGGAATGCGCACCTCGATCGTGGTCCCGCGGCCCGGCGCGCTCGCGATGTCGAGCTTCCCGTCGATGAGCGCGACCCGCTCGCGCATGCCCGTCAGACCGAACGACGTCGACGGCTGCCCCGCCCGTCCGGTCGGTGGTTCGAAACCGGCCCCATCGTCCCGAACGACGAGGACGACCTCACCGTCCTCCTCTCGCAGCGAGAGTGAGACGCGCGTCGCCTCCGCGTGTTTGCGGGTGTTCGTGACGGCCTCCTGGGCGATCCGGTAGAGGGCGACCTCGTGATGCGGCGGCAGCCCGACCACATCGTCCACATCGACGTCGAGCTCGACCCGTCCGTCGAGCTGCCGGTGGGCGAGGGTCCGAAGGCTGGGACCGAGACCCAGGTCGTCGAGCACCGAGGGCCGCAGGTTGTAGATGGCGACGCGAGCCTCGTCCAGCGCCTCGTCGACCAGCCGGCTCGCCTCGCCGAGCTCGTTCTCCGCGCGCTCGGGGTCCGTGCGAAGGCTGTGCGAGCAGGCCTGCAGCCGGTACCACATCGAGACGAGCTGCTGCGTCACACCGTCGTGGATCTCGGTGGCGACACGCCGGCGCTCCTCTTCCTGGAGCTCGATCGTCTTGCGCACCAGGCTTTCCAGCTCGGCCTCCTGCTCCGCGAGGGCGTTGAAGAGGTTCGCGTGCTCGATCGCGCCGGCGATCAGCGAGGCGGTCAGCCGCAGGAAGGCGACGTCGGCGTCCGAGAAGTCGCGCCGCGAGCGCGAGTGCACATTGAACACACCGATCAGGTCGCCCGAGCGCGAGACCACGGGAGTCGACAGCATCGACGTGAACAGCTCGCCGTGGAGGTCGGGGATGTACTTGTAGCGAGGGTCGGCCCACTTGTTCTCCGGGATCAGGACGACCTCGTGCGTGGCGGCGACCCAGCCGGCGATGCCCTCACCGAGGCGGAGCGAGATCTGCCCGACCGCGTCCTGGAACCCGGGTGTCGCCGCGCGCAGGACCAGCCGTTCCTCCTCGGGCTCCCACAGGTGGAGGAAGCAGGCGTCGCCGCCCGTCGCTTCGGTCACGAGCTCGACGGTGGCCGCGAGCACACTGTCCAGGTCGACGCTCGAGGTGATCGTCTCGATCACCCTGTGGAGGAGGCGGTTCTCCGCCTCGACCCGATCGAGCGTGCCCTCGGCCGTCATGCGGGGATTCTAGGGGCCGAACCCCCAGCCGCCACAGAAGATGACGACGCTGTCAGAAGGCGATGGCGGCGCCTTCGGAGCGAGGGTCGGCGGCGGCGGCGAGACCGTCGCCGCGGATTTCGATCACGTTCGCGTGGCCCATCGACGCGTCGAACGGCATCGTCACCTCGACGTGGTGGCCTCGCCGCCGGAGGCCCTCGATCACCGCGGCATCGAAGCGGCTCTCGGCGGCGACCGACCAGTCGACCAGGTCGAGCACCCACCTCGGCGCGTCGACGGCCCGCCGCGGTTCCCACCCGTCGTCGACCAGTCGCGCGAGTAGCTGTATGTGGATCTGCGCCTGCCCGTCGCCTCCCATCGTGCCGAACACGTAGCGCGGCCGGCCGCCCCGTAAGGCCATACCGGGGATCAGTGTGTGCATCGGCCGCTTGCGCGGGGCGATGACGTTGGCGCGATCCTCGTCCAGGAAGAACCTCGAGCCACGGTTGTGCAGGTTGATCCCCCACCCCGGCACGGTCAGGCCGGACCCGAACCCTTCCCAGTTGGACTGGATCAGGCTGACGCACATCCCCTTCCCGTCGACGACTGCCATGTGGGCCGTGCCGCCGGGCGCGGCGTATGCGCTCGGCGGCGCGCCGGCGCGCTCCGGGTCGACCGTCGACGCCATCCCTCGCAATCGCGCTCCGTCCAAGAGCTCCGACGGCGTCACGCGCATGTGGTCGGGATCGGTGACGTATCGGCGGTCCGACAACCCGAGCTTCGTCACCTCGAGCAGCAGATGCTGACGGGCGTCGCCCTCCGGTGGAAGCGGACCGGCGTCATCCAGCATCGCCAGCGCCTCGAGCGCGACGATCCCCTGTGTGTTCGGCGGAAGCTCGACCACCTCCAATCCCCGATAAGCGGTGGACAGGGGGCGGATCCACTCGCCCTCGTGGTCCGCGAGATCCTCCGCTGCGAGGAGCCCGCCGTGCGATCGGACCGCGTCGACGATCGCAGCGGCGATCGCGCCCCGGTAGAAGGTGTCCGGGCCATCCGAGCCGAGCGCCGCGAGGGTCCGCCCGATGCCGGGCTGCCGGAACGGCCGGCCCTCGCGCACGGGGTCGTAGACGGCGTGCCACTCGGCGAACGCCGGATCGCCGCGCGGGAACGACGCGGCGGCTTCGCGAACCGTGATCCCCCCCTGCGCCGAAGGCACGAACCCTTCGGTGGCACAGCGGATTGCTGAGGCGGCGCACTCGGCGAAGGTCCGGGTCCCGAACCGCCTCAGGATCCGGAACCAGGCCTCGACCGCGCCCGGGACCGTGACGCTCAGCGCGCCGCGCTCGGGCAGACCGCCGAGGTCCCGCGCGCCGACGGCCTCCTCGGCCGCTCGGCGGACGGCGTCGGGCGTCGCGGCGGCGGGCGCGCGGCCCGAGCCGTTGTAGGCAACCAACTCCCCATCTTTCCAGAGCAGCAGGAACAGGTCGCCGCCGAGTCCGCACGACGACGGAGCGACCACCGCGAGCACCAGGTTGACGGCGACGGCCGCGTCGAGGGCGTTGCCGCCGCGGCGCAGCATCTCGACACCGGCCTCGGTCGCCAGCCGGTGGGGCGACGCGACGCACGCCGTCGCGATGCGTTCCTGCGTCACCGCGTCACCGCCTCACCGTGTCACCAGAAGGATGACCGCGACCACGACACCGACGACGACGACGAAGCGCCGCACGACCTCTTCCTTCAGCCGACGAGCTACCGACGCGCCCGCATATCCCCCGAGAATCGCGCCCACCGCCATGACCACGGCGAATCCCCATACGACCGCCCCCGACACGACGAAGTAGATCGCCGCGATGCCGTTGATGCAGACGGCGAGCACGTTCTTGAGCCCGTTCATCTGATTGATGTCTCCGACCCCGAGCATCCCGAGCGCCGCAAGCATCAGGATCCCGATGCCGGCGCCGAAGAAGCCCCCGTAGACACCGACGAGGAACTGGAACCCGATCGCCGACCACCGGAACAGGCGAGACGAACGAGGGTCCGCGTGAGCGACACGTGCGGTCACACGATTCTGAGCAGCCAGCAGTCCGGTGGCGAGCAAGATGAGGAACGGCGCGATCGTGCGAAAGAGCGACGCGCCCGTGTGCAGCAGGATGACCGCGCCGATCGCGCCTCCGACGATCGACGGCGGCAACAGCAGCACGAGCCAGTGCCGCGTGTGCCCAAGCTCGTGCCGGAACCCGACGGCGCCGGCGAGGCTCCCCGGCCAGAGCGCCACGGCGTTCGTCGCGTTCGCGACGACGGGCCCGACGCCCAAGAAGAGGAGGGTCGGAAAGCTGATCAGGGTGCCGCCGCCGGCGACGGCGTTGACCGCACCGGCGACGACGGCCGCGGCGCCGGCGGCCGCATACCGCGCCACCTCGCCAACGGCCGACGCCTCCACCGGGCAGCGTCAGTCGGCGGCGATCCCGGCGGCCGTTCCGGCGGCGATCCCGGCACCCATGCCGGCGTCGATCCGGATCGTGGCGCCGTTCATGTGCCGGGCCTCGTCGCACACGAGCCACGCGACGAGGGCCGCGACGTCGGCGGCGGTCCCGAATCGGCCGGCCGGCGGCAGGGTCCAGTTCGACGGGTCCTCCGCGTGGTCCGAGAAGCCGGCGGGCGTCGCCTGGACGCCGGGCGCCACATCCCCCGGGCACACCGCGTTCGACCGGACGTTCACCGGCGCCCCCTCCAGCGCGAGCATGTCCGACAGCATCCGCACGCCGGCCTTGGTCACCGAGTACGCCGCAATCGAGGGGATGCCCCGGATCGCGGTGTCGGACGCGATGTGGACGATCGAGCCGCCACCGCCGTCGCGGATCGGGCTGAAGCACGCCCGGGAATAGAGGAAGCCGGCCGTCAGGTTCACGGCGAGCAGCTCGCGCCACGCCGCCGGCGGCGTGGACTCGATCGACCCCTGCAGGATCATGCCCGCGTTGTTCACGAGCGCGTCGAGCCCGCCGAGGGCCTCCAGCGTGCGTGCCACGGAACCCTCGACGGCCGCCGCGTCGGAGGCGTCGGCCTGCACGAAGATCGCGCCCGTCGCCGTCTCGACGTCCTTACCCCGCGCGGCATCGCGACCGGTGAACACGACCGAGGCGCCGTCCGTTCGCAGGCGCTCCACGACCCCCCGCCCGATGCCCGAAGTCCCCCCCGTGACGAGGATTCGGAGACCGTCGGGGCCGCTCACGCGTTCGCCTCCCACGCGCGGTACGAGGCGCGCATCCCACCGTCGACCAGGAGCGCGGTGCCCGTCACGAACACGGAATCCGGTCCGAGCAGGAACGAGACCACGCCGGCGACATCCGCGGCCTCGCCGATGCGACCCATCGGAGGCACACGCCAGTCGCTCGTGTCGCCCGGTCGCTCGCGTCCGGAAACGGTTGTCAGCATGCCGGGCAGGATGTCGCCCGGACACACCGCATTCACGCGGATCCCGGACGGACCGGCCTCGACGGCGAGCATCTGCGCGAGCGTGACGAGCGCGGCCTTCGTCACTGAGTACGCGCCGATCTCCTCCTCGCCCCACACGCCGGCGTCGGAGGAGACGTGCACGATCGATCCACCCCCCGACTCACGCAGCAGCGGCAGGCACCTGCGGCTGTAGAGGTATGGCGCGGTGAGGTTCACGTCGAGGAGCGCCTGCCAGTCCCCCGGCGAGGTCTGCGTGATTGTGCCGTCGACGATGACGCCGGCAACACAGACGAGCGCGTCGAGCCCGCCGAGCTCCTCGGCGGCGAGATCCACGGAACGGTCGACGGCCTCCTCGCTGGCCGCGTCCGCGGCGACGAACGTTGCACCCGACCGATCCGCGACCTCCTTGCCACGACCCGCGTCGCGGCCGGTGAACACCACGCGGGCGCCGTCGGCGGTCAGGCGGTCGACCAGACTCGCCCCGATGCCGGACGTGCCGCCCGTCACCAGCGCACGTCGTCCGTCGAGGAAGCCGCTCATCGGCGGGATTCTATCCGCGTACGCGCCGGCGCCGTGAGGGGCCGGGTCTCCCAGCCGTGGCGATGACCGGCGGCCGGGCGGCCCTCAGCCGTCCGTGCCATCATGGAGGAAGTCAACACTCGGAAGGGGGGCATGTGAGCGCGAAGAAGGGCGACCACATCGTCGTCGAGTCGGAGACGGTCGGCACGCCCACCCGCGAGGGCGAGATCCTCGAGGTCATCAGCGGGACCGTCGCCGTACGGTACCGCGTCCGCTGGTCCGACGGGCACGAGAGCACGTTCACTCCGAGCGGCGGCAGCGCGCGGATCCAATCGCGCCCGGCGAAACGCGCCTCGCGCTCCAAGTAACGAGGCCGCGCCGAGCCGCGCCGCGCCCGCGTCAGCTGACGTGCACGCGCAGGGTGTAGGTGTCGCTCGGGGGGATGTCCTCCCACGAGCGGCGGTGCTCGAACTCGACCGTCGCGTCACCCGGCCGTTCGCCGCGCACGACGAACTCCTGGTCCAGGCTCTCGCCGCGAGCGGGGTGCGCCACCGCATGGTCGGCGGCGGCCGCCGAACCGACCTCGTCGACGGTTACGCTCGCCGCGTCGCCCTCGACGTGGAACGTCCACAGATACCCCCCGCTCGCGGCGGGCGAGAGCGTCACCCGGTGCTCGGCGCCGGGGCGGAGCTCGATGGAGGCCGACGACCTCATGCCAGCGGCAGCTCCAGGCCTGCGCAGGCCTCGCCCTGCTGCGCCAGCAGCTCCGCGAAGTCGGATGCGTGCATCTTGAAGCGGCCCTCCAGTCCCCACGATGGGCCCCACGAGTTGTCGAACGTGAACACGTCGGCCGTGGAGTCGTACCCGATCATGAGGTAGCAGTGTCCGCCGGCGATCCGGCCCGTCGGACGGATGAACCCCTCCTTGTCGGGAGTGAACATGTCCTGTGTCCAGTCCGTGCCGACGACGACCGGCCCGTGGGCGAGGACCCACTGCTCAACCTCCTCGACCTTCTCAGCGAAGACGTAGGCGCCGAGGCGGCGACGGTTGACCATCGCCTTGGCGCCGCTTCGCACCGATGAACCGTTCTCCTGCCGTGGCTGGCCGTCGATCACCTTCGCCTCGTAGTAGATCGCGTGCGCGTCGGCGTTCTGGTAGCGGTCCTCCACCGGCGCGGCGTCGCCCCACCCCGCCCATCCGAACCCGACGCAATGGTTGGTCTGCCCCTGATCCAGCTGGATCGGATCCTCCCAGACCTTGCTCTTCTCGACGGGAGTTGGGGTGGGTGTCTGGCCACCCTGGAGCTGTTTGGCCCACCGCCAGAAGACGAGGATGCCCTGCCACGACGAAAAGTACGTCTTGTCGTCGATGACCTGTTGTACCGTCTTGCTCAATAGGTCGCTCGTGGGCGCGTCGAGCGCCAGCAACGTCGACATCTTCCAGTCGCGCGGATCCGGCTCATACCTGCGCCCGAGCAGCTCGGGACCGATCGTGTCGCTCATGGTGTCCTCCTCCAGACGCACGGCTCGGCGGGCGCCCGCCGGCATCCTTTCTCCGCGGTGTCACCGGCGCGTCACCGGCTCACGGCGGGTGGACGAAGGGGCGCAACTCGCTCCGCGAGCGAACCCGGGAACATGACCTCCTCGATCGCCTGTGCGCCGTGACGCGCATGTGACGGCGCCGTCACGACGCCTGCGGCGGTGCTGACGCTTACTCGATCAGGCCGCGTCGCAGTCCCTCGGCGACAGCCGCAGTGCGATCGGACGCGCGCAGCTTCTTGAGGATTCGCTCCACGTACCCCTTGACGGTCTCCGACGAAAGCGTCAGCCGGCTCGCAATGTCGCGGTTGGTGCAACCGGCCGCCAGGAGCCGAAGCACCTGCAGCTCGCGCGCGCTGAGCGGTTCGACGTCGGAGGCAGGATCGGTTCCCGTGACTCCGCGAAGGATGGCCGGCGTGGCTTCGGGATCGATGACCAGGTTCCCTTCGTTGACCAGGCGCAGCGCCCGAATGATGTGGGCGGCGTCCCGCGACTTCAGAAGGTAGCCTCCCGCGCCCGCGCGCACCGCCGCGAGGACCATCTGCGAATCGTCGAACGCGCTCAGGACCACGACCCGGACTGTGGGGTGGCGTCGCGCGATGGCGCGGGCGGTGTCGGCCACGTCCGCGCCCGGCATGCGCGCGTCCACGATCACGATGTCGGGCTTCGGATCCAACTCGTCCAGGGTGACGAGGAGATCGGTTCCGGACGCCGCTTCGCCGGCGACCTCGATGTCGTCTTCCAACTCGATGTATTGCCGCAGACCCTCGCGGGTCAACGGATGGTCATCGGCGATGACGACCCGAATCGGCACCCTTCCCCCCACACGACGGCAGCCACGAGCGGCGTTTTGCGCCGACCTCCATTCTCACCGGCTGTGCGCTTCCTGCCAGTCCCCGTTTGGGGTACGTCATCCGCACCAGGGCATCGTCGAGCACGACCGCTCACCTGGGCTTTCGGCACCCACTCGGGGAAGGCGCATCCTCGCGGCGCGCGCCGTTCGCCTGTGGCCCGCGGCGAACGCACCGGCCCCAACTGGGTGGGGTTGATTCGCCGACTGCATGCGCAAACCGATCGTCAGTAGCCTGAGCGCCCTTTTCCGGCAGGCAGTTGGGAGTCACGTTGGCGACCCGGCTTCGCATCGAACAAGACGGCGAGCGATTGCGGCCGGCCGAGCCGCGTGTTCGCCCTCCGCTCGACCTCACGCTCATCAATGGTTTCGAGCTGCGCCGAGCCGGAGACCCGGTGGCGCTTCCCTTCGGCGCGCAGCGGCTGGTCGCGTTCCTGGCGCTGCGCGAACATCCGGTGCTCCGGTCGCAGGTCGCGGGGACGCTGTGGCCCGACGCGCTCGACGGCCAGGCGGGCGCCAACCTGCGGTCCACCCTCTGGCGGATCCGCCGCAGCGGGTGCGCGGCGATCGAGGGGACCGCGGGTCACATCGGACTCGCCCCGTGGGTGGGTGTCGACCTGCGCGACACCTCGGCCTTGGCTCACCGAGTGCTCGACCCCGCGGCGCGGACCGACGTGTCGCCGTCCACCATCTCCCGCTTCGAGCGCGATCTCCTCCCCGATTGGTACGAGGACTGGGTGCAAGCGGATCGAGAGCGGTTCCGGCAGATCCGGTTGCACACGCTGGAGCGCCTCGCCGAGCGTCTCGCCGAGCGCGGGCTCTTCGCCGGCGCCATCGAGGCGGCCCTGTCGGCGATCTCCGGTGAGCCCCTGCGGGAGAGCGCACACCGCACACTCATCAGGATCTACCTGTTGGAGGGGAACAAAGGCGAAGCCATCCGGCAGTACGTCCTGTACCAGCGCCTGCTGTGGGAGGAGTTGGGCATCCAGCCGTCCACCGAACTCGGACGACTGGTCGGCGAGTTCGGCCCGCCGCACTGATCCATCCCGGCCGGACATCGATCTCCGACTCGCACGTCTTCTCCGCATTCGCCGGGTCTGCTGCCCGTACCGCTCCCGTAGACTGTCGCGTTGCCGCGACCGGCGGCATGATCCGGTCCCGGTCTGAGGCATGAGGTCTGAGGTCTGAGATCTGAGGTCGACTCGACTTGAACAGAGTGCTCGTCATCGGGTGGGACGGCGCGGACTGGCGCATCCTGGATCCCCTGCTCGAGCGGGGGATCCTCCCCAACCTGGCCGAGCTGATCGAACGCGGCGGCCGCGCCACTCTGCGGTCCACCATCCCGACCCATTCGTGGGCCGCGTGGCCCTCCTTCCTCACCGGCGTCGACCCCGACGAGCACGGTGTGTACGACATCCTCGAGACGCGGCGTGGCGCCACCCGCCAGCATCCGGTCTCCTACCGGTCGATCCGGGAACGGACGTTCCTGCACGACCTCACCGCAGCCGACGTCGAGACGGTGATGGTGAACGTCCCGCTGACGGCGCCGCCTCCCACGATCTCGGGCAAGCTTGTCGCGGGAGGCGTCCTTCCCAAGGGCCGCCCGTTCACCTATCCGGAGTCGCTCGCGGGCGACCTCGAGCGTGCCGGCACGCCTTTCCCGATCAACGGGATGTCGTGGACGACGTTCCGGCATCGTCCCGAGCCGTTCCTGGCCGAGGTCGTGGAGCTCATCCGCGCCCGGCAGAGGGCGACCGAGCACCTGCTCGACACGACGGACTGGCGCGTCGGCGTCGCGGTGTTCGTGGCGCCCGACCGCGTGCAGCACTGCCTCAACGAGTACGTGTCGAACGATCACCCCGACTATCCACAGCGATCCGCCGAGCCGCTCGCCGAGAAGGTCCGCGACGTGTACCGGCGCCTCGACGAGGGCCTCGGCCGGCTGGTAGAGCGCGCCGACGCGGACGACCTGGTGATGTTCATGAGCGACCACGGCATGCAGTCGTGCACTGGAACCGTGAACATGGACCGACTGCTCGAACGGCTCGGCCTGCTCGAGTTCTCTGCGTCCAACGCCGTGTTCGGGCCGATGCAGTGGGGGCCGATGCGAGCCGCCGCGCGCAAGGTGTACGACGCGCTGGGGCTGCACGGGAAAGTGTCGCTTCCCCAGGCGGTCAACTGGTCGAAGACGACGGCGTACACGAGCATCCGCTCGACCGGTCAGGGTGTGAACGTCAACCTGACCGGCCGGGAGAGCGACGGCGTGATCGACGCCGCGAGCTTCGAGCGCGTGCGCGACGACGTCGCGAACAGGCTCCTGTCGTTCGTCGATCCGCGAACCGGCATCGCGCCGGTCGCACGCGCGACACGACGGGAGGAAGCGTTCAAAGGAACCTACGCCGACGAGGCCCCGGACCTGATCCTCGACCCGGCGCCGCTGTACATGCTCACCCACGCCAAGCACGCCGTCGAGCCGGCCGACTGGAGCTCGGGCGACCACCGGATCGAGGGCGTCTTCGCGGCCGCCGGCGCCGGCGTCGACCCGGCCGCGTTCCCCGAGGCACCCCGCCTCGTCGACCTCGCGCCGACGATCCTCGCGGCCGTCGGGGCGGCGGCGTCGGTGCAGCACACCGGACGGGTACTCGCCGAGGTGGTGGGAGCCGCCGCACAGGAGGCGGCCGCCGCTTCGGCGCAGGGCCCGCGCAGCGAGAAGGAGTCATCAGGGCTCGACGCCCAGGAAGAAGAGGAGGTCGAGGAGCACCTGCGCGGCCTCGGCTATCTGGAGTGACCCGACCCGCCCCGGGGGGCCCGGGGGACCGGCTCGACCGCAGGACTCTGAACCGAGCGCTCCTCGAGCGGCAGCTGCTTCTCCGACGCAGGAAGATCGCCGCCGGCGACGCGATCGAGCACCTCGTCGGGCTGCAGGCGCAGATCCCCGCCAACCCCTACGTCTCGCTCTGGTCGCGGCTCGCCGGCTTCGCGCCGAGCCACCTCGCCGACCTGGTACGGGATCGGCGGGCCGTCCGTCTGGCGCTGATGCGTTCGACGATCCACCTCGTCAGCGCGAACGATTCCCTCGCGCTGCGGCCCGTGATCCAGCCCGTGCTCGACCGTCAGCTCCGCGCGAGCTCCTTCGGCAGGAATCTCGCCGGCATCGACGACGCGGCGCTCGTCCGTGCGGCGCGCGTGCTGCTCAGGGAGCCGAAGACGCTCGCCGAGCTCGGGGCGGGGCTGGCGCGCCGGTGGCCCGATCGGGACGCGACGTCGCTTGCCTACGCGATCCGCAACCTCGTGCCGCTGGTGCAGATCCCCCCTCGCGGCGTGTGGGGCGAGAGCGGGCAGGCGACGCACGTGGCCGCGGAGACGTGGCTCGGGCGCCCGCTGTCGAGGAGCCGGCGCGCCGACGACGTGGTCCTTCGCTACCTGGCCGCGTTCGGGCCCGCGTCGGTCCGCGACGTCCAGAGCTGGTCCGGGCTGACCCGCCTGCGCGAGGTGGTGGACCGCCTCCGGCCGCGGCTGCGCACGTTTCGAGACGAGCAGGGACGGGAGCTCGTCGACGTTCCCGGCGCGCCGCTCCCCGACGCCGAGACGCCGGCGCCTCCCCGATTCCTTCCCGAGTTCGACAACGTGCTGCTCGGCCACCACGACCGCAGCCGCATCTTTCGCGACGAACGGCAGCGGACCGCGCTCATCGGACGCCCGACGGTCCTCGTCGACGGCACCGTCGGGGCGACCTGGGATGCGTCGGCGGCGAAGGGAGTCGCCACGCTGTCGGTTCGCCCGCTCGGCCGTATCTCGCGCGCCCACCGTGCGGCCGTGTCGGAGGAAGGTATCCGGCTGCTCGGCCTCCTCGCACCGGCCGCCGCGCCGGATGTTCGGTTCGTCGGGTCCGGCTGACGCGGTCGGCCCACGCGCCGCGCCGGGCGTCTCGCCTACGCCCCGGGGCGATCGAGCGGCCGGAGCGAAGCACCGGCCCGAGCCCGCAGCGAGCGTTTGCCGGTTCCCCGGATCCGCCGATGGCGCCCGCCCTGCGGAAGCTTCTGCAAGAGACCAGCGTAGGAGCTCGAGCTGGTGAGCTGCAGGCGCAGCCCGTCGGGGAGCGGGTGCTCGAACACCTTCGTCGCCGCCGCGTCGAGGACCGCCCGCCGCGCCTCCTCCTCCTGCCCAGTCGCTTCGAAGCCGAGCGTCCACCACGCCGCGCCGTTCACGAGCACGGCGGTCAGCTCGACCGCGCACTCCGGGGCGGCCGCGCGCCGGCCCGGGGCCGGCACGGCGACGCCGTCGAGGAGCGCGAACGACCGCATCCGCCGCTCCTTCCCGACCACCGTCCACCCGCTGCGGTTCGGGAGCTGCGGAAGAGCCGACACGAACGGGAACGTCCACTTCTCCCAGCAGTCGATCCAGCCGCGCGCCCGGCCGGGTACGCGTTCGTCGCCGATGGTCCCGCGGAACACCTTGACGTCGAGCTCCGTCCCGCCGCGGATCTTCACGCTGAGGTCGGGAAGCTGGGCTCCGACGACGTAGACGTCCTCCCTGACCTCCACGTCGCCGGTCGGGCCGAACCAGTCCAGCACGGACTCCGGGAGCTTCCCCCGACGGAACCACCTGACCTCGACCGTCTCGTGACGGGTCGGCGACCCGTCGACGGGAAGCCGGAAGCCGGCCTCGCCTGGAAACGCAATCGCAGGTGGGTCGAACCCCACTCCACTCCTCCGCCCGGTGTGTCCGGCAACAATGTCGTTCTGAGCGGACTACGTCAAGGGTCCGCAGAGCCTCGCCGAGCGGGCCGAACGGCCGCACGCCGTTGGCTACCGAAGGATCTCCACCAGCAGGACCCACGCGTTCCAGACGCTGGCAACGAACAGCAGGAGCACGCCGAGCCCGATCCAGTAGAGCCCTCCCCCGCCGCCCGCGATCAGCGAGATCGCGCCGACGACGACGGGAAGCGTCCCGGCCTGGACGTACGCCACTCGCAGAATGAGGTATGTGCGGCCGGGATCGGTCGCTTGCCGGGTCCCGAGCTGCAGCCGGACCGGCACCGCCCAGCCCACGATGCCGAGGACGAGGAGCTCGATGCCGAGCGTTCGCGGAGACTGCCCGGGAACGAGCACCAGGGCGGAGACGATCAATGCCTCGAGCAGCATCGCGATCGTCTCGCCCGCCCGCCCGGGCAACGATTGGAAGGACATGATGCGCGCGAGATTGATCGAGAGCGCCACGAAGAGGAGCCCGGCGAGGGCGGCCGCCGCGCCCAACGTGGCGACGAACAACGACTCCCACTCCCTGGGCGTGAACGCGGCGTGCACGGTGAGGAGCGTAGCGAACCGGGCGGCTCCGTTCCTCGTCGGGCCTCGCTTTCGTGCAGTCCTCGGGAGGGCCGGCCCCGGAGGGTAGGATCGGCCTCGTGGACCTCATGGACCCACCGGCGACCGCGGAGACCGGGGCGCCGGAGGATCGGCCGGAGAGCGCGGGAAGGCGCCGGGCCCGTCTCGGGGCGGCCCTCGAGGCGATCTCCGTTCTGTTCCTGCTGGCGTCGTACCGCTGGGCGCACCACTGGGGACCCCTCGCCGACACCGTGGTCGCGGTGTGGGCGATCTCGTGGATCGCCGGCTTCTGGTACTCCGCTCGCGGGCTGCGGTGGGGCGGCCGCCTGGGGGCGGCCGGCTTCGTGGTCGGTCTGCTGATGCTCCTCCTCGTCGCCGGCACCGGCATCGCCGCCGCGATGGGAGCCAATCCGGTGGGCTCCTGCGGCGGCGGATAGGGCCAGCGCCACCAGCTGATCCGTTTCCTCGAAAAGCGTTGTTCCCCTGCCCTTCTGCGCATACCCTTTCGCCGACTCGAAGCGACACGCGAGAGCAGCGATCTTCGAGCCACTCGGGAGAGGGTCGGAGATGGGGGGACCTGGGTTGGGAGGTCCGGCGCTCCGTGTGTCGGTGCTCGCTGCCACCCTGACCCTCACATTGGCCGTCCAGACGGAGCAGCCCGTCCGCGCCGCCACGCCACCGAGGCCGTTCACGACGCCGTCCTCCGCTCCCGGCGGGGACCGCCCTGCGAACCACATCTGGGACGTGAGCGCTCTCTCGCCCACCGACGCGTGGGCGGTCGGCTCCCGCTCCACCAGGGACGGCACGATCGCGACGACTTTTCACTGGGCCGGCGCCAGGTGGGCGAAGGTCACGGCGCCACAACCGAGCCAAACGCAGAACACCCTGCAGAGCGTCGATGCCGTCACGCCCTCCGACGTCTGGGCGGTGGGTTCCTACGTCGACGACACCACCGGGGTCGTGAAGACGCTCGTGCTGCACTGGGACGGTGCGGCCTGGTCGCAAGTCCCGAGCCCGAGCCGCGGCTCGCAGGTTTCGGTCCTCTGGAGCGTGGGCGCCGACTCGCCGACCGACGCCTGGGCGGTCGGGAACGAGGGGAACGGCAGGCATTCATTCGGTTTCGTCCTGCACTGGGACGGCAGGCGGTGGGCGAAGGTCTCCGTTCCAAACCCCAGCGCGGCCGTCACGCTCCGCGGGGTGACCGCGCTCTCACCGACCGACGTGTGGGCCGTCGGCGGGTTTCAGAACACGGGGACGTTCGCGTTCGACTCGCTCATCCTGCATTGGAACGGAACAGCGTGGACGGAGGTCGAGCACCCGAACCCCGGCCCGATGGACACCTACCTGTGGGACGCGAGCGCCGTCTCGGCCGCCGACGTATGGGCCGTGGGGGACTTCTACACCCGCGCGCGGGGCAACGACCATACGCTCGTCCTGCACTGGAACGGCACGCGGTGGGCGAAGGTCCGGTCCCCGAACCCCAGCCAGCGCCTCAGCAGTCTGCAGGCGGTCGACGTGCTTTCGCCCTCGGATGTGTGGGCCGTTGGCTCCGCGGGCTTCGTCGCCGACCACACGGAGTCGGTCCGGACGGTCACGCTGCACTGGGACGGCGCCTCGTGGTCGCAGGTCCCCGCGCCCGATCCGAGCGCCGTCGACAACGAGCTGTTCGCCGTGAGCGCCACCTCGTCCCAGGACGCGTGGGCGGTGGGATACGAGCAGAACGTCCGAGGAATCGACGCAACGCTTGCGATGCACTGGGACGGCGCCTCGTGGTCACAGGTCGTAACCCCCAACGCGCGTCGCTGAGGCGAGCATCGATCGTGCGCGAGGGGTTTCGCACATCGGAGACCTCGCCAAGGAGAAGCGAGGAACGGGCCCTTGCGGGCCCGCTCCTCGCTTCGGAAACCTCAGCAGGTCTGACCGTTCGTCACTGCCGAGAACGCCTTGACCGGCCCGCCCGGCACCGGCGCGGGCACGTCACCGAACATCCCGGTCATGGCATACGTGGGCGTCGGGCCACCCGCGTCGATCTCGACCTCGACGTTCGCGAGGATCTTGTTCCCGTCCGCCTTCCCCCGCGTACGGGTCGCCGCGACGATCCAGCCGCGGCCCAGGATTCGATCCGACTGCTCGGGAAGCCCTTGCGTGATGAGCGTCAGACTTCCCGCGTAGACGACGAACGTCGTCGTCGGGTCGGTCAGCGAGATCTTCGCCGTCGCAACTCCGCGGCCCGTCGCGGTGCTCGCCGTCAGGACGAACTTCGTGATCTTGAGCGTCCCCGTCAGGTTGTAGGGGCTCGATCCAGGCGTCACGTCGGTCTCGGTGCCTTTCCAGGCTCCTGCGATCTTGTCGTACACGACACCGCCGACCCCGACGCAGTTCGTAGCGGCCGGTGCCGCCACGGGCGCGGCGTTGAACGACGCGTTCACCGGATCGATCATGGGCGTGCCGGCCGCCGACGCGATCGCAATTCCTGCGATCGAAAACGCGAGCGTCGCCGCCATGAGCACGGCACCTCGCTTCTTCATCCGAACCCCTCCTTTCGGCGCACCCGGCAACGAGCACGCTCCACGACGTACCGGCCCCGGCGGGCCGGCCAGGAAGAGTCTCGACCCCCTGACAAGGCCAGCGCAAGCGGCGAGACGGCGACCGATTCGCGAACGAAAAGAGAACGCGAGCCGGCTCAGTTGAGCTTCGGCAGGAGGTCCGGCAGGCCCGCGACGTAGTCGTCGAGGATCGACTTCGCGGCGGGATAGGACGCGACGAGCGGATGTGCGAGAAGGGCACCGAGCGCCGCGTCGTACGAGCGCTCGACCGCGGCGGTGACCGTCATTCGTTCGTAGATCTTGACGCTCTCGACGAGCGCGAGCGCCGGCCCGGGGAGCGCACCCTGGGCGATCGGGTGGGCACCGTGCTCGTCGGCCATGCAGGTCACCTCGACCACGTCGTCGTCGCGCAGGCCATCGATCGCTCCCCGGTTCGGGACGTCGAGGATGAGCGTCGTCCTCCGGCGTCGCGCGGCGGCGCGCATGACCGCGGTCGCCACGCCCGCGTATCCCTCGCCGTCGAAGGCGCCTTCTTCTTCCGCTTCATCGGGCACCGCCTCGCCCCGCTCGCGGGCGAAGTACGTGGCGTCGCGCTCGCTCATTGCCCGTTCCCACGCCCGCCGCGCCCCGGTCAGGTCCCCGGCGTCCACGCCGCGGCGGAGCTGCGGCCAGAGCGCGTCGTTCAACTCCTTGAGCTGGCGCCCCCGCGAGCTCCCGGATCCCCGGATGTGCGCCACGGCCTGGTCGCGTGCGTAGTAGAAGTAGAGGTACTCCATGGGGAGCATCCCGATCGTCCGCACCAGCTCGGGCTCGAACAGCCGCCAATCGTCGTCGCTCTCCTGGAGCTCCTCGAACCGGTCCAGCAGCTCGGGGAGGCGGTCGCGGCCGTCGACCAGCACGCGGTGGATCCAGCCGCAGTGATTGAGCCCGGCGTAGTCGGCGTGCACCCGCTCGGGCGCCAGGTGGAGGAATCGCGCGACGCTGCGCTGCATCGAGATGGGACCGTCGCAGATCCCCACCGCACGGACCGACGAGTGGTCGTGCAGCGCTTGCATCACGATGCCGACCGGGTTCGTGAAGTTGACGAGCAGCGCGCCGGGCGCCGCGTCCTCGATCAGGCGGGCGTAGCCGAGCATCGCGGGAATGGTGCGAAGCGCCAACGCGAACCCGCCGGGCCCAGTCGTCTCCTGACCGAGCACCCCATGCTTGAGCGGAACCTCCTCGTCGACGACGCGCGCCGCCTCCTGCCCGGGCCTGATCGCCGAGAAGACGAACCGCGCGCCGGCGATCGCCTCCCCCGCGTCGGGCTCGCCGCGAAGGCGGAACCCGGCCCCCCAGTCCTCGCACAGGTGCCCGCCGAGCGCCGTCATGAGCTCGAGGCGCTCGGGATCCGTGTCGTGGAGGACGACCTCGTCCAGGTCGAGGTCGGTCTCGTTCTCGGCGAGCCCCCGCAACACGAAGGGAGCGCGCACGCCTGCGCCGATCAGGGTCATCTTCATCCTCAACCAGTATCCCCGGCCGTCCGGGGCCGTCGCATCTCGTCTAGGCTGACCGCGGGCCGGCGTCGAAAGGAACGCGACATGGCGACACCACGGGAGGACGGGTTCCACATGCCGCCCGAATGGGGACCGCACCAGGCATGCCTGATGGCGTGGCCGACTCAGACGCGGGCGCCGTTCTGGTCGCCGGTCCTCGAGGACGCCAAGGACGTCTACGCGGAGGTCGCGCGGGCCGTCGCGGCGTTCGAGCCGCTCGTCATGATCTGTAATCCGGGTGAGGCGGCGGAGGTTGGCGACCGGTGTGGATCGGGGATCGAGCCGCTGGAAATCCCGATCGACGACTCGTGGGCGCGCGACAGCGGACCGATCTTCGTAACCGACGAGGAGGGCAACGTGGCGCTCGTCCAGTTCACGTTCAACTCCTGGGGCGAGAAGTACCTCCCGTTCGACCGCGACGCGGCGATGCCCGAGGCGGTGGCGGCGCATCTCGGTGTGCGGCGGTATCGCGCCCCGTTCGTGCTCGAAGGTGGATCCATCTTCGTGGACGGCGAGGGAACCCTGCTCACGACCGAGCAGTGCTTGCTGCACCCCAACCGGAACCCCGATCTGTCCCGCGGGCAGATCGAGGCCGGACTCGCCGACTACCTCGGCATCGACAAGGTCGTGTGGCTGCAGGCGTTCGAGGACCGGGACACCGACGGGCACGTGGACGGCATCGCCCAGTACGTTCGCCCGGGCACGATCGTGCTCGAGACGCCGGACGACGCGGCCAACAACAACTACGAGCAATCCCGCCGCAACGTCGACCACTTGAAGGCCGAGACGGACGCACGGGGGCGGACGCTGGAGGTGCTTCCTTTCGCGCCCACGGCGCACACGACCGTCGCCGGCCTCGACGTCGAGATCCCCTACCTCAACTGCTACCTGCCCAACGGGGGCGTGGTCGCACCCGTTGCCGGACTGCCGCAGGACGAGGAAGCACTCGCGCGGCTCGCCGAGATCTTCCCCGACCGCGAGGTGGTCGCGGTCCCCGGGGGCGTCCTCTCGTTCGGCGGGGGCGGCCCGCACTGCATCACGCAGCAGGTGCCGGCGGGAGCCTACGCGCGCTGACGCCGTGCGAGAGGCGGCCGCGCCTGAACGCGACCGCCCCTCGTCACGCACCTGCCGAGTCGGTCAGCCTCTGTTGAAGGGAGCCACCAACGGGTTGGTTCCGGAGTACAGGCCGGCCGGGTTCGGGTACCACAGCCAGACGTGCATCGTGACCAGGTCCGGGTGCCAGAAGTTGAACGGCGATCCCGTGTCCGGGTTGGTCGGCGGGCAGGTCGACTGATCGGGGTCCGGGATGAACGTCCCGTCCAGGTAGTGACAGGCCGCCGGGAAGAAGCCGTACGTGGCGTTGGGAAGCGGCGGCGACGCCGGTATCGAGGGGAACACCCATTCCAGGGCGCCGAGCTGCCAGGAGTCCTTGCCCGTGTGCTCGTAGACGAGGATGGGCGGCTTCGTGACGTCGAACCCGGAGATGCCGGGGTTCAGGAAGTGGTACCCCATGTCCGGGATCATCTGGGTGATGATGCCGTAGCCGTCGTGCTTGGCCAGGTCCAGGTTCGTGGCGTACTTGGCGGTCGCCCGGCGCGCCGCTGCCAGATCCCTGATGAGCGCGCCGTTGTCCGACGCCGGCCTCACCGCCTTCCCGGCGGAATCCGACTGCCCCCACGCCGGGAGCATCCACGCCGCCAACACCAAGGCGACGGCGAGCCCGACTCCATACCGGACAAGATGTTTGGTGCGCATTGCGTTCCCCTCCTTCTCTTTCGGCCTCGGGTCCCACGCTTCGTCGCGGCCGGTCACGAACCTTCCTGGACGCGGTAGATCTGCTCCGCGACCAGACCGTGAGCTTCCCGATGGACGTCGGCCGCGGCCTGCGCCGTGGGTGCTTCCACCAGGCAGAACACACGCCCCCTGTCGACATCGACCCAGTACCGCAGATACCGCACGTCGCGGCCGACCTGCGTCTTGAGGTCGGAGACGTGAGCCTTGGCGACGTCGTCCATGGTCACGCCATGGATCGCGTGCATGTCCAGGAACAACGGCACGATCGCTCCTCCTTTCTCACCGCCGGGTGTCGAGGGAGCAAACGTAGGCGCGCGCCGAGGCGCCACCATCGGAGGGAATGCCCAGATTGGAAGGGGGCGGTGCCTAGGTTGGGGCGACGATCCCGAGCCTGGCCGCCTCGCGGGCCGCCGCGGTGCGCGACGACACGCCGATCTTGGAGAGGACCGCGGAGACGTGGTGATCGACGGTTCGTTCGGAGATGAACAGGCGCTCCGAGATCTCCTTGTTCGGCAGCCCCTCCGACACGAGGAGGAGAACCTCTTGCTCGCGCGGAGTGAGGCCGGCGGGAGCCGATCTCGTCGCCGGCCGGGGGCCGCGAGGAACGCCTTTGACTCCCAGCTCCCGTAGGCGCGCGCGGGCCACCGACACCGTCGCCGTGGCACCCAGGCGCTCGAACGTGTCGAGTGCCTCTCGAAGCGCGGCCTCGTCGGAGGAGCTCAGCCGAGCGAGGGCGCCGTCGTAATCGAGGCCGACCGAGTCCCAGAAGGCGGCCGCCCCCTGCCAGTCGCCCGCGATCTCGCGCGCGTACGGCTCACCCACCTCGAACGCAAAGCCGTCGGCCACGTTCGCCCGGTGCAGCCAGATCGCCAGCGACCCGAGCGTCCACGGGTCGGCGCGATCGAGCGTCCCCCGAGGAGCCGTCCGCACCAGCTCCACGATCTCCTCCGGACGGTTCTGGAGCCACGCGAGCTCGGCGAGGGCCGCCCGCATCGGCACGATCCACTGCCATTCCGTCGTGCCCTCCGCGGTCGCGCGTCCGTCCTCGAGGAGCTCGTGCGCACCCTTCACTCCCCGGCGAGCGCGGACGGTGCCCAGCGCCAGGAGAGGATTCATCCTGTTGATGCGCGAGATGTGAGGGCGGTCCAGCACTTGGCGGCTGAGCTCCTCCGCGTCGTCCCAGCGGCCCAACATCGTCAACGTGTACGCGCGGCCGCCGATCAGGCACGTGCTGAAGACGCTCATCTCGCGTCCCTCCGCGTACGCCATGCCGTCCGAGAATGCGTCCGCAGCGTCGTCGAATCGGAAGGTCGAGTAGGCGAGGATCTGCAGACAGCAATACGCAAGCCCCGCGTACTCGTACACGTCCGCGTCCAGGGCGACGTGCAGAGCGCGATCGAGCTCGCCGAGGCCCGGCTGGCCCCCCATCGCCTGCACGCACCCGATGTTGTTGAGGGCCAAGCTCACGATGCCCGGGTCGTCGAGGCGTTCGCCCAGCGCCAGGGCCGTGCGGCTGAGATCCATGGCGTCGTCGTCGCCGGTCTCCATCCGGAGCATCCCGAGGTGCGCGTACGCCCGTCCCAGCTCGGCACCGGCGGGGAGCTCCTCCAGTACCCGAATCGCCTCCTGGCCGGTGTCGGCCGCGTCGCGTCCGTGCGCCAGCCGCCACAGCGCCTTCGACAGTTCCACCAGATCCCCTCCGACGTGCAGTCGATCGCCCGTCGCCGTCCGCAGGTCGAGCGCAAGTCGAAGCTCCGCCTCCGCGTCCTCCCAGCGATCCAGGAGCTCGTATTCGCCCGCCAGGCCTTCGCGCAGCTCCGCGACGACGGCATCCCGGGCATCGGTGAATCGCAGGGCGCGCTCGTACTGCGCCGCCGCCTCACGGTGGGCGCCGAGGGCCGAGGACTCCCGCGCGGCTGCGGGCGCGTGGCGAAGGACCGCCTCGCCGTCGCCGGCTGCTTCCGCGTGGTGGGCCAGGACGACCGGGTCGGCGTCCCCGGCGGCCTCGAGCGCTGCCAGCACACGGCCGTGCACTTCCATCTTCCGCCCCGCGGGAATCGACTCCTCGACGACCATGCGCACGAGCTCGTGGCGGAAGCGCAATCGGGTGCCGTCCACGCGCAGGATGCCTGTGGCGACCGCCTCGTCGACACCCGACGTGTCCGGCAGCACCTCGCTGAGGAGCACCGGGTCGACACGGGCGCCGATGAGCGACGCCGCTTCGACGACCTCGCGAGCGGCCGGGCTCGATCGCGCGAGACGGGCGTTCACCGCATCGCGCACCGTGGGCGGGAGCGAGGGCCAACCGGCCTCCAGGATCTCGTTGACGTAGAAGGGATTCCCCGCCGTCACCGCGTGCAGCTCGGAGGCGTCAAGGTCGCGGTCGCCGATCAGCGTGCGCACGGCTTCGAGCGACAGCGGCGGCAGCGCGATGCGGCGCGTCGCCCGCTGCGTCGCCAGATCGCCGAGCACCAGCCGGAGCGG